>NZ_JACJDX010000006.1:0-316294 GCF_014163775.1 Shewanella sp. SR43-8 | reverse complement strand
ATTAACCACAGAGCAGCGCTATTGGGTCTATCAAGAAACCCTATTAAATGCGGTTAACGAAGTGGAAAACACTGTGGGCCAAGAATACTCCCTCGCCAAACAACAACAGCATTTAATTGAAGCGCTCAATATTTAACGGTGAGCTCATCACCAGTTGATTGATTGAATTATCAAGTAATTGTCCTTGTTGGTTATAAACCCAACTAATGATTTCACCGATCGCATCATTATTAACTAATGCATCTAACTGAGACTGATTAATAAAACCGTCAAGTAGTAATGGTGGCTCTATGCCCATGTGGCCGATTCCGACAAAAGTCGCATCAGCTTGTTTGACTAATTCAAAAATACTTTTTACCGGCGCCAAGTCATGCAAAAGCTGTTTCTCAGCTACCGAGCTGGCAATAACGGGCAACGGCATTGGGTAGTGCTTAGCTTGTACTCTATTGGCCATACTCACTACGATATCAAAAGCAGATGCTGAACCGTCGAGCATCATATTGCCCAATAACGATACGATTTTATGCTGTGGGCACTGCATTGAAGGTAACTCATCGATACACGCTTTAAGTGCGCGGCCTGTGCCAAAAGCTAACGTCTTTGGCTGTTCGGACTTTAAATAACGCTCTAATACACTCGCACCACCTTGTGCTAATCCATGAACCGAACTGCTGTCAGCGGGATCGCTTGGTACAATTTCGCATTCTAGTAAGTTAAAGGCCTGGGTCAGTTGATGTCCCAATTCCATGCATTTAGCAATTGGATGGTCTAAACGGACTTGAATTAGGCCTTCACTCACGGCTAAAGCAACTAAACGCTGTGCAGACTGTCTTGATACTTCTAATTTTTGAGCGATTTCATCTTGAGTATTTTTAGCAACATAATATAGCCAGGCAGCACGTGCAGCTTGCTCTAGTCTTGCGAGTTCAGAGTTTGATTTGGTATCCATGCTATCCCTTTTATGCACTATCAACGCACTAATGCTGGCATTAAACGATCAAAATTCTGCCAATGACTTAATACTGGCACTGTTGGAAATACTTGTGATACTCGGTGTAATTCATTATCAAGGCGATCGATAATATGACCACCACCAACATAATGAATCACGTTCATATTGGCTGTAATTGCAGCACTTACACCAAAATAACTGTCTTCTATGACTAAACAATGCTGAGGCTCTACGCCCATTGCGTCTGCTGCAAATAAAAATAAATCGGGAGCAGGTTTGCCTTGTTTAACTTGGCTTGCAGTAAAGATATGACTGCCAAACACCTCGGTTAATCCCACCACCTCTAATGCTCTCGTTGTTCGGGGTAAACTGCTACTGGTTGCAATACAATATGGTACTTTCAAGCTAGACAATACTGATTTGATGCCATCTGTTACCGTTAAATTTTTTTCAAATTCTACAAGTAATTGCTGTCGATACTCTTCCTCAAAATGTTGAGGTAAGCTGGTAGACAATAAACGCTTCACCTTGTCTGCTACAGTTGTAAATTGACAACCTAAAAAGTGTTCTTGTACAAACGCCATGTCAATGGTGCAGCCCAACTCGGCGAGTTTGTCGATTAACACTTTGGCACTAATGACTTCACTGTCGATAATCACGCCATCACAGTCAAAAATAATCAATTGTGTATCAGTGTTCATATACCCGCCTTAACGCTATAAATCAGAACTATAAATCCATTTTACAGCTTGTTGGACATCAAATAACAATCATTTATCCAATATCGTCATAGTTGATAGGCCCACTAATGCTGCATAAGGCGTGTATAGATCACTAAAGCTATTCAATTGCTCTAAAAACACATAATGAGCAAATGCCCCTCTACTGAGCATATTCCCTTTTATAAATATTGATGTCAATCACAAATCTTCAATTAAATAAGCTAAACAAACTTTAGGCATTGCTTATGTAGCCTAGCAAGGAATAAAATATTATTAAATTTCAATGCTGTATTTTTACATTGGTTAATAATTTGCTTCAGAGTCACTTATAAAAGTGAACAAGAAACATACCGTTTTAAATATAAAACAATGACTAATGCTTCAATACCAACCAATTTCACTCAACGAAGGCCTGTTAATTCGTTATGTAAACAAGGCTTTCATGCTGTAATTAAGATAAATAACCATAGTATTGTGTACTAGGGTGTTTTAAGTGATAGTGAAATCAAAGCCTTATTAAGATGCGATATTACTGATTTAAAAACACCTAAACCGTAATAAAATTACCAATTATTACGATTTTGTGGTCATCATCACAACAAACAGCCACTAGAAGATGTAATTTTATTTACAAAGAATGTTTTGCAAAACTGCTTTGTTGAATGTTTTTAAAGGAAACCACTATGACAGTCACCAATACACAAGAACTTGATTTATTAGTAGAACGCGTTGCCAAGGCTCAGGCTGAATTTGCAAACTTTAGCCAAGAAAAAGTAGATGCCATTTTTAGAGCCGCTGCTTTTGCTGCTGCAGATGCGCGTATTTCATTGGCTAAAATGGCGGTAATCGAAACGGGTATGGGTGTATTAGAAGATAAAGTGATTAAAAACCACTTCGCATCTGAATATATTTATAACAAGTATAAAGATGAAAAAACCTGCGGAATTCTTTCCGAAGATATCACCTTTGGTACCATCACCATTGCCGAACCTGTCGGCATTATTTGCGGTATTGTGCCAACCACTAATCCAACATCGACCGCTATTTTTAAAGCACTTATTAGTTTAAAAACTCGTAATGGGATTATTTTTTCTCCACATCCAAGAGCCAAAAACTCAACGACTACCGCTGCGAGAATAGTATTAGATGCAGCAGTAGCGGCTGGTGCGCCTAAGGATATTATTGGCTGGATAGATCAACCCAGTGTTGCATTATCAAACCAATTAATGACCCACGCAAAAGTTAATTTAATTTTAGCCACTGGTGGTCCAGGCATGGTGAAAGCCGCCTACTCATCTGGTAAACCTGCTATCGGCGTTGGTGCGGGTAACACTCCTATCGTGATCGACGAAACCGCTGATATTAAACGTGCTGTTAGCTCTATTTTAATGTCAAAAACCTTCGATAATGGTGTTGTGTGTGCGTCTGAACAAGCCGTGATTGTAGTAGACAGTATATATAAGCAAGTTAAAGAACGTTTTGCTCATTACGGTGGTCATATTTTATCTAAAGCTGAAACTGCGGCGATGCAAAATGTCATTCTTAAAAATGGTGGCCTTAATGCTGATATCGTTGGTCAAAGTGCGGTAGCTATTGCGGCCATGGCAGGCTTTGAAGTCCCCAGTAATACTAAAGTACTAATTGGGGAAGTTAACGATATTGATGATGCGGAAGCATTTGCCCACGAGAAATTGTCTCCGTTGTTAGGTATGTATAAAGCCAAAGACTTTAACGAAGCAATGGATAAAGCAGAGGCCTTAGTGACCTTAGGCGGTATAGGTCATACATCAGGCTTGTATACCGATCAAGACACTCAGACAGAACGTGTTAAAACCTTTGGTTTTAGAATGAAAACTGCACGTATTTTGATTAACACCCCAGCTTCTCAAGGTGGTATTGGTGATTTATACAACTTCAAATTAGCACCATCATTAACCCTAGGCTGTGGTTCATGGGGCGGTAACTCAATTTCTGAAAACGTTGGCCCAAGCCACTTAATTAATAAAAAAATGGTCGCTAAGAGGGCTGAAAACATGTTGTGGCATAAGCTTCCATCATCAATTTACTTCCGTCGTGGTAGCTTACCAATCGCATTAGAAGAATTAAGCGACAAAAAACGTGCATTAATTATTACTGATAAGTTTTTATTTAATAACGGCTATTGCAACGAGACATTAAAAATCCTTAAAGCACAGGGCCTAGAAACTGAAGTGTTTTATGAAGTAGAAGCAGACCCAACCTTAGCCATTGTGCGCCAAGGTGCTAAAGTGGCACAAAGTTTCCAACCTGATGTAATTATTGCATTAGGTGGTGGTTCACCAATGGATGCGGCTAAGATTATTTGGGTAATGTACGAACACCCTAATGTCGACTTTGCTGATTTAGCATTGCGATTCATGGATATCCGTAAACGTATTTATAAGTTCCCTAAAATGGGACTTAAAGCCCAAATGGTAGCGATACCTACCACATCGGGTACCGGTTCTGAAGTGACTCCGTTTGCAGTAGTCACCGATGAGATCACAGGCAAAAAATACCCTATTGCAGATTATGAATTAACACCTAATATCGCGATTATTGATCCTAACCTTGTGATGAACATGCCCAAGTCATTAACTGCTTTTGGTGGTATTGATGCGATAACTCACGCGTTAGAAGCTTATGTCAGTGTAATGGCAAACGAATACAGCGATGGCCAAGCATTACAAGCGCTCGATTTATTGGTGAAATACTTGCCTGATGCCTATGAGTTAGGTGCTAAAGCCCCTGTCGCTCGTGAAAAAGTTCACAATGGTGCGACAATAGCGGGGATTGCTTTTGCCAATGCATTCTTAGGAGTTTGTCACTCAATGGCGCACAAACTGGGTGCTGAGTTCCACTTGGCTCATGGTTTAGCTAATGCATTATTAATCTCTAACGTTATCCGCTTTAACGCGACAGATATGCCAACTAAACAAGCGGCCTTCAGTCAATACGACCGCCCTAAAGCATTATGCCGTTATGCTGCAATTGCAGATCATTTAAAGCTAGGCGGCAAAACGGATCAGCAAAAAGTAGACAAACTAATAGATAAAATCGAAGAGCTGAAAAAGATCATTGGTATTCCTGCATCGATTCAAGAAGCCGGTGTTAATGAAGCAGATTTTATTGCAAAACTGGATCTACTTGCAGAAGACGCGTTTGATGATCAATGTACAGGTGCTAACCCTCGTTACCCATTAATCAGCGAGATTAAGCAAGTGTTACTCGACAGCTTCTATGGCCGTGCTTACAAAGACTAACCAAAAGCGCCATTAGAAATGATAAACGCCTTACACTTGTGTAAGGCGTTTTTTTATCTATCGATATTAGAACGAGGCAACCGATACTAGCTTTCGCGCATAATCAGATATTGGGTCTCATCATGATTATCTAAAGCCAACTTCACTGCACTATTAGCGTGTATTAGCGTCGTGTCATACAAAGGCACTGGGGTATGTTGTTGCTGCACCAATAATGCAATCTCGGTACAGCCTAAAATAACCGCCTCGGCTCCTTGCGCAAACAACTTATCAATAATCAATAAATAAGCCTGACGAGACTGTTCATTAATCTGCCCTAAACATAACTCTTGATAAATTACATCATGAACAATGGTCTGATCTTCCGTATTCGGCACCATAACCTCAATAGGATAATTGTCGCTAATACGCTGTTTATAAAAGTCTTGCTCCATAGTAAAACGGGTGCCGAGCAAGCCCACTTTGCTAATACCATCGGCAAGTAGCGCATTGGCTGTGGCATCTGCAATATGCAAAATTGGGATGCCTATTTCGGCTTGTATCTCATCGGCAACCTTGTGCATAGTATTGGTACAAATTAACAAAAAGTCAGCACCACCAGCTTCAACCGCTTTAGCTGCCTCGGTCAATAACAATGCTGTTTGTTGCCACAAACCTTGATGTTGTAAGGTTTCAATTTCAGCAAAATCGACACTGTATAAACACACTTTCGCTGAATGTAAGCCACCTAACGCGGACTTTACTCCTTGATTAATGGCTTTGTAGTAATTGAGTGTCGACTCCCAACTCATGCCGCCGATCATGCCAATAGTTTTCATGTGCTAATACCTTAAAACAGTCGATGTATTCAAATTATTCATTTTGACTCGTTTTCCACAACGCAGTGAGCTGTTCAACAAATTGACTGTCTTTGTTTTTAGAATTGGAAACAACCAGCCTAAATGCTTCGCCTTGCAAAGGCTCTATCATGATGGTGGATAATTGATCCTTTTGTTCATTTAACTCAGTGGTGATATCTTTGATATCAGCAATTGCCACTGAATACGAGATAAACTTGCCATTTTCAGTCCAATATGAAAACACCTTCGTGGCACTAAAACCATTTCCTTCAACTTGATTATTAAACCAATGATGATTGTAAAATAATACCGGTAGCTCTTGTTCACTGATCAATTGATGTTGGCGTAAAAATGCAATATCTCGGCTCCACAACCGTTGTCCTTCAATGACCTCATCTTGACTAGACAAGCCAATAGTTGACGCAATACTCACCAAATAGAGTGGTAAAACACACAGCCCTATGACGAGATGACGCAGTCGCCAGCGAGAGTTATGTTGATATGCGGCTCCTGCTTTGTCATTAATCCGGTTAATGTATAACGCTAACGGCAAAAAAGTAACAATGAGGATCAACACATCTACATAAAAGTCATCACGCATTGAATAGGTTATCGACACAATCACATAAACAACGAATAAACTAATGGCGGTAGTTTCTGAGATCAGTTTTTTGGGCTGCTCTCTAGCATCATTGTTTGCTTTTAACTTAGCAAACAATGGGAAATACCAGACTACGTTAAAAAAGGCTCTTGCCCTCGGCCAAATTGACGATTGCTCTAGCGTGCGAATATATTGCCAGTTTTTATAACACCAATAATAAATATACACACCAAGAGTCATAAAGATCATCACAGACATTTTGGTCGTGGATACTGGGTAAAACTGGGCATCATCAGCAGGAGCTTTCTCTCGCAGCCAGGAAACTAAACAAAACGAAGTACCGATAAAAAAGCAAAAAACATAGCTGAGTAAAATACGTGAATCTGTGTCTAAATCATCAATAAAATCATTATCTGAGGCCGTCGTGGAATTAGCAGTACCATAATCAACCAGACCAAAACTGCCCACATCAGCGACATTTCGTAATGCTGCAACATATTGATCAACTTCATTGGCTTCGACACGGTCAACTTTCGATTGATAATGATATGCTAATGTCAGCTCATTTATAGAGTCATCGAATGTCACTTTGTAATTAAAATCAAAAAAGGGGTTAGTTTCGTTCAAAACTTCTTTATCAAATGTCCATTTCTGATCCAATAATTTAAGCTTAATATCACCCGATAAAGTAATGGGATGACTCAAAGACAACACTCTTGGTCCATGACTTTCTGGCATGGAAATGTAGGGGGATACTTGGCTTTCGTAAACGCTAAGACCAAAACTACCATTGTCAGCTTTTATCCAAGGTTGTTTGATTACGTAGTGTTCTTTAAAAATTGTCGTGCCGGTTTGAGTATTTTGGCTTACAGACATAGGCGTAGCAACTTCAAGATCATTAAACGAATTTTTATAATAATTTTGATAATTGTCTGACAGAGACTGTAAGCCAATATCAGCTAATCGTCCACGAATACGAGTACCTTGATCTCCTTGATAAGTGGTTGTGACATGTAGACTCCCCTCACCATGAACTCCTTGTGTAAAATCATACACTTCATGAAACTCTACAAGAGAACCACTTGCTGCTGAATCCATTAATTCAAGTTGTTGAGTATTGTCTCCAACCACAAGGGCGAAGCCATAATTGGGTTGAAACACAACCGGTAAAGCAACATTTTGATTCAGCAGTGTAGGGTCTAACCAGTAAAATTTATTATCTAAGCTGACTTTGACTATCATGTGATTAAATGCTGATGCTCGAGGTAAGGAGTCTTGTAAGATCTTGCCCTCTTTGGTATTAACCAAAACAGGTGATGCTTGAATGCCTAATCCTCTAAGTAGCGCAATTAATAACACAGATTTATCTTTACAGTCGCCATATCGCTTGGCCAATGTATCGCTCGCCTTAGCGGGTAAATGGCTGTTGGCTCCAATTTCAATACCCAAATAACGAATATCTTGTTGAACAAAATTCAACGCAAGCATGATTTGTTCGGCTTGGGTATCAGCACTTCGGAATTGATTAACCAATTCTTGAATTGCTTGATTTTGATCTATTTGTGGCGCAAAGAGCGCCTGAGCCCACTCTCTAACCTGTTGCCAAGAATCCATCTCAGACCAATAAGCGCTAGCATAAGGATGAAACCAACTGGCAGCGTCTGAATAATACTTACTCACGGGCATGTCTTTTAACATCAGCTGATAATCAATTTCATTGCCTAATTGCGTTTGCGTAAATTTCATCTCAGTATTATTTACAGAAAAATTAAGCGGTTGCTTTTTCCCCCAAATAATACGTAAAAATTGTTGATGTACGGGAACATCCCATTGTAAACGTCGAGAATCTGAATAGATCCCTTGGTAAACAGGATTAGTGCCAACAATACTGTATTGATAATCAACAATATCACCGACACGAATATCATGTAAAAACCAGCTCGCCGTTTTAGAGGCATCGTAAATTAATCGCTGCCCACTTTCGACTTGTTGTAAATTAAATTCACTGTCTGCTTTTTTATCAATGACCACCCCATCCCGAATAACATTCATCTTATGGAAAATAATTTTCTGATAAGCGGGATCAAACGTAATGCTAATTTGCGAGACAGCTTCTAAGCCTTTGGGCGTCATCGCTTTGGTCGCATAATGATTAAACTGAGTTAGACTGCCATCGGCGGTGACTTTAGACTGCTCATCAATAAGCAAGTAATACACCCCATCGGCAAGCTCTGAAGATGGAACCTTATCTGGTAAATCATACGCTATTGGTGTAACCCAATTAGGCACATTGTCAACCAATAGGCCTTGGTTTTGATGATCCCCAAGGTGCCATTGAGAATTGAAAGATTGTCTCGGTAATTCAGCATGGATTGGGCTAGCAGCTACAAGGGGGGAGTAAAAAGTAATAAAATAAATACTGCATAACGCCAATGCTGCTGACAACAACAAACGATGACCATGGGCCATATGATCTAAAAAGCGCACCATAAAAATATCCTTGTGCTAACAAAAGTCATTTAACGGGCTGTTCCGCCCATTTTTAAGTAGCGCTATGTTATTACAAGTTACTTACAATTAACAATTTTTAGTCGTTCAACTCGTCTATATCACCTACAAACTGACCCCAGCCAAATTTAAGACATAAAAAAACCAGCATAAGCTGGTTTTTCAACGGTAAACTCATTGGTAAAGATTAAAGCGCTGCTAAAGCATCTTTACACAGTTGGGTAATGCGATCCCAATCTTCATTTTCAACTGCATCTGTAGGTGCAATCCAGCTACCGCCAATGCAATCTACATTCGACAGTGCAAGGTAGTCTTTATACGTCGCAGGGCTAATGCCACCTGTTGGACAGAAACGAATGCCCGACAGTGGACCAGAGAAAGATTTAAGTGCATTAATGCCACCAGAAGCTTCAGCAGGGAAGAATTTGAAATGAGTATAACCCAACTCCATTCCCACCATAACTTCTGAAATACTAACGATACCAGGAATTAAAGGCACTGTGCCTTTTTTAGCAGCTTTTAGCAAATCAACTGTTGCACCTGGAGTGATAATAAATTGTGAACCAGCATCAATTGCTTGTTGTAATTGGGTCTGATTTAAAATAGTTCCCGCACCCACTAAAGCTTCTGGCACTTCTTTAGCTATTTTAGCAATGGCTTCAAGCGCACAAGGTGTTCGAAGTGTTACTTCAAGTACGCTAATACCGCCAGCAACTAAGGCTCTAGCCAAAGGCACTGCATGCTCTATTTTATTAATCACCATCACAGGAACAATCGGGCTGCGTTTAAATACATCTTGTGGCTGGAGTAACCAGTTATTAGGCTCAATCATAATACCGACTTCCTTTATTTTTAATATAATTCATCAAGAGCATGTGTACTGCGGGCACCTGTTTCAGGGCTGCTTAAGCTACTGCGTAATGCACCGAATAATTCACGGCCCATGCCATAACTTGAATGGTGTAAATCGACCACGCCTGCTGTTCTGCTTGCCAGTGTTTTCTCATCAACAAACAGGGTTAACTCACCTGTTGAAGCATCAACTCGGATCACATCGCCATTTTCAACTTTGGCTATCAAACCACCGTCAAGCGCTTCTGGAGTTAAATGAATTGCTGCAGGAACTTTACCTGAGGCACCAGACATACGGCCGTCGGTCACTAATGCAACTTTAAAACCTTTGTCTTGCAGAGTGCCAAGATATGGTGTGAGCTTGTGCAGCTCTGGCATACCATTAGCTTTAGGGCCTTGGCCTCTGACGACAACAACACAGTCTCGATCAAGCTCACCGGCCTGAAATAGCGCATCAAGCTTGTTTTGATCATCAATGACAATCGCAGGTCCTTCTACTACACGATTTTTATCGGGTACTGCAGACACTTTAATCACTGCACGGCCAAGATTACCTTTGAGTAATTTCAAGCCACCGTTCTGTTGGAATGGGGTATCAAGATGCGTTAACACTTCTTTGTCTAAGCTTTCTGTCACACCATCAACCCATTTAAGTTGACCATCAAGTAAGCGAGGTTCTTGGGTATAACGACGTAGGCCCTGACCGGCGACAGTATTCACATCTTCATGCAATAGACCACCATCGAGTAGCTCTTTGATTAATAACGCCATACCACCTGCGGCGTGGAAGTGGTTAATATCAGCATGACCATTAGGATACACGCGCGCTAACAGTGGCACGGCATCAGATAAGTCAGAAAAGTCGTCCCAGTTTACAATTATGCCTGCGGCGCGAGCAGCTGCCACTATGTGCATAGTCAGGTTCGTTGAACCACCTGTTGCAAGAATTCCCACAATTCCGTTAACTACTGATTTCTCAGAAACGATTTCACCTATTGGTGTATATTGTGTGCCCATAGATGTTAAACGGCACACTTGTTTCGCGGCCATTTTGCTTAATTCATCGCGTAATGGATCGTCAGGATTAACAAACGATGAGCCAGGTAGCTGTAAGCCCATTATTTCAAGCATTAGCTGGTTAGAATTAGCCGTACCGTAGAAGGTACAAGTACCAGCACTATGATATGACTTAGCTTCTGCTTCAAGTAGCGCCGCGCGATCAACCTGACCTTGAGCAAATTGCTGACGAATACGGGCTTTTTCTTTATTCGGAATACCAGACTTCATTGGACCAGCAGGCACAAATAGCATAGGTAAATGGCCGAAACTTAAGGCACCGATTAATAGTCCCGGTACAATTTTGTCACAAATACCCAGTAGTAGCGCGCCATCAAACATATTATGCGATAAGCCGATCGCGGTAGACATAGCAATAACTTCACGGCTCAGTAAACTTAACTCCATGCCTGGTTGACCCTGAGTCACACCATCACACATAGCAGGTACACCTGCAGCAACCTGTGCAACACTGCCGACATCCATACACGCTTGTTTAAGCATATTTGGGTAGGTTTCGTAAGGTTGGTGTGCTGATAACATGTCATTAAAAGCGGTGACAATACCAATATTGGCTTTCGTTAGTTGACGTAAAGAGTCTTTGTCCGCTGGCTGACAGGCCGCGAATCCATGAGCCAAATTGCCACAACTTAGGGCGCTACGATGAACACCTTTTGCTTTGGCATCATTTAAGGCCGTTAAATACGTTGAACGAGACTGTTTACTGCGTGCAATAATTCTATCGGTGACGGCTTGTACTACTGAGTGCATGGTAAAACTCCTTACGCGCTATAGAACACATCAACGGGCGTTTTACGCTGCGCTAATACGGCTCTAATGGGCATTTGGGTAACATCATCATTCTCAAGAGCCTGATGATAAACAGTTAGCTTTGGTTCTCCGACAAGATGCAAATAAATCTGACGGCTATTTAAAATGGCATCTTTAGACAAACTAATACGTGCATGAGGAGCAGTTGTCGGATTGACTGCAACGCATAAATCTTTGGTAGTTAATGCATTATCGAGTTCAGCACTGCAAGGAAACCAAGAGCATGTATGCCCATCAGTGCCCATGCCTAATATCACCACATCAAAGGGACGCGGGAAATTAGCTAACGACTCGCTGGTCATATCACAACCCGCTTCAGGGGTTGCAAACATATTTTTTAAGCCGCGAAATTTGGCACTGGAGGCACGATTCTGCAGTAAATGCTGGCGAACCAACCTTTCGTTTGAATCTTTTTCATCAGCGTTAACCCAGCGCTCATCAGCTAAAGTGACGTAAACGTCAGCCCAATCGACTACTTTATGGCTAAGTGAATCAAATAATTTCAATGGTGTGGAACCACCAGAAACCACTAAACTGGCTTTGCCTCGAGTATCCACAGCATTTTGTAGTTGCTGGGCAATTTTCTCAGCTAGTTTGGCTTCTAAATCAGCTGGATTGTCGAAGGATTTAAATACAGTATCTTTAATCATGTCAGCTCCCTACTCGTCCCAAGAACGGCCATCTTTGGTTATTAATGCGACCGATGCCACAGGTCCCCATGTGCCAGCAGGATAAGATTTAGGCTTTTCACCACTTTGTTCCCATGACTGAATGATGCCATCAACCCATTTCCAGGCTTGCTCAACTTCATCACGACGAACGAACAGTGCTTGGTTTCCGAGCATGGCTTCTAACAACAAACGTTCATACGCATCTGCAATACGTTCGTTTTTAAAGGTATCACTGAAGCTTAAATCGAGCTTAGTCGTTTGTAGACGCTGCTTTTGCTCAAGCCCAGGAACCTTGTTCATCATCTGAATTTCAACCCCTTCATGAGGTTGTAAACGAATGGTTAACTTGTTCGGTGGCAGATTGCGGTAACTTGCACGATACAAGTTATGAGGTGGATTTTTAAAGTACACCACAATTTCGCTACTCTTAAAGGGCATACGCTTACCGCTGCGTAAATAGAATGGCACTCCAGCCCAACGCCAGTTATCAATATCAACACGGATAGCAACAAAGGTCTCTGTGTGGGATTGAGTGTTGGCATCCTCTTCTTCAAGATAGCCAGGAACAGGTGAACCTTTTAAGAAACCAGCACTGTATTGACCACGAACGGTATTTTCATACACATTGTCTTGGTTAATTGGCCGCAGTGATTTAAGCACTTTCACTTTCTCGTCACGAATACTGTCAGCATCTAAATTGACGGGAGGATCCATGGCAACCAAGGTCAGCACTTGTAATAAGTGGTTTTGGATCATGTCGCGCATTTGACCCGCACCGTCAAAGTAACCCCAACGGCCCTCAATACCCACTTCTTCAGCAACCGTGATCTGGACATGATCTATGGTGCGGTTATCCCATTTAGAAGAGAATAAAGAGTTAGCAAAACGCAGGGCAATGAGATTTTGAACGGTTTCTTTACCAAGATAATGATCGATTCGGTAAACCTGATTCTCGTTAAAGAACTCGGCAACCTGGTCATTAATCACATGCGATGATTCTAAATCAGTACCAATTGGCTTTTCGAGCACAACACGGGTATCAGATTGAATAAGGTTTTGCTCGTGTAAACAACGGCAGATAGCACCAAAAATAGAAGGAGGAGTTGCGAAATAATTCACCATGACGCGTTTACTTGGTTCAAGTAAATCGTGGAAGGCACTATAACCTTCAGGATCTGTAAAATTAGTACCGATATAATGACAACGACTCAGGAAGCGCGCTAACGTGGTGGGGCAAAGTTCGTCTTTAACAAATGTATTTAATGCTTTAGTAACTAGGGCAACAAACTCTTCTTGAGTGAATGCGTCTTTTGCTACTCCGATTACCTTGGTTTCTTTATCAAGCAATCCTGCTTTATCTAACTGATATAGAGAAGGTAATAATTTACGCCTAGCTAAATCGCCTTTAGTACCGAAAAGTACGAAGTCGCAAGCCTTAGCTCCAATTGATTTGCCCATTGCTGAAAGCTCTCCTAATTATATGTGTGTGTCATGTTCGAATTCGGTAGATGAATAAAAGCACACTTTTGTTGTAATATAACAACAGAATTTGAATATTGCATCTTTAATTTGCAATTTTTGTATTGTTGTTAACCTAGTCACAAGTATCTATTATCTGCTATGATTTTCCACCAACACCAAGGCTTACAAATCATTTAATCGTGATCGATGTCGTGAAAAATAACTACAGTTGATAATCAACGGTAAATAAATAACTTAATTCACGTAATTCCTGTAAGTTATGATATAAAATTACATTACCTACTTTTTAGCTACTTTCTAGCGGATGCTTGCTTATGAATACCCTTGAAAAGGTTCAAAAAAGCCTTACCCAATTTAGTAAATCTGAACGTAAAGTTGCCGAAGTCATATTAGCCTCACCGCAAACAGCGATACATTCAAGTATTGCCACCTTAGCAAAGATGGCCGATGTTAGTGAACCTACGGTCAATCGATTTTGTCGTCGATTAGACACTAAGGGATTCCCTGATTTTAAGTTACATTTGGCTCAAAGTCTTGCTAACGGCACACCTTATGTTAGTCGACACGTTGAAGAAGATGACACTCCAGAGTCATACACAACAAAAATCTTCGAATCTTCAATGGCATCGCTGGATACGGCTCGTCAGAGTTTAGACACTTCGGCAATTAATAAAGCGGTTGATATTCTCACTCAAGCCAAGACTATTTCGTTTTTTGGCCTTGGTGCTTCTGCTTCTGTGGCCCATGATGCGCAAAACAAGTTCTTTCGTTTCAACGTGCCAGTGATTTGTTTTGATGATGTATTAATGCAACGAATGAGCTGCATTAACTGTAATGAAGGCGATGTAGTGGTATTAATTTCGCATACTGGCCGAACTAAATCACTGATTGAAATAGCGCGTATTGCTCGAGAAAACGGCGCTGCAGTCATCGGCATTACGGCACGTAACTCGCCACTGTCTTTTGAATGTACATTGCCTGTCACTATGGAAGTACCAGAAGACACTGACATGTACTTACCTATGGCGTCACGCTTAGCGCAATTGGTTACCATAGATGTACTCGCGACAGGGTTTACCTTACGCCGTGGTCCGCGTTTCCGTGATAATTTAAAACGCGTAAAAGAAGTATTGAAAGAATCTCGGGTAAACAAGGATATGACTATCTAAATTGATGGGTTGTTAACATTAACACTCATGTACAGCCGTGATTTTTATGCTCGTTTGAACAACAATAACCACCTTTTAAACTGACTTTTGCACCAAGGTTACCAAAGAACTGGTAAATAATTACACAATTAAGTTCTATTTGATCGTGTAAATGCTCATAAATAGCCATCAATTATTGTTCACTAGGCCAAACACTTTATTCTGTTTGGCCTTTTTTATTGTAAAAACCGCGAAACTGTCACATAAATTACACATTAAAAACGATCTTTTTGTTGGTAACTTTACTACATTTACTGAGAATGTCTGTTAATATAGTGACATCATTTTAGTGCCAAGATCACAAGAGCACTTTAATAACCGAATTCTATTTAACACAAAATCTTTCTTATCATTAACGGAGTATCTCATGTTCCGCAGAACTAAAATCGTTACAACACTTGGGCCAGCAACTGACCGCGATGACAATTTACGAAAAATTATCGCAGCAGGCGCTAACGTCGTTAGACTTAACTTCTCACACGGTTCACCAGAAGATCATCTAAAGCGTGCTACGGATACTCGTAGAATTGCTAAAGAATTGGGTAAACATGTCGCTATTTTAGGAGACTTACAAGGTCCTAAAATTCGCATTTCTACCTTTAAAGATAACAAAAAAATCAAACTTAACTTGGGTGATAACTTTATCCTCGATGCTGACTTAGCTAAAGGCGAAGGCGACCAGGATCAAGTGGGTATTGATTATAAGCAACTGCCTGATGATGTTGTCATTGGCGATATCTTAATGCTTGATGATGGTCGTGTGCAGCTGAAGGTTGACCGTGTTGAAGGCCATAAAGTCTTTACTACTGTTACTGTTGCTGGCCCGTTATCGAACAACAAAGGTATCAACAAAAAAGGTGGCGGCTTAACCGCTCCTGCCCTTACCGAAAAAGACATGGCAGACATTAAAACGGCTGCATTGATCAATGTTGATTTCCTTGCTGTGTCGTTCCCTCGTACAGGTGCTGATTTAGACCTAGCACGTAAGCTTGCACAAGAAGCCGGTAGCTACGCATTAATCGTTGCTAAGGTTGAACGTGCTGAAGCGGTTGAAACTGATGAAGCAATGGATGATGTTATCCGCGCTTCAGATGTTGTCATGGTTGCTCGTGGTGATTTAGGTGTTGAAATTGGTGATGCTGCACTTGTTGCTGTGCAAAAACGTTTAATTGAGCGTTCTCGCCAACTAAACAAAGCCGTGATCACTGCTACACAAATGATGGAATCGATGATTTCAAGCCCGATGCCAACACGAGCTGAAGTCATGGACGTGGCGAATGCTGTGTTAGACGGAACCGATGCGGTAATGCTGTCAGCGGAAACCGCTGCTGGTGACTTCCCTGAAGAAACGGTTATGGCAATGGCGAACGTTTGTTTAGGTGCAGAATTACATCCTAGTGTTAATGTGTCTAAGCACCGTATGGATCAGCGTTTCTCTTCAGTTGAAGAAACTATCGCGCTTTCAACCATGTATGCGGCTAACCACTTGCCTGGCGTTAAAGCCATTATTTCGTTAACTGAATCTGGCGCGACAGCAAAATTAATGTCACGTATCAGCTCTGGTTTACCAATTTTTGCTTTATCTCGTCATCAAAAGACATTGGCCAGCATGGCAATGTACCGTGGTGTACAGCCAATTGAGTTTGACTCAACAGCATATCCTGCAGATGAGCTCGCTAAAGAAGCATTAAACTGTATGGTTAGCAGAGGTTATTTGGTCAGTGGTGATATGGTACTGATGACTAAAGGTGACGCGATGGAAACCATTGGTGGCACTAACACTTGCAAAGTATTGATCGTTGCTTAATTGATATTGCATGTCATGAGGCATACTCAATAGCAGGTATATTGCAGTAGACTCGGCACTTGAAAGCCAATCTCCGGATTGGCTTTTTTATGGGTGTATTTTAAGATATTCTGCGTTATGCACTTTGGTATTTATCTTCTCAGACCGATAACTTGTTAATTTAGTTTTGCCATAGTAAAAAAAAGCCCCGACAGAGTCAGGGCTATTTACACAAAGGTTTTATAAAACCATTAAAGGGTTTTATTAATTCTGATTAAATCTTATCAAAATCATCAACATTGATAGCCGCTAAACGCAATATATCTGCTTCAACAAGCTGTTTATGTTCCGCTTTGGTGATAATGTCTTTTTCTAGTGCTTGCTCAAATAACTCAAGCATTGGCAGCTTAGATTTTAAATGGCCACTACGTTGCGCTTTCTTTAGCTTCTTATACAAATCTTTCGCAGCATATTTTGCCAAGAAAGCCTGCTCGACTTCAGCGATACCACTTTCATCACCTTCAACATCACTGCATAGGAAGGTAATACGGTCACGAGCAGGTCCAGGTTTGAGCATACCAGTAACTAAATCAACCGCATATTTATCACTTGGTGCATTGAAATGATTTCCTAATGGGAATATCAATACTCGTAGCAATACCGCAGCGATTTTGCTCGGGAAGTTACGAATAGCATCATTAAGTGCTTTTGCCGCTAGATGTAAACGCTCTGTCATCACATAATGTACAGCAGGTAAATCATCTTGCTGACGGCCATTATCTTCAAACAATTTCAATGTCGCAGATGCTAGGTATAACTGGCTTAATACATCACCCATTCGCGCAGAAATCATTTCTTTACGTTTAAGATCGCCACCCATAATCAACATCGATAAATCAGTCATTATCGCAAGCGATGAAGAGATCCGCGTCATATCACGATAATATTGTTGAGTTGGACCACTCACTGGTGCACTGCCTAAACGACTTCCGGTTAATGCATAACCAAATGAGCGTAATGCATTGCCAATGGCATAACCAATATGACCCAGTAACAATGAATCGAAACGATCTAAAGCTGATGTCTCATCTTCCATTGCTGCGGCTTCCATTTCCGCCAAAACATATGGATGACAGCGCGTTGCTCCTTGACCAAAAATCATCAATGAACGAGTCAGGATATTTGCACCTTCTACCGTAATTGAAATAGGTGTGGCGATATACGCATGACCTAGATAGTTTTTAGGTCCTAATTGGATACCTTTACCAGACTGAACATCCATCGCGTCCTCTAATACATCACGGCCTAACTCGGTCATGTGGTATTTAGCAATCGCGGTCACCACAGAAGGTTTCACTTTTAAGTCGATACCTTGGGTAGTTAAACGACGAGCAGCTTCAAGTTGGTAAGTATTAGCGATAATTCGCGCTGTAGCTTCTTGTACGCCTTCAAAATGTCCGATTGGCATACCGAACTGTTGACGAACATAACTATAAGCAGTGGTCGTTTTGGTCGCCACATGGCCAGATGCCGTAGCGAGTGCAGGTAATGAAATACCGCGCCCAGCAGACAAACATTCAACCAGCATACGCCAACCTTTGCCGGCAAACTGTGGTCCACCAATAATCCAATCCAATGGAATGAACACATCTTCACCACTGGTTGTCCCGTTCATAAACGCCATCATTAATGGGTTGTGACGACGACCGATTTCAACACCTTGATGATCTGTCGGGATAAGCGCACAGGTGATCCCTATATTTTTAACATCACCTAACAATCCGTCAGGATCACGCATTTGAAAGGCCAATCCCAAAACCGTCGCGACAGGAGCCAAAGTAATGTAACGCTTGTTCCAGGTTAAACTTAAGCCTAATGTTTCTTCGCCTTCAAACTCACGGCGACACACAATACCGACATCAGGAATAGCACCAGCATCACTGCCCGCTTCTGGGCCTGTTAATGCGAAACATGGAATATCTTTACCCACAGCCAATGAAGGTAACCAACGTTCTTTTTGTTCTTTAGTACCATAATGCGTTAGTAACTCACCAGGGCCTAAAGAATTAGGCACCATAACGGTAACCGCCGCACTGACACTGCGCGTAGCAATTTTTGCTACTATGGTTGAGTTTGCATAAGCAGAAAACTCACGACCACCAAATTTTTTAGGAATAATTAACGCAAAAAAACCTTGCTCTTTAAAGTACTGCCACAACTCTGGCGGTAAATCTTTGCGATTATGAACAATATCAAAATCGTCGATCATGGTTAATGCGGTTTGAACTTGATTATTTATAAAGTCCTGCTCTTCAGCACTTAACGTTGGCTTACCGTAACCGTGTAAGGTGTTCCAGTTTGGCTTACCACGGAATAACTCACCTTCCCACCAAACATCACCCGCTTCCATTGCTTCCTTCTCGGTACTCGACAAAGGAGGTAACACTTTTTTGAAGAACGAAAATACTGGACGCGTAATAAATTGCATCCTGATATTACGTACGCCAAAGAGGACAATGATCGCTATAACTAGCAATATGACGATACTCATTTTATACCTTCTTAGTTTGTTAACACAGGAACAGCAACACCTGCTGCCATGTAGGGGATGACTTTACGAAGAATCGCTTCAATGTTGTTATGTTCACCATACTCAGCAGCGGCAATTTCATTTAACGCATCTGCAGAAGCCATGGTAAATACTATCGTCCCGAGGGTGAAATGCAAACGCCAAAACATTTCAGCTGCGGGAATATGCGGTGCACTGGCCGATACGGCTTGCACAAAAGTCGCTAAGTGTTCGCCATAATGCGTGGTGATAAACCAACGTAAATGCCCTTGGCTTTCAATGTAACCACGACCCAACAGCTGCAAGAAAATAATCGTGCCGCCATTGCGCACTTTGTTAAGCTCGAGTAATGGCTTAATTAAAGCAGAAAAAATTTCATTTAATGACGCATCTTCAGGCGCATGATGTATGCGTTTAATTTCTATCGCAGCGCTTGGCATAAATACATCTAAGTATCTTGCGAGTACTGCGCGAATTAATTCTTTTTTCGAACCGAAATGGTAATTGACCGATGCCAAATTGACTTCAGCTTTACTGGTGATCAGTCGCAACGACGTTTCAGAAAAACCTCTTTCAGCAAACAACTTTTCAGCTGCGTCGAGTATTCTTGTTTTTGTATCAGTACGACTTGCCATTCCAAGACCCAAGTTAATTTAAACACCCGTTTAAATTAATCATTGAGCGAACAGATGTCAATCGAAATTGTTAGCTTTCTTTAACAACATCAACATCAAAAACAGCAATAAACCTGCCAAATTGTTAACTATTATACAAAGTTTGCTATTTTGTGGTTGGCAGACATCAGCAGATAAAAAGGACATACACTAGATACACTTGCCTTTAAAACGACCGTCTCAAATTGATCCAGCGCCTTTATGACATGAGAATTCAGTCACTGTAATTGCACAAATGGATTTATTTTTAAAAAACGCCACCATAGACAGTGTTAATGAAGCCATTATTGCACTTTCTAATACCACTATGTACTGACAGATAATGGGCTTACTCTAAACGCTGCCCAATACGTCAAAGACATTGGCTTATGATGAAAACGATTAGAAATAACATTGCCTTAGGCCTGTGAGTTTATTGATTGCTCTATTGCACAGACAAGTATTCACCGATACCACTAAACCGTAGAAATAAAACCAAGATTGCTGGGATCTAGAAGAAAAGCATCGAGGAGTTAAAGAACCAACGGAGCAGTGTGAAGCAGAGATTAATTCCAACGCAGAGCCTATGTAACGCTTAGTCCATACATTGCCGTTATACAAACCTAGTGTGATATTGCCAATACTCTAGCCCAATTCATTACGTTAGTATTTATAGAAGTAAAGACGCTTGAGGCAAACACAAGTATGTGTTCAAAATCGCTGCCTGTTAACCTTGGCCTGAAGCATTCAGTGGTGACAGGTGAGATAACATGACTGCAAAAGCTTAACGATATGGCTTTGCTCCACTACAAATATAACTAGGTATGCAAAACGCACAAGCCAGCCAACAGCGCGACTGGTAATGCTGACTTGAGCGACTAAGAGTATGAGTATGAGTATGAGTATGAGTAAAAATATCGTCAAAATACAAATGTTAGCGCTAATTAGTGCTTAGTTGAAAAAGTTATTTGCCATCAAATTTTTTCAACCAAACAACATCGGCAGTTAAATTTTTGGCATTATTTTTTGCTTTTATAATATGACTGGCTTTTTCGATGCAACATACACCCGATAAAACCTACCTAAAACCACGACCCTTTCTATTCAGTTCACTATTTTCAATTCTTTTTTGCGGTGATTTTTTTAGCATGATAAATACCGCACCTACTCCACCACATTCTTTTGTGGCCGAATGATACGCGGTAACGGGTTCAATAAATCTTAGCCAATGGCATACCGCTGATTTCATTAACCCTGAATAAGGTTTACTTTTATAACCCTTGCCATGAATAACCAAAATATTACGTTCACCGCGTTCATAAGCACCTAGCACGCAACTAAGTAAACTTTCACGGGCCTGCGGGAGCCTATATTGATGTAAATCCAACACGGTATTGAATCGGTATTTACCAAGGCGCAGTTGGGTAAATACTTCATCTTGAATCCCATCCATTTTATAGCTCACTACATCATCGGGCTCAACCGCTGTAAATAAATAAGGATCGGTAGGCAATAACTGTAACAACTCATGTTGTTCCGCTGCTGCTCGCTTTGCCAATTGAGCATCTGTTACACTTAACGGATTAAGCCATCTTGGGTCTGTATGCGACTGATGTTCTTGCTTAAGAGGACTAACATCGGCCATTTCTTGTAAAAATAATTCGTCATCACTTAACGACATGTGCCACCTCCAACATACTTTGTAAAGATTCTATGCTTTAGCAAAGTGGATGATTAATTTATAGTTATCGTTACGGTATCGCTTGCCATTATTGATTTACACTAGATAAAAAAGAGAACCATTCCTTGAAAAGAATATTGTCCTTAATGAATACGCTCAGGTTATTGATATTGCTAACCGTTAGTGTGTGCCTAAGCACCATGAACGTTTATGCAACAGAATCTATACCCCATAAAACGTTGAATGCTAATTTTACAAAATTGACGCAGGCATTTGAACAATTAGATCTTGCCGCGATAGAACAAATATATACCGACGATGCTGTATATATCTCTGAAACACAAGACCGAGGTATCATTAGCGGTAAAGAAAATATTCTTAGCCTGTACAGCCACTTTTTTAACAAAATTAAACGAAAAAATGCCAAACTTGAAGTCGACTTCAGAGTACTGGTACGACACAACGAGCCCAATAGCGCAACTGATGTGGGTTATTATTTAGTGCGTTTTCATCCAGGAAAAGATTCAGGAGAACCTGTCAGTGAATTTGCTGGTAAATTTGTGACTGTTTTTAGTAAAGATAACAAACAGCAATGGAAAATTAGTGTTGATTCGAACACCCATGCTGCGCCCCATTTTTACTATGATGCCAAACCCGTCCCCAATCTTTATTACGGTCGCCAATTTATTACCGCTGCGAAAGAATAAACTCAATGAAACATAATGATTTAATAGACACTAACAGCACGTATTGCCCTTGTGGCAGCGCCGTCGACTATGCTCAATGTTGTCAGCCATTTCATCTAAATCAGGCTGTGGCTGACACAGCAGAGCGATTAATGCGCTCTCGTTATAGCGCCTTTGTGTTAAAGCAATTTCATTATTTAATTGTGACTCATCATGCGGATCATTTACAGGGATTAACCGAGAAGCAGCTGGCACAATTTAAAACGCAGTGGTTGGGATTAGAAGTGCTTTCTTCGACACAATGCGCTGAAAAAGGTGAAGTGATTTTTAAAGCATGGTTTATCGAAGATAAAAAGATCGATGCGATATATGAGCGTTCATCGTTTATCAAACAAGATGGCCATTGGTTTTATACTAGTGGAACACAAATGCACAATCGTTTACCCGGTCGAAATGATGCTTGTATTTGCCATAGCGGCAAAAAGTTTAAACAGTGCTGTGCCAAGCTCATGAGTTAAAACAGCAAAACCAATAATGCCGCTTAATTATCACTGTGCCATATCATCAGCTAAAAGTGCATAAATGCACTTTTTAGCTGATCAATAACCTGATCTATCTGTTCAAGATGTAACCAATATGGCAGAAATGACCTCGCCTTCATACTCAATAAATCTTATCTGATCACGCTTGTCTTTTCGTCATCAACTCAGTTTAAAAAGTCTAATTCTTATCGGTCAGGCAGCGTTGATTAGCTGTTGTTGATAATATGTTAGCTAGCTCTCATATATAAATTTAATTAATGTGTAATATTCGTTTTATTTACCTTATTTATATTGAGCACACTAGGTTGTGTCGAAAATAAAGGATATTTTATGACATCATTATCTGGCCAACAGCCTAGCCAAGATTCAAGCCAAGCTAAACCATCCAAGTTTACTGAAAAACTGCAATCAGTTAGTGCTCGCTTGACGTTGAGCATGTTAATCACTTTAGGCGCACTATTATTTTTAGCATATCAAGGTATATCAGGTATGCAACAAGCCACAAACTCAATTGATGACCTATACTCGCAGGGCATGCAACATACCATTCGAGCCGGCAAAGTCTTAGATGAGTTAGGCAATGCAAGAAGTGCCTTGTTGTTATCCTTGCAGCATGATCCCTCATCAGAATTTGCCAAACTCCATGATCACCCAACTGACATACACATTAATGATATTAATCAATCGTTGAAAATACTCCATGATATTATTGATAATGAAATTCTAAGCTCCAATTTAAATGCCGATGAAAGAGCCCAAGTTAACAGATTGGTTCATCAACTTGATGTCATCACAGATAACGGTTTTAATCGGGCATTGGTAGAATTAAATGCGGGCAGATTCAGACAAGCAAATATGATTCTATTAAAGGATATTAATCCTGTTTTCAAATCAGTCTCTGCAGAGGCCCAAGGCTTTCTGGATATACAAATTGCTGAAGCAAAAGCTAATTTTGAACAATCAGAGGAGAATATTAGTACGTTCCGGATAAAGGTAATCATAGCAGTGCTGTTGAGTATGATAATTATCACCTTTTTATCCTTAGTGATTATTAAACGCATCAAATTGGCATCACAGCATTTAGAAGATAGCGCGAATAAAATTTCCTTGGGTGATTTGACCCAACGGATCCATTTGACGGGGAACGATGAATTTACCCACATAGCTACTTACGTAAATCAGATTGTTTATAGTTTTCAAAGTATCGTTAAATCAATGCACCAATCTACATTCTTGTTGGCAAGCGCATCAGAAGAAAACTCGGCAGTTGCGGCGCAAACAAAACTAAATATTCTCGAACAGCAACAACAAACTCAGAGTATTGCTAGCGCTATCCATCAGTTTTCCGCAACGGTACATGATGTGGCCCAGAGTGCCAGTTCGGCTGCTCAAGCCTCTGAACATACAGATAATGCTGCGTCTAAAGGGCAACAGGTGGTTAAAGAGAGTATTGCCAGAATTGAACGCTTATCGATTGAAATGCAAGAGTCAGTCTCAGCAATGAAATCAGTGGCACAACATGCTGAAGATATTGGCAGTGTTGTCGACGTAATCCAAGCCATCTCTGAACAGACGAATTTATTAGCATTAAATGCGGCCATAGAAGCGGCTCGTGCTGGTGAGCAGGGTCGAGGATTCGCTGTGGTAGCGGATGAAGTTAGAACCTTGGCCAGTCGTACACAACAGTCTACCCAAGAAATACAGAAAACGATTCAAAACTTACAAAAAGCTAGCCGAGATGCGACTCAACGTTTAGTGCAAGGGGCTGAAAATGCACAACAAACGGCAACGGAAGCACAAAAAGCGGGTGATGCATTAGCTGAAATAACTGACAGTGTTGATCAAATTAATGCCATGAATACACAAATCGCCACAGCAGCGGAAGAACAAAGTTCGGTGACAGAAGAGATAAACCGCAACATTACGAGTATCAGTGACATTTCAAATCAAACCGCTGCCGGAGCGGAACAAAGCAGTGCCGCCAGTAATGAATTAGCTAAGTTAGCCGAAACGATGAAAGCAGAAATTGAAAAATTTAGACTTTAAGGCTTAACGACTCAGTTAAATAACAGGAAGTTAGATGCATGACTTCCTTTTTAATTCATGCAAATCGTTCACCGCTTTAGTTCAAACATCGCTTGGAACCACCCTAGTGTATAAGTAAAAAGACGCTCTCCAACTTACCTTAATGTGTTACTGAACTAGAAAATGTCTTAATGTCACATGAAAGATAAACACTAACAAAATCTCAAAACTAAGCGATAAATGATTCAGGTTGCATGTTAACTGTAGTCGCAGACTGGTGGTTATTAATAAATAAACCAAAATCATTCACCCGTATTGCAGGGCTATACAAAAATCCTTGGGCTTGATGACAACCGCTTAGGGTTAAAAAGGCTTCTTGCTCTGTCGTTTCCACCCCTTCAGCGGTTAATGAAATGTTCAGTGCTTTCGCCATAGCGATGATGGCACTGACAATCTCACGACTTTCGCGGCTGGAAGATATATCCATAATGAATGAGCGATCTATTTTTAATTTGGAAATAGGAAACTGTTTAAGGTATTTCATCGAACTGTAACCAGTACCAAAATCATCAATCGCTAAGCCAACACCTAATTCTGCCAACTCATGACATAAATTAATCGCATAGCGAATGTCACCCATGAGTTCAGTCTCAGTGATTTCAAGGATCAATGTATTGGGCTTAATTCGATAGCGGGTGATTAATAGCCATACGAGTTCATACAAATTGCCACTAAAAAATTGTCGCGCTGACACGTTGACATGCATGGTAATGTTAACGTTTTTATGTTGCCATAAATTTAATTGCTTACAGGCCGCCTCTAATACCCATTCACCAATTTGATTAATCATCCCGGTTTGTTCTGCTATTTCAATAAACGTGCCCGGATACAGCACCCCTTTTTTAGGATGATTCCAGCGAATTAATGCTTCAGCACCAATGTATTGATGATGCTGGAGATCCATCAAAGGTTGATAGTACAGCTCAAACTCACGGCCGCGAATCGCATGCTGCAAATCTCGCTCTATTTCCGCTTTAGTGGTAAATGTTTCAAGTAACGCTTCATTAAAAAATTGGTAATTATTATCGTTTTTCTTCTTGGCATATTGCAAAGTAATATCCGCACAGGATAACGGAGTAAATAAGCCCACAACAGACTTGATGTCTACCACGGCAATAGCGGGGTTAGGTTGTATTTTGGCTCTGGAGATCATTGATGGCGCCGCCAAATTCATATACAAACGGCTAATAATGGCTTCGACTTCGATTTCAGAAGTCACTGGAGGCAATAACACCGCAAACTCATCGCTACCGATCCTTGCGACATCAATCGCATTGGCAGACGTTGCAAAATGTTTTAATCGTCGTGCTATCTCAATCAGTAAAGCATCGCCATCTTCATGGCCATGAGTATCGTTAAAACGCTTGAAGCCCAATAAATCAATGAGGATTAATATGCCATCAGCAGCGCGATCAAGTATGGGGGTAAAATGACTACGATTGTGCAAACCGGTTAACGCACAATGCCAAGCCAAACGTTCTAATGCCACTTTATGTAAAAATGCTGCGGAATTATCATAACTGGAAACTAGCGCATAATGTTTACCTTGTTCGGTGACAAACGGCTTAATATGATACTTTAGCCAATATTCACTGCCATCGGTGCGTGTCAGTTTAAGTTCGCCTTCCACAACTTCACTAGCGCGTAATTTTTCGATGATATGATCAAGTAGTTTAGGAGCGTTTCTAAAAATATCGAGATTAGAAACGCTATGATGTTCAACGTTATTGCGAAGCAATCCAGTCATTTTTTGATGAGCACTATTCACATACTCAATAATACGACTATCGATATTGACCAGCATAACAACATGTTCTGATTGCTCTGTGGCATTGCGTAACAAATGAATTTGTTCATTACTGTCATAGGTATAACGTGTAGACAAGGCTAACGCCAGCTGATCTGCACATTGGATTGCAAGCTGAATGTCTAATTTACCCCATTGAATCTGTTGGCAACTTTCCACCGATAATACGCCCTCGATATGACCATTAATTCGGATGGCAATATCAATACTGGTAACAATATTGTGGTGTTGGTAGTAATCAGAAAAAGTGTCGACGAGGTTAATATGAGCATTGTCGGTAGATAATATGTAGCGATGACAACGTAATTCGTTGATGTACTGTGGATCAATGGTCATTTGTTTCAAATGGGAGGTATACACCAGCGTCTGGTCCACATCACTTGCAACCAATGCATGCTCAGAAATAAGGCGTTCATCAACCAGCAAGCCATCATTATTTTTATGTCGTAATGACCAAACAGACACAAATGATGCTTTAAAATAATCCCGCAGCAATTGACAAACCAGCTCTGCGGTTTTGGTGAAATCACCTTGTTGTTTTGCACTGGAATTTACAATTAATTCCAATAAGTGCTGGTGTTCTCTTCGACTCATTTACATCCCGAAAAAAATGGTTTCATTTCCTAAATCTATAACGTTTGTAACTCAAAATACCTATCATTATTGGTTTTGGTATTCAGAGTGTGAGTCAACATGTTACAGCAATACTTAGAGAGCAAAACTCGCGTTAAAGGCATCATAAAGTTACATTAGCAAAAGCTACTATGTCTTTAGTTAAGTAACGCAGATTACACGCGATACTTAAAAACAGCAATCCTTTGGTAATACATTGTTACGCTTTACTAGGATTAATATTACGCGAGGTATACTCGAATAAAAATCTTTAACAACAAACATATAACCAATATTTCTTTTCATTAAACTGCAGAAAGATCTACAGTTGATTTTCAAGTTGAAAAATCATTTTCTCTACACTAAAAGCGAAATCAAGCTTGAGTTCAATGGTATTATCGGCATCAATAATGACAGCTTTTGTATCAGCAAAACGTTGCTGAGCAATTTCCTGCATCGCTTGAGCTTGTGACAATGCATCGTCACCAGCAAAACTAAGCACTAATAATGTATCTTCTGCCTCAACTACGGCACCAATATCGACGTAACTTCCGCATTCTGTGCAACTATCGCTTACAAGGCCTTGCTGCTGTTTAATTTGTTTAATCATGACTTCACCCACTAGTTAATTTAACGGTCACTTATGAATATAACGTAGATCAAGCAGCCATTTATTTGCCATGCTCACAAATCCTAAAAGTATTCACTTAATCTAAACAAGATCACCGCATTACAGGCTTATGCTAGCTGAAGTGCTAACGTGTTTGATATCTTACGCTGCGTGCTGAGTTGATCTAAAAAATGCATGTCTTCTATGGGAGTATGTTGCTGGTAGGCATTAATCGCTTTATTTTTAGTGAGGTAATCACAGTTACTTAATACTTCGACCATAGCATCAGATTGCGACCCTCTAATGACCAGAGCTTCAGGTGTTAATGCTTGTTGCAGTTGAAACTGTCTGGCACCTTGTTGCTGAAATATCATCGCGTGATCAAAGGTGTCTGGATGGACAGAAATATCATCAACTAATAACTGCGGTTGCGGTACAGAAAATTTGTTGCGTAACTTTTGTGTGTTATCAGTGTCAGTTTCTAATTGAAACTGTGCCATATCACGAGCATCTACAGACAGCATAGCCAATAGCAAGCCAAATTCACCGCGACGATTATGCTCAATCGCGACGTTTAATCGGTTCCCTATTTGTAATTCATTGACTAATGTTGACTCAATTTGCATATAAAAACATCACAACTACTGCTCGATGCTATTTTATCGACCAAACAGTCATAAACTTTAGTAATTTATTCAACTTTACACTTTACATACAAAAGGTTTCTGACTACTATGGCGACCGCAATTGAGGAGGGGTTCCCGAGTGGCCAAAGGGATCAGACTGTAAATCTGACGGCTCAGCCTTCGAAGGTTCGAATCCTTCTCCCTCCACCATTTGCGTTGTTATAAAGTGTTTGTTGTGAAGCGTTAAAGTTGTAAAGCGTTAGAATGTAAAAAGAGAGTAAGAAAAAAAGAAAATATGTGGAGGGGTTCCCGAGTGGCCAAAGGGATCAGACTGTAAATCTGACGGCTCAGCCTTCGAAGGTTCGAATCCTTCTCCCTCCACCATCTTTCTTTTATTCATATTATCTTGCTGTGGAGGGGTTCCCGAGTGGCCAAAGGGATCAGACTGTAAATCTGACGGCTCAGCCTTCGAAGGTTCGAATCCTTCTCCCTCCACCATTTTACATTTTGTTTTATCAATTTATATCGTGATACTAGCTAAATATCTGTCCACAATTCCTCGTTATCAAGCATCGATTTTTTCAATTCCTACACGACAAGTTTTACCCCCTAACGGTACTATTTTTTGCTTAATCTTTTCTGCTGCTGTTAATTGCCTATTTAGCCGGTCAACATTATTGATGCCATTATTTACGGTATTTTGTCTTTATCTGCTCTATTTCATCCTTTACTGCCATTATTGAACAATAAATACCTATATAGGTCGATAAACACTACTCTTAACTTTGTATTTTAGTTATTATTTATTCCTTTTTGGAATAACGAGTATTATTGCATGTCATCATCTTGGGTCAATCAGGCCATTGCAAAAATAGAAGCCGATTATCAACGTTCTGCTGATACACATCTAATCAAATTAGACTTGCCACAACTTGATGGAATAGACATTTATCTAAAAGATGAAAGTACACATCCTACCGGCAGCTTAAAGCACCGTTTGGCTCGATCATTATTTTTATATGCCCTTTGTAATGGCTGGATAAAAAAAGATACCCCAATCATTGAGTCATCCTCTGGCAGCACTGCCGTTTCAGAAGCCTATTTCGCTCGATTACTCGGTTTACCTTTTATTGCGGTAATGCCTAAAAACACCGCTAAAAAGAAAATTGAACAAATTGAATTTTATGGGGCTAAATGTCACTTTGTTGATAATGGCAGTCAGATGTATGCAGAATCAGAAAGATTGGCTGCTGAGTTAACAGGTCACTACATGGACCAATTCACTTATGCTGAACGTGCAACAGATTGGCGGGGTAACAACAATATTGCTGATTCTATTTTTAACCAAATGGAACGCGAACCACATCCAATCCCAAGTTGGATTGTGATGAGTCCAGGAACTGGCGGCACTAGTGCCACTATTGGTCGCTATATTCGCTATCAACAACAAAAAACCCAACTGTGCGTCGTTGACCCAGAAAACTCAGTCTTTTATGATTATTTTCACAGTGGTGATGCCACGATAGTGAGTGATAAATACAGTAAAATTGAAGGTATTGGCCGACCTCGGGTTGAACCATCGTTTATTGCAGGGGTGGTTGATAGCATGATTAAAATCCCCGATGCTGCGTCAATCGCAACCATTCAATGGCTAGAACAATTAATTGGTCGTAAAACGGGCGCGTCCACTGGCACAAACTTGTATGGGGCGTTATTGCTGGCAACACAGATGCGACATGCAGGCCAAACAGGTTCAATTGTGACGTTAATTTGTGATGCTGGTGAACGTTATCTCGATACCTACTACAACCCCGAGTGGATCGAAAATAATATCGGTTGTTTTCAGCACTATCGCGAGAAACTGTCTGCCTTTAATGTTTGTGGTTTAATCAGTTAACTAAACATTAAAAAAAGCCGTTGGATCTGGATTCAACGGCTTTCATTATTGGCTCAGCATCAAGGGGAAACGTTGCTAAATACACATTAGTCGATATTCAAATATTTGTGAGTTTGAATCGACAAACGCCAATTACGCGCAATACACACTTTCATTGCAAGATCGGTTGCCCGCGCCTTTTGACTAATAGGTTGTAAACAAATCGTTTTGGCACTGATATCTATGTGTTGTAACAGCTCATCTAATTCTTCAATATGCCGTTCTGTCGCAATAGGATGTTTAATTTCGTTAGCACGATTTAAGGCTTGATCAAGTACCTTGTAGCCACCTTTCATATTAATTTTAGGTGATACCGTCACCCACACATCAGGATGACATTTCACTTCAAACGTACCACTGGTCTCAATCTGGATCTGATAACCCGCCTCAACAAAATCGTTAGTTAATTCCGTTAGGTCATACAAACACGGCTCACCACCAGTTAACACGATATGTTTTGCGGTAAAACCTTTGTCCCGAAATGCTTGCAGTAATGTGTGACCATTATGATCAGCCCAACGTCCTATGGTGCCATCGACCTGAATCACTTGCTCTGCGGTCACGTTATTCTCAGGTAACACATCCCACGTTTGCTTGGTATCGCACCATGAACACCCAACAGGGCAACCCTGCAAGCGAACGAACAGCGCAGGAACACCAGTATATGTGCCCTCGCCTTGTATGGTTTCAAATACTTCGTTAACGGGATATTTCATTGTTTACCTTACTTGTAGTGACCAGCAGTAACCGGCTGACGAATTACGGGCCGGCATTTATAGAGTATTTTGCCATTAGCTGCAAGTATTTACCGCTATGGCTTTGCAGTTGAGCCTGCCTTAGGTAAAATATCCATTCTATTTACCTGAACCACTGGGCGTTGATCACCCCGATCTTGCAAGTCAGTTCAGTACGTTAAGAGTATATCCATGTCAGATACAAAGCTAAACACACCGACTAAAGCCCTTGTTGTTTTCAGTGGTGGTCAAGATTCAACCACTTGTCTTATCCAAGCATTATCACAGTACGATGAAGTACATGGGATCACCTTTGATTATGGCCAACGTCATAGACAAGAAATAGAAGTGGCAAAATCATTGGCAATTGAGTTGAAATTAGCCAGTCATAAAGTCATGGATACTAGCTTATTAAACGAATTAGCTATTTCGGCGCTAACGCGTGATGCAATTCCGGTTTCACATGAATTGATGAACAATGGTTTACCAAATACTTTTGTTCCTGGCCGTAACATTTTATTTTTAACCTTAGCAGGAATTTACGCGTATCAATTGGGCTGTAATGACATTATTACTGGCGTATGTGAAACCGATTTTTCTGGTTATCCAGATTGCCGCAATGAGTTTGTGCAATCTATGCAACATTCATTAGCATTAGGCATGGATAAACCCCTGAAAATTATTACACCTTTAATGTGGCTCAATAAAGCAGAAACATGGGCATTGGCAGACAAATATCACCAATTGGCTTTAGTGCAACATCAAACCTTAACTTGCTATAACGGAATTGTAGGCAAAGGATGTGGCGATTGCCCTGCTTGTGTACTTCGTCAACGTGGTTTAGATGATTATTTACAAAACAGTCAAGTCGTGATGGACTCGTTAAACAGTAAGCTATAAGCCTATTATTGATATTTAGCCAGTAGTGTAAAGTTAACCATCTGATTTTTATTTCTTTAAGATTGCTTAATCAATATGAAAACACACTATTAGCCTAGTGAAGTCTTTTTAGTCTACAGTTAATTCCGTGTTGAGCTAAATCGGCTTAATTAGCCGTGAACAGAAGTATATAGAGGATATTTTGCTAAAACATAATTCAAACACAATTGGTCTGTATCATTTTCTTGTGGTGATCAGTCTTATTTGTATTGCTCTGTTTGCAGCAGATATTCCCTCTCCTGCATTTTTACCTATTGATCAGTATTTTAGCTATCAGTATGACTTAATTGCCAGTGGTCAGGTTTGGCGCTTAGTCACTGGAAACCTGTTGCATACCAATTTATGGCATTTGCTAATGAATTTAGCTGGATTTTGGGTAATTGTTTTTTTACATGAAGTGCATTACAAAAATCATTCAGGCAAGTTGTTGCTACTGTTTTTAAGCTTATGTTTATTTGAAGGCATAGGTTTATACCTGTTCTACCCTACCTTAAAGGCCTATGTGGGTCTAAGTGGCGTATTGCACGGATTATTTGTATTTGGTGCTGTGATGGATATACGTAAAGGCTACAAGTCGGGATACTTACTCGTGATAGGAGTCATGTTAAAAGTCGGTTATGAGCAAGTATTTGGTGCCAGTGACAGCGTGACTCAATTAATCAATGCACGGGTTGCCACTGAATCACATCTTGTTGGCCTTTTAAGCGGTCTATTGTGCGTGTTGTGTTGGTCGATAATGGATAATCGCTTAAGACATCATAATGAGGCATAAACTTGTGTCTGTCTTACTGCAATAATCTCACTAACAATAATCTCACTAACAATAGCCTCGCAGACAATCGTTTCACTATCAGACATTAATGATAAACAATGAGTACACTAAGGTACTCATTGTGTCGTTATTGGCTCAACTTCTGATACGGGCGTAACCTCGGATTGATCCATTTCTGCAGCTATCCCAGCATTGGGTTGTGTCACCTGGCTCGCGGCATTGGCTTGTGCTCGCTCAACTAATTTATCGTATTCTGCTTGGGTAATAAGATAACTTTTTAAGGCGGGTAACGATTTTGTCGCCGGTTCAGTCACGGGAATATCTGACATTCCACTAATATCAACTCGTCCAAATAACACCACTAATGTAATCACAAGCAGGTGGACAAATACCACGAGTAAAGCAAGATAAGGACTCCTACTCACAACAGCCAAAGCCCGTTGCAAGGCATTAGCATTTGGCTCATCAGGCTGTAACAAAGGTTCGTTGCGATTGACTGAACTTGTTACACCCGTTAACTGCAGTTGAATATCATCAGCGACTTGCTGGCGATGCTGTTGTAACTCATGTTCATCCACAACATCATCTTCTGACTCTACAAAAGGTGTCACGTTTTTGTCAAAATCAATACTAACAGCATCTGCTTGCGGTAATGATTTATTTCCCCAACGCGAGTGGTGGCGAGTTGATGCTGAAATACTCGAATGGGATTGTTGGTTATTTTTAAACATAAAGTCTAATCTGCCAATAATGATTGCCTAAGTATAACGTCAACCGCCTTATTGAATAGCACCTTATTTATGCGGTTAACCCCTCAATGAGATTAATAAAGCTTAACCCAATAAAGCGTAAAAAGACGATCTACGCCATGATGTATGAGACTTAAATTTCAGCTTACACGTGTTCACCTAAATATAGCTATTTAATATTAGGGCTGATAAACTCAATTTGCTCAAAATCCTTTTAGCGTTATTCACAGGATATTATGAATTCACTATCAAACATCTCGACATCAGAGCAAACATCTACCGTTTCTTCTGGCTCAGATTACGGCCATAGGGAAGAACAAGCCAATGCATTATCGCATGCGCTTGGCGTGATAGCAGGTATTGTTGGGTTAATTCTGATGCTTATAAAAGCTCCAGATCATTTAACCTTGCTACAAATCACAGGTGTAACGATTTATGGGGTCAGTATTATTGCGTTATTTTTAGCATCGACCTTGTATCACTCAAGTAAAAGCGCGCTGTGGCGAAAACGCTTTAAAATGGCTGATCATTGCGCCATTTATGCGCTCATAGCAGGCACCTACACTCCAATGATGCTGATTAGCCTTCAAAGTTCTCAGGCCACGATTATCCTTGTGGCTATTTGGACATTAGCTCTAGGAGGAATTATATTTAAAACCTTGTTCATTGGCCGATTTAAAGCTTTTAGTGTGCTGCTGTATTTATCCATGGGGTGGTTATGTGTCACTATAATAAGCGACTTAAACACTAAAATGAGTGATTTAGGCTTGGGCTTATTATTCGCAGGCGGCTTATTTTATAGTTTAGGCGTGGTATTTTATGTAGGTAAACGTATCCCATATAATCATGCTATATGGCACTTATTTGTTCTTGGCGGTGCGATTAGTCACTTTTTGTGTATCTACTTAACCGTACTGTAAAAGTGAGCTAAGGTAATCGCCAACTAAAATACACTACAATCGTAATCAGCTTGATTACGATTGTACTTTTGAAAATGTTTTATTATCCTTGCCTAATATTCAACATCTAATCACTATTGTATCTATAGTGGGTTTATTTGGGATCTAATGTCTACCCTATCTTCAATTGAGCGCATTTGGTTTATTGTTAACCTTATCCCAAAAGGCAATGTGTTACCTTATGGCGTTGTTGCTGACTTTGCAGGATTACCAGGCAGAGCACGTTACGTTTCTAGGGCGTTAAAATTAGCACCACAGAATCTAACCTTACCTTGGCATCGAGTGATTAATAGCCAGGGTAAAATCTCGTTTGCTAACAACACTGATGCTTTTCAAACTCAACAACAATTATTAAGATTAGATGGAATAGAAGTGAACGCAGGCAAGATTTCATTGTCTCAATATCAATGGAAACCTGATATCGCCACCCTAGTAATGACTTTACCCTTTTAATATCAAGCTATTAACTATTATCAAAATTGAAGGTAACAATACTTTGGTCAATAAATTAACTCGCTTATCCACGTTAATCTTGTGTATTAGCCCGGTGATCCACGCACACGCAACTGACAATCAACAACCTATTGCTGATAGCGAAACCACGCCTAGATTACATCAGTCAGAAACCGCCGTCATAACAGAAAAATTTGAACAAGTTAATCCAGCTGCGGCATTAAGTGACATGGAACAAGCAGCCATTTTATCACCCTTAACAGCCCATACTGCTAGCTATAAGGTGTTTTATGGTAGCTTCGAGTTAGGTGTAGCAAATTATCGCTTACCTGCAACCGATAGCGGTTTTTACAGCTATCATTTCGACAGCGATGTCAGCTTATTAATGCTATCTGATCAACGCCACCTTAAAAGCGAATTTACCCTAGAAAACGGTAAATTAGTGCCATTTCGATACATACAAGAACGCACTGGTACTGGTAGTGATTACACTGAACAAACCGCCTTTGTCAAAGGGCAACAATTTATTCACACCATCTACAAGCAAGAAGCATTAAAGCTGCCATACCAAGAGAAAGTATTTGACCCTTTGATGGTGCAATTACAATTTAGAATGGATTTAGCGGCCAATATTCGACCACTAGATTATAAAATGGTGAAAGAAAAAGAAATTGACGACTATCAATTTCGAGTCTTAGGTAAAGAAAAAGTCACGATAGAAAGCGGTACTTACGATACCGTAAAAGTTGAAGTTGTCCGCGACAGTACTAAAAGACAAACCTTTTTCTGGATGGCACCGACTTTAGCGTATCTGCCAGTGAGGTTAAGCCATTTCTCAAAAGGCAGTAAACAACTGGATATTCAGCTAGCAAACTACCAATTTGAGCAACCTCTACCACCTATGACACCGACACTCATTGATGGCCCTAACAAGCAAAGTTCAACAGCGGTAGATGAACTGCATACAGACCCTGAAACTAGTGCTCAAATCACAGAGTCAGAATTAGATGAAATAAAGCAATTAGCGGAGGATTAACTCACCTTTTCTAAATAACTTCCACTCACCTGGCTGTAACACAACCCAATTTTCGTTATTGGTCAGTGGCCTAGTTGCAATAACGGTTACCACGTCGTTTGGCGTGGTTTCTTGACTAAAATCAATGACCACATCGGTATCAATTAAAGTTGCCTTTCCAAACGGTGCACGGCGCGTGATATGGCATAAGTTGTTGGTACAATATGTCATCAAATCAATGCCATTACTCAACAACATATTAAACACGCCTAACTGTCTTATTTCATCAGCAAGTTGACTGATATAATCAAACACATCATCGAGATTATCAGGCTCATGCTCACCAAACTTATTGACCACAGATTCTAAAATCCAGCAAAAAGCTAATTCACTGTCTGTATCACCTACAGGTTGAAATCGAGAAACGATGAATCTTGAGTGGTAATCGGTCAATTGGCCATTGTGGGCATAAGTCCAATAACGGCCCCATAACTCACGACTAAAAGGATGGGTATTGACTAAGGATACGCAGCCTCGATTCGCTTGGCGAATATGACTAATGACAATTTCACTTTTAATTGGATATGACTTTATCAGCTGTGCAATATGTGATTGACTACTAGGACAAGCGTCTTTAAATGTGCGGTTTCCTTTACCTTCATAAAAGGTAATTCCCCAGCCATCAACATGAGGACCCGTTACTCCACCACGCTCAGCTAAGCCTGTAAAACTAAAAACAATATCCGTTGGCACATTCGCGCTCATCGCCAGTAATTCACACATTAGCCTTGCCTTTTCTGTTGCTATATTGAGCTAAACACTTTTCATAAGCGTATTGTATCGAGTAAGCCAATTGAGTGGAATATTTCTGACACACAAATATTTAAACAATTGTTTGAAAAAGGCTTGTAATCGAGGCGGCATAAGGTTAACTTTTATGTGACACAGGTCCGACCACGATCATTCCTGTGAATGAGATCAACAATAAATAAGCTATTTTGCCTACATATAGCTTTAAGGAGAAGTACAGTGACCACCCTACTTTGGATCATCGCGATGATCTTTGTGCTCGGCGCTATGGCATACTTAAGAGTATCGCTATTATCAACCACGATTGCTGCGGCAATTGTGTTAGTCGTCGGTAGCACCTTGGACATTATTGGTGTAATTACATGGATTGTATTCCTTGTTATTGCGCTGCCACTCAATATTAAATCATTCAGACAAAACTTTATCAGTCGTCCGCTGCTAAAAGTGTATCGCGGTATCATGCCTGAAATGTCTTCTACAGAGAAAGAAGCCATTGAAGCAGGTACAACGTGGTGGGAAGCTGATTTATTTGCCGGTAACCCTAACTGGAGCAAATTACACAACTATCCTAAAGCACGTTTAACTGCCGATGAACAAGCATTCCTAGATGGTCCTGTTGAAGAAGTCTGTAAAATGACAAATCAACATCAGGTATCACATCAATTAGGCGATTTGCCTCCAGAAATCTGGCAATTCTTAAAAGATCATGGCTTCTTCGCGATGATCATCAAGAAGAAATTTGGTGGTCTTGAATATTCAGCTTATGCCCAGTCATGCGTATTACAAAAGCTTGCTGGCGTCAGCAGTGAATTAGCCTCTACTGTTGGTGTTCCTAACTCATTAGGCCCTGGCGAGCTTTTACAGCACTATGGTACCAAAGAGCAGCAAGATCACTATTTACCTCGTTTAGCTAAAGGTATAGACGTGCCATGTTTTGCACTGACTAGCCCTGAAGCAGGCAGTGATGCTGGCTCAATTCCAGACTTTGGTGTGGTGTGTAAAGGTGAATTCCAAGGCGAAGAAGTGCTTGGTATGAAGCTAACATGGAACAAACGTTATATTACGTTAGCACCAGTCGCGACTGTATTAGGCCTGGCCTTTAAACTACGCGACCCTGAGCACCTACTAGGCGATAAAGAAGAATTAGGCATTACTTGTGCCCTTATTCCAACTGACATTCCAGGTGTTGAAACCGGTCGTCGTCACTTCCCATTGAACTGTATGTTCCAAAATGGTCCTACACGCGGTAACGAAGTGTTTGTACCATTAAGCTTCATTATTGGTGGCCCAGAAATGGCCGGCCAAGGTTGGAGAATGTTGGTTGAGTGTCTGTCTGTTGGTCGTGGTATTACCTTACCTTCAAACTCAGCCGGTGGCGTTAAAACTGCCGCTGTTGCTACAGGTGCTTATGCACGTATTCGTCGCCAATTTAAATTACCTATCGGTAAATTAGAAGGTATCGAAGAGCCAATGGCCCGTATCGGCGGTAACGCATATTTAATGGATGCCGTTGCAACCTTAACCACAACTGCCATCGATTTAGGTGAAAAACCTTCAGTTATCTCTGCCATCGTTAAGTATCACTTAACCGACAGAATGCAGAAATGTATTATTGATGCAATGGACATTCATGGTGGTAAAGGCGTCTGTCTTGGCCCAAATAACTATTTAGGTCGTGGCTATCAAGCTGCTCCAATCGCCATTACTGTTGAAGGTGCAAACATTCTAACGCGTTCAATGATTATTTATGGACAAGGTGCTATCCGCTGTCATCCATATGTATTGGCCGAAATGGAATCAGCGTTTGATACTGATGCAAACCGTGGCTTAGCTAACTTTGATTCAGCTATCTTTGGTCATATTGGTTTTGCAACGTCGAACTTTATTCGTAGTTTCTGGATGGGTGTTACCTCATCTTACTTCACCAATAGCCCTTACTCAGATAAAACAAAACGTTATTATCAACAGATGAACCGTTTCAGTGCAAACTTAGCGCTATTATCTGATTTGGCCATGGCGACACTGGGTGGCAACCTAAAGCGCAAAGAACGTATTTCTGCCCGCTTAGGTGACTTACTGAGCCAATTGTATCTCACTTCTGCCACGCTTAAGCGTTATGAAGACGATGGCCGTTTAACTGAAGATTTACCTTTAGTGCAATGGGCTGTTGAAGATTCATTATACAAGTTACAAGATTCATTAGATGACTTGCTTAACAACTTCCCAATGGGTTTAGGCATTGCACTGCGTGCGGTAATCTTCCCATTCGGTCGCCCAATTAAGCGTCCTAGTGATGTGTTAGATCATAAAGTGGCTAAGATCATGCAAACGCCTTGTGCGAGTCGTGACCGTTTAGGTAAAGGCCAGTTCTGGACTGCTTCTGAGTTCAATCCAGTCGGTATCCAAGAACAAACGTTCAAAGATATCCTAGCTGCAGAACCACTCTATGACAAAGTCTGTAAAGCTGCTGGTAAACGTCTACCATTTATGTGGTTAGATAAAGTTGCTGCAGAAGGTAAAGCGCTTGGTGTGTTAAGCGACAGCGAAATCGCTTTACTTGAACGAGCTGAAATTGGACGTTTGAAATCAATTAACGTTGATGACTTCGATACCAATGAGCTTCAAGCACAACTTGCACCAAAAGCTAAGCAAGAGAAAGCAGCTTAGCTGCTAGGTTTAAAACCTAAAAATAAAAAGGGTAAAGCGTAAGCTTTACCCTTTTTTATAGTAATAAATTATTCAGATAACTAAAGGACTAAGATGAAACACCTTACTGGATTACAATTGATGCAAGCCATGCTTAATGGCGACATCCCTGCCCCTTCAATCACCCAAACTATGCCAATGAACGCGATTGCGGTAAGCGAAGGCAGTGTCACCTTTGAAGCTTTCGCTGATGAGCGCCATCTCAACCCAATGGGCGGCGTGCATGGGGGTTTTGCTGCAACGGTTCTTGATTCAGCTACAGCATGTGCTGTGCACTCTGCATTACCCGCAGGTGTCGGTTATTCAACCATAGATTTAAATATTAAAATGGTCCGCCCTGTGCCTCAAAAGCAACGCTTATTGGCTAAAGGTAGCGTAATGAACTTGTCTACATCTCTGGGCATTGCAGAAGCAACCTTAACCACCGAAGACGGTAAACTATTGGCCACAGCCACCGCAAGCTGCCTTATTCTTCGTGGCAAATAGTCAATATTTGACCGCGTTAGGATGAACAGATTGTTAAATTCAAAATATTACTTCACTTGGGTTTAATCTATAGCCGCGCGGATATTCATGCTGGCAAGGTGTACTGAACTGTTCACGCCAGCCAATGTAACCTAATACAATAAGCCCTCAAATTAGTATGAAAACGCTTTTCAAACTGCAGCTTGCACTGCCAATCACATTAAATTAACTTACAATAGACTAGATTGTTCTGAGATGAGTAAACAAAAAGCCAGTCATGAAAATGACTGGCTTTTTGTTGTGCTTATTATCGTGTCAAACTAGGATCAATCGTCTTGTAATTCTATTTCCAACTGTTTGGCCACCGCTTCAGGAGAGCTACTGTTACGGGCAAATAAGCTGTATGCAACCGGGATGACAATCAAAGTAAAGAATGTTGCTAATAAAATCCCCGATAACACAACAACACCAATAACAAAGCGAGTTTCAGCACCGGCTCCAGACGCCATCACTAACGGAATCGCACCTGCTGCTGTCGTAATACCTGTCATTAAGATAGGTCGGAGTCGTTGTGTTGATGCTTGTAAAATGGCTTGTTGAAATTCAACTCCGCGATCGCGCAGCTGATTTGAAAACTCAACAATCAAAATACCATTTTTTGCCGCTAATCCTATCAACATAATAATACCAATTTGGCTGTATATATTCAGACTTTGACCTGTTAACCAAAGCCCCACGAGTGCACCTAAGGTGGCTAGTGGCACGGTTAACATAATGACCATAGGATGAATAAAGCTCTCAAACTGAGCCGCCAAAACCAAAAATACAATCCCTAACGCCAATAAAAAGACAAAGTTCATTGAGCTACCAGAATCTTGGTAGTCAAGTGATGGACCTTTGTAACTTATGACCGCTTCGGCAGGCAAATAGGTTGCAGCCAAATCATTCAGGTAGTCTAACGCTTCCCCTAAACTATAATCTTCTGCCAAATTAGCTTCTAAGGTAATTGAGCGCATTCGATTATAACGGTTCAACGAACTGGCATCGGCGAACTCTTCAATTGAAACTAAATTAGATAAAGGGATCAGTTCTTGAGAACGATCTGAACGCACGTAGATATTTTCCATATCGGTAGCCGTGCTTTGATTCTCACGATTACCTTCTACAATAACATCGTACTCTTCACCATCGCGCATAAAGGTGGTCACTAAACGAGAACCTAACATCGACTCGAGTGTTCTACCAATATGAGAAATTGACACACCTAAGTCTGCTGCTCGTTCACGATCAATCACTACCCGCAACTGTGGTTTAGTCTCTTGATAATCATGATCTAAGCCAATGAGCTTATGATTTTCTTTGGCTTTTTCTATCATGATATCGCGCCACTGAGCCAGTTCTTCATAGCTAGGGCCACCAATCACAAACTGCACCGGTTTCCCCACACCACGGCCAAATGCTTGGCGCATGATAGGAAACGCTCTTATACCGGCTAAATCAGATAAACGACTGCGAATATCAACAATGATCTCGTTAGCACTACGACGTTCCGCCCAATCTTCAAGAACAATAATCGCCATACCATTAGAGAAATCAGAGGAGCCTCCAAACCCACGCGGAGCACGGATCAATAAACGCTTAATTTCACCGCTTTCAACCAATGGCATTAAGCGTCCTTCTACTTCATCCATATATTTTTCAATATATTCAAAGCTCGCCCCTTGCGGACCATTTACCATCAAGAACATGGAACCACGGTCTTCTTGCGGCGCGAACTCTTGTGGCACTTTATTGAGTAAAAAACCACTAAATGCAAAGGCAATTAATACAACTAGCGATACTAGAACAGGACTTTTCATGCCTATTTTCAGGGTGGTCAAATACCAGCCAGATAAAATATTCATCATCTTATCGACTTGTTTAACTAACCACGGATCTTGATCGGCCGGTTTAAGTAACTTGGAACACATCATCGGCGTCAGTGTTAATGCAACAACACTGGAAAAAATCACCGCAGCACTCATGGTGACCGCAAACTCTTTAAACAGCTTGCCTAAATCGCCCTCGAGGAAGGTGATCGGCATAAACACAGCAACCAGCACCAAAGTTGTCGCCACCACAGCAAAAGCGACTTCACGAGCGCCCAAAAAAGCGGCTTTCAATGGTGAATCGCCATCTTCAATACGCCTGTGAATATTTTCCAGCATGACGATGGCATCATCGACCACCATACCAATCGCCAATATCATCGCCAGTAAGGTTAATAAATTGATGGTATAACCAAGGGCATACAGCACAATAAAGGTAGCCAATAAAGATACCGGTACCGTAATGGCAGGAATAAGCATGGCCCTGACCGAACCTAAGAATAAATAAATCACCACAATAACTAACACCATGGCGATAAAGAGGGTTTGATACACCTCATCGATGGAAGCTTCAATGAACACAGAACTGTCGTAGGAGCGTTTAATGTGCATCCCTGCTGGCAGGGTTGGATTTAATTTATCGACCAAGGCATTGGCCGCTCGCGCCACTTCTAAAGTATTGGCTGTTGATTGCTTACTGACACCTAAACCAATCATTGCTTCTTTATTGCCCCGGAACATAATCCGTTCTTCTTCAGAACCAATATCGACCTTAGCCACATCGCCAAGTTTAACTAAGTAGCCATCCTCACCTTGGGTTATCACCAAGTTCGAAAAATCTTCCGCGGTTTTGAATACTCTGTCTAAACGCACGGTAAAAATACGTTCTTTTGATTCAATTGAACCGGCGGGTAATTCTACGTTTTCTGCCCGCAATGCTGCTTCAACGTCTGATACCGTTAAGTTACGTGAGGCTAATGCTTGACGGTCAATCCAGATCCGTAAGGCATATACCTTACCGCCACCTAAACGCAGTGTTGATACGCCATCAATCACCGAAAAACGATCCACTAGATAACGGTTGGCATAATCAGTGAGCTGTAAAATATCCATTTGGTCTGATACCAAATTGAGCCACATGATCACTTCATCGCCGCCGTTCGCTTTATAAATCGATGGGGCGTCCGCTTCTATAGGAAGCCTTTCAAGTAAACCAGAAATGCGATCACGCACATCATTGGTTGCGGCCTCAATATCACGATTAATATCAAACTCAATGGTCACACTTGAGCGCCCATCACTACTGGATGAGCTGATATGACGAATGCCTTCTACGCCACTAATTTGATCTTCAATCAGCTGAGTAATCCGGCTTTCGACTACCGATGCACTGGCACCACGATAACTGGTTTCCACCGACACAATCGGTGGATCGATATTGGGATATTCACGCAGCGGTAATTTACCAAAAGACACCAGACCCAATACAATAAGCAAAATACTGATTACAGATGCTAAGACCGGCCTTTTAACCGATAAGTCAGTTAATATCATGCCGATGTCTCCATTCCTTCGACTTGAGCGAAGGTGAAGTTTTCTGCTTGCTGCACTTTAACAGTATCACCAGGACGAACTTTGAGAATGCCACGAATGATAATTTGTTGGCCCACGTCAAGGCCTTTAGCTATTTCAACCCAACCTCGAGAACGTGTACCTAAAGTTACTTCAATTTGTTCTACTTTGTTTTCTGCATTAACGAAATAAACGAAGTGCTTGTTTTGAATTGGGATAATAGCAGCTTCGGGTAACAATAATGCTTCACGACTTTGCTTAATTAAACGCACCTTCATTAACATGCCGGGCAGTAATTTATAATCATCATTTGGCATAACAGCACGTACGATTACCGCGCGAGTATCTGGATTAACACGGGTGTCTATTGAGGTAACAACACCTTTAAATATCTGCTCTGGGTAAGCTACAGCTCGAGCTTCAACGAGTTTACCTGGCTGTAATTCTTGAATGAAACGTTCTGGTACAGAAAAGTCTAATTTAATTTTACTCACATCATCCAGAGTACTGATTTGCTCGCCTGGGGTAACTAAGCTGCCCACACTGACTTGACGTAAACCAAGTTTACCTGCAAATGGAGCTTTAATTGCACGGTCTTCTAGGGCCGCTTTTGCCTGTTGCACTTCTGCACGAGTGGTATCAATTAAACTTTGTAGACGGTCACGCTCTAACTCGGCAATGGTTTTACTGGTGACCAATGAGCGGATACGATCTAATTCACGTAAATTTTCAACTAGCTTGATTTCGGTTACGGCCAGCTTGGCTTTATGTTCCTCGTTTCTGAGCTGCACGAGCAGTGCACCTTTTTCGACCAAATCACCGTCATTAAAATCAATCTTAGTGACAATTTCAGTAACTTTGGATGTCACGATAATAGACTCGTACGCTTTACCAGTACCCAAAGCTTCTACTTCATCACGAATAGGCATAATCGCCACTTTAGCAACCACCACATTAGGTATAGGCCGTGGGCGTTGAACAATAGCTTCTTCAGGAGACATTAAGTTGTACGCCAACAGTGCCGCTAGCACAATGACGATCAGTACGATTATCATTTTCATTTTGAGTCCAAAACCATTAAAGGCTAAATGAATTATGTATAGGATTAATGAGCTTATGTGATTGTACTTAGCAATGATTCCACATCAAGTCGTTTTACTTTTGCTTACAAATTACGAACATATCCAACAATTAGATCATATCCTTTCCATATTCACTTAATTGGCTGTTTTAACCAAAATTTAAGCGCTTTATGAATATTTTAGGCAGTATTTGAGTAAAAAAAAGTATTACAGCCTGATTGTCGACACATGCTGTGACAAATTGCTTAACATCATGACGCCATTGTTCGGGCTCAAATTTGCAAATTTGCTGCGTTAACTGTCAAAACAACAATTAACGACTTGCCAACGCCTAGACAAAAAAATGGTATTGAGGACTTGTGAAGAGCAAAAAAAAGAGACGCTTTAAGCGTCTCTTTTTTTGGTCCAAGCTATGCATGAAACTTAACGAACTTTTCGGTCTTCTTGCATTAAGTCAGAGATAATTTTGTACACTTCAGTAATAGACTCATCAGGAAGAGGTTTGTCTTCTGCATCACGAAGTAAAATTTTAGTCTGATTGACATCATCTGTTTCTTTAAGCAATAAACGATAATTGCCTTTTTTCAGTGTTAATTTCTCTTCGCTCCACAACGAGCTCCAGAAACCACCACTTTCTTCTAGATTAATGTAAAACAAACCTTGGCTGTTATCGGTATCAACAACATCAAAACCCATTTCCGGTAATACTAAACGCAAACGATCCCATACTGACTTGTAACTTGCGTCAGCTAACCAATAAGCCGCTTCGTCAGTATTTGTGACTAAGTCGACCTTAATCCCAAGGCTTTGCTCAATTCGTGCAGCACGAATCGATTGATCACGTTTGATGCTCATGTAAGCAATAGCATTATTAAGCATGTCAGTGGTATAACGACGCTTATCTTCACCGCTTAATAAGATTTGCTGATCTTTGTCGTCATAGAACTCTTGGTGTTCAATTAAATCTATCGCCACAGTACCTGAACGACCGTGGGGTTTTACGTCTATTTGAAAACGGTAACGCTGACGCAGTTGATACACTTTGTCACTGCTCCACCAATTAGATTCAATGATTTCATCATTTTCAATCCAATCTGTTTCAATAAAACCGGCATTCATATCTTCACTACGAACAGGGATATTGCTCTTCGCTAGATAACCGTTGATGACGTCATAAATTTCTTGTTTTAAATCTGTGGTGCTTTCAATCGATTCAATCACAACACGAATATTGTCACTGCTTTCTTCGATATGAGTACCTTCGGCCATAGGTAACACTTGTAATGGCGCACGAATATCAAGATTTTTACCAACGAGTTGTTTATTGACCTTGTTACTTACCGCAGGAATATCATATTCCTTGCTATAAGTTGGCGTATTTAGCCCTTGTGGGATAGTCAATAATGGTGCAGTTTCAGCATTAATGAAATCATCATTACCATTTGCCTGACGGCGGTCTAATGGCGTAGAGCAAGCTGAAACAGCTGCAACAAGGAGTAACGGAGTGACTTTCTTTAACATGAATTTATTTTACCTCAATATGAGCTTGTTTCATTGTTTCTATTAACAGACCATGAAACTGCTCAGAAAGTTCAGTTAAAGGTAAACGAATGTGGCCATTAGCAATCAAACCCATTCTATGAACAGCCCATTTCACTGGGATAGGGTTGGCTTCACAAAATAACGAGCTATAGATGCCCATGAGTGGTTTATCGATTGATTCAGCTAATTGTGTATTTTTGGCTAACGCAGCATCACACATGGCTTTAAACGCATGTGGAACAATATTATTTGCTACGGAAATCACACCATTACCACCCAACAATAAAAACTCGCGGGCAGTGGCATCATCGCCGCTATAAAGTAAAAAGTCATCACCACACAATTCACGTAAACGTGCCACACGGCTCAAGTCACCAGTGGCTTCTTTTACACCAATAATGTTACTGACACTTGATAACTCAGCCACAGTTTCAGGCTTCATATCAACTGCAGTTCGACCTGGTACGTTATACAGAATTTGAGGAATATCAGTACTTGCCGCAACGGCCGTATAATGGGCAATTAAGCCCTTAGGCGTTGGCTTGTTATAATAAGGCGTGACACCCAACATGGCGACAACACCAGATTTTTGCATGGCTTTGGTTAAGTCAATGGCTTCAGCCGTTGCATTGGCGCCATTACCACCAATAACGGCGATACGACCTGCGGCAAACTTAACAGTTTGGCTGACAACAGCGGCGTGCTCTGCCATAGGCAATGTTGCTGACTCACCTGTAGTACCGACCGCGACAATGGCATCAGTACCTTGTTCAATATGAAACTCAACAAGTCGTTCAAGACTTGCATAATCTACTGTGCCATCACTGTTCATTGGAGTGATTAAGGCTACGATGCTTCCGTTTATCATCTATCTTCCCCACGGTTTCAGGATTCGCTATGTTACTGATGCCAACCACTAATGACAAGCTCTTCGGTAACCATAAACTGAAATAAGTCATTTATGCTATTTAATGCACGTAACCTAGCATCTTTAGAGCCATTGCGCTAAAAAATAATCATATTTATGTGAGTGATATAGGTTAGTATATTGAGGTGTTTTAATGAAAAATGATAACATAAACACCCGCACCAAAACTTACATGCTTAGCGTAAGTTTTCGCTCAAAGATATCGACAAGTGAGGAAAATCCATGACCAATTACCTGGTCGTTACGGCAATGGGCGCAGACCGTCCGGGGTTAGTGAGTCGCCTAGCACGTTTAGCAAGTGAATGTGATTGCGATATTGTAGATAGTCGTATGGCATTATTTGGTAATGAATTTACCCTAATTATGATGATATCGGGCTCTTGGACAGCGATAACAAAAATTGAAAGCTTGTTACCGGCATTGAGTGTTGAACTTGAACTCATGACCGTCATGAAACGAACATCAAAACATACGCCGAAAAACTTTGTCTCACGTATTGAAGTCATTTTTAATGGCGAAGACCAACGTGGAACCATGAAGAGTATTACTCAGTTTTTAGCAGAAAGAGGCCTCGATTTAGCGGCCGTCCGCTCCCACGCTGATGATAACGATAGTCTTAAAACCCAGTCGATTTTATTAGCCATTAATATTCCAGAAAAAGTCGACCTATTAAAACTTGAACAGGGTATTCATGAACTGGCAGAATCGATGTCGTTAGAGTGCAGCATTAAGCGTATGCAGGGCATTGCTGCACCTTAATCCAATATTCACATCAGATAGTAGTGAACTTTGTTACTAACATTGACGTAATAAGCTCACTTTTATCCGCTAAAGGAAACATGATGAACACACTACAAGTTGGTGATACAGCACCAAATTTTTCATTACAAAATCAAGCTGGCGAAACCATTTCTTTGCAAGACACACTCACCAAAGGCCCTGTCTTAGTCTATTTCTATCCTAAAGCGGCAACGCCAGGTTGCACAGTACAAGCTCAAGGTCTGCGCGATATCAAAGCACAACTTGATGGCTTAAATATAACTGTTTTTGGTATTAGTCCTGATCCTGTGGCGAAACTGGCCAAATTTGCTGAAAAGCAAGCGCTCAACTTTGCTCTGCTAAGTGATGAAGACCATGCCGTTGCCGATGCCTTCGGAGTATGGGGAGAAAAACAATTTATGGGTAAAATTTATGACGGTATTCACCGTTTGAGTTTTATCGTTGGTACTGATGGCAAAATTAGCCATTTACTCAATAAGTTTAAAACCAAAGATCATCACCAAGTTGTGCTAGACACTCTTGCTCAATAGTGGATTGAGTTAACAGGCCTCTATCGACATTAGCCTGTATCACTCAGTAGACAATAAAAAGGCTTAGCATTTAATTGCTAAGCCTTTTTCGTATTTACGATTAACTCAATGACGACTCAAATAGCGCTAAGGCTTAAAGAGTTTTAGGATCTGATTTTTCTTCAGACATAGTGTCAGTCGATTGCGGCTCTTTGTCTGTTGAGGCCGATGCCATGGCAGCTTTGGCTTTCTCATTTGCAGCCAGCTCTTTCGCCAATTCAGAGGTTTCTTGCTTAATCAGTGTGGCCTCCTCCTCGGCTAATAAGCGCGCTTTTTCCTGTTCTTCAAACAGTGCAAGTTCTTCCTCTTTACGGCGGGCTTTTTCAATGGCTCGTTGCTCAGCTTCTTGCGCTTCTCGAATAGCTCTTGCTTCAGCTGCTGCTTTGGCTTCTGCCTCTGCTAGAGCTTTCGCTTGGCGATCAGCTTCATCGTCTAATGCACGTTGAATAACCGCCTGATCTTGCGCCTCTTGTGGTAATAAACTAATGAGCTCTATGCCCACTGGCAACACAATAGCTTCAACACCTGATAGCACTTTAACCTTACCTTCTTTGGTTAAATAAACCAGCGGCAAAGCGGTTTCACCATAGCGTTTTTTAAAATGCTCAAAGGTAAAGTTTTCAGTAATGTTGGTAATTTTGAGTACCGCACCTTTTGCCATTAACGTAGCAATTTTAGCGTAAGAAATATTCTCACCAAATAAACATAGACGCTTTAGATAAGATTCAGATAGTTGATGACGCGCACTGGCGCTGTCGGCATTGTTTAAACCATATACTTTTTCAGTGCCCATTAAATCTTGAAAATGAAATGTCACTAAAGGATTTAACTGACGATATGGTGACATCACTAATACTCGGCCAATACCGCTTAAATCCATGTAATTTGAAGCATGCTCCGATGCCGGATTACCAAAATACACTGGAATGTTTTCCATTCGAGCTTGGCGAATACTGTCCCAGTTGTTATCAGCTAAAATAACTTTGATATTTTTAGACATTAAAATTGATGCCAATTCACGGGAAAACTTAGATGCACCAAAGATTAATAACCCTTGGTTAGAACCTTCTTTTACCCCTAAAAACTTAGCCCAACGGCCCGCGGTTAAACTCTGAATAACCACAGTGCCGATAATGATTAAGAACACTAGCGGCACGATTGAACTGGCCCCTTCTAAACCCACTGACTCTAATTTTATCGCAAACAAGGATGAAATCGCTGCCGCAACGATACCGCGAGGGGCAACCCAGCTTAAAAACCACTTGTCATTAGATGATAAATTAGTGCCTAAACCTGAAACCCATATACTCAATGGCCGTGCAATAAACATCACCACCAACAACACGCCAAGGCCACCGAAACCAAGGTCGAGCATAGCACCAGAATCAAGACGCGCCGCCAGTAGGATAAATAATGCCGAAATTAACAGTACTGTAAGGGTCTCTTTAAATTCGAGAATGTCAGCAATATCGACCCCGCGCATATTGGCGAGCCAAATACCCATTACGGTCACAGTTAATAGACCAGACTCTTCCTGAATAATATTTGAACCAACAAAGATACCCAGCATAATGGTAAGTACTGCGGTATTACGTAAATAATGTGGAAACAAGTTCTTACGTATCGCCAGACCGGTTAAATACCCTGCTGCTGCGCCTAAACCAAAACCAAGGAGTAAGGTCAGGCCTAAGGCATTTAATACATGAGTGGTGGGATCGGCAGCCACGGCAATATACTCAAACACCAGTACGGCCAATAGAGCGCCAATGGGATCAATAACAATACCTTCCCAACGCAAAATGCTGGCTAAATTGGATTTGGGTTGCACGGTACGCAACATAGGCACAATAACGGTTGGTCCTGTCACGACCACCAATGCACCAAACAACATGGCTATTGCCCAATCAAAACCGAGCAGATAATGGGCTGCTGGGGCAATACACGCCCAAGTAATGAAAGCGCCAATGGTCACGAGATGCGTCACCATTCGTCCGTGTTCTTTAATTTCTTTAAAGTTAAGTGTTAATGCACCTTCAAACAAGATGACAGCAACACCGAGGGAAATGATAGGAAACAATAAATCGCCAAAAATTTCATCTGGATCTAATATGCCTAATCCGGGCCCGAGTAATAGACCACACAACAACAGTGGTAAAATTGCTGGCAGACGTAATTTCCAACCTATCCATTGACACAAAAGCGACAACACACCGATTAATGCCAGCATGCCTGTAATGTGTTCAACCATATTTGTTTCCTTCTTTTTCGATACACCACAAGATAACATCTATGCAATGCGCTTCACGATCATACGTGAACTGTAATATCCATCAGGCTTAATATTTTATAACCTAACCCAAAAGTTATTCAGATGTTGACGAGTAATCGAAGTCTGAATCTTGTTAATTCACGGCGCCAAAATAGTATCTAGTCAGGCTAACAATACTCATTGTTGTCGTAAATTCAGCATATAACATACTACTTTAACTGTAGGATCAAGCGTTTTTGACGGTCATCACATTTTGTACCGATAACAAAGTAACATATTAAGTCTATAATTTAATTGTTAAATTTTTATGTCTGTAAACGATATTAGATTAATCTTACAGGCTAAATTATCGACAAAAAAAACCTTGGCATGACCAAGGCTTTTTCTATTTGACACAAAACATAGTCATATTGGCTATTGCGGTACTCTTACATTACCTTCCATTAATACTCGAGCACTGCGGCTCATTATGGCTTTTTTAACCTGCCATTGACCATCAAGCAACTGCGCTTGTGCCCCGACTCTGAGCGTGCCTGAAGGGTGACCAAAACGGACTGCGGTTCTTTCGCCACCACCAGCAGCTAAATTAACTAAGGTGCCAGGAATTGCCGCAGCCGTGCCAATTGCAACAGCAGCAGTGCCCATCATAGCGTGATGTAATTTCCCCATAGACAACGCACGTACAACTAAATCAATATCATCTGTGGTCACGGTTTTACCGCTGGAAGAAACATACTCAGCATGCGGAGCAACAAAGGCGACTTTGGGGGTATGTTGACGAGCAGCGGCTTCTTCAATATGGTTAATTAACCCCATTTTAACAGCACCATAAGCTCGAATAGTTTCAAACATGGCTAAGGCTTTATCATCATTATTAATGTCATCTTGTAGCTCAGTGCCAAGATAATTAATGTCAGCAGCATTGATGAAAATGGTAGGAATACCGGCATTAATCATGGTGGCTTTAAACGTTCCCACACCAGGTACCTCAAGTTCATCGACCACATTACCCGTTGGGAACATAGCGCCTTCACCATCTGCGGGGTCTAAAAACTCAACTTGAACTTCAGCGGCAGGAAATGTCACTCCGTCCAGTTCAAAATCGCCCGTTTCCTGCACTTCACCATTGGTTATCGGCACATGGGCAATAATGGTTTTATGAATATTGGCTTGCCAAATCCGCACAACAGCAGTGCCATTGTGTGGTACGCGGCTGGGATCAATTAAACCGTTGCTGATTGCAAATGAGCCAACTGCTGCGGTTAAATTACCGCAGTTACCACTCCAATCGACAAACGGTTTATCAATAGCTACTTGGCCAAATAGATAATCAACATCGTGATCGGCTTGAGTACTTTTAGATAAGATTACCGTTTTACTGGTGCTAGAGGTTGCACCGCCCATACCATCTGTTTGTTTACCGTAAGGATCAGGGCTGCCAATCACGCGCAGCAACAATGCATCACGCGCTGCACCCGCTACTTGGGCCGCTGCTGGCAAGTCAGTTAAGCTGAAAAACACACCTTTACTGGTGCCGCCACGCATATAGGTTGCGGGGATCTTTATTTGTGGTAAATGTGCCATAACTTCATCCTATTATAAAACATAAAAATCGGTAGCTTATGCGTTATAAACTACCGATTAAGCTAGACGAATATGAGGCTAGTTAGCCACTTCATTGGCTAAAAAGTCTTGCGCAAAACGTTGTAATACACCGCCAGCTTCATAAATAGACAGCTCTTCAGCCGTGTCGACACGACACTTCACCGCAATTGTCACTTGCTCACCGTTTTTACGCGTCATGATCACATCTAACATAGCACCTGGCTTACGCTCGCCAACCACATCATAGGTTTCTGTGCCATCAATCTGATAAGTATGACGGTTATGACCTGCTGTGAATTCAAGCGGTAACACACCCATACCGACTAAGTTGGTACGGTGAATACGCTCAAAACCTTCAGCAACAATCACTTCAACACCCGCAAGGCGCACGCCTTTTGCTGCCCAGTCACGAGATGACCCTTGGCCATAATCAGCACCAGCAATAATAATCAGTGGCTGTTTACGCTCCATATAGGTTTCAATGGCTTCCCACATGCGAGTGACTTGGCCTTCTGGCTCAAGGCGCGCCAGCGATCCTTGTTTCACTTTGCCGTTTTCCTGCACCATTTCGTTAAACAGTTTTGGATTGGCAAATGTCGCACGCTGGGCGGTTAAGTGATCGCCTCGGTGAGTGGCATAAGAGTTAAAGTCTTCTTCCGGTAAACCCATTTTATGTAAATAGGCGCCTGCGGCACTGTCGAGCATAATCGCGTTTGATGGCGATAAATGATCTGTGGTGATGTTGTCGCCCAATACCGCTAATGCGCGCATACCTTTCATCGAACGCTCACCCGCTAAGGCTCCATCCCAATAAGGTGGACGACGAATATAAGTACTTTGTGGACGCCATTCATATTGTGGATTAACGTGACTGCCATATTCTACTTTGATGTCGAACATAGGCTCATAAACTTTACGGAACTGTTCAGGTTTAACGCTAGCTTTAACAACCGCATCGATTTCTTCATCGGTAGGCCAAATGTCTTTTAATGTAACCGCTTGACCTTGGTTATCAATACCTAAGATATCTTTTTCAATATCAAAACGAATGGTACCGGCAATGGCATAAGCAATGACCAATGGCGGCGAGGCTAAAAACGCTTGTTTAGCGTATGGGTGAATACGTCCATCGAAATTGCGATTACCCGATAACACAGCCGTTGCGTATAAATCGCGATCAATCACTTCTTGTTGAATAACCGGATCGAGTGCGCCACTCATGCCGTTACAAGTGGTACAGGCAAAGCCGACAATGCCAAAACCTAAGTTTTCGAGCTCAGGTAACAAGCCCGCTTCTTCTAAATATAACTGCACCGCTTTAGAGCCAGGCGCAAGCGATGATTTCACCCAAGGTTTACGTAATAAACCACGTGCATTGGCATTTCGTGCTAATAACCCCGCGGCAATCATGTTGCGAGGGTTACTGGTGTTAGTACAGCTAGTAATGGCGGCAATAATCACGGCACCATCGGGCATTTTACCTGGCTCGTTTTCAACTACGCCGCTAATGCCGCGAGCAGCAAGCTCAGAGGTTGGAACCCGAGAATGCGGATTTGAAGGACCGGCAATGTTACGGCCAACCGATGACAAATCAAAGTGCAGAACACGCTCATACACAGCATTCGTTAAGGTGTCAGCCCATAAACCGGCTTGTTTGGCGTAGGTTTCGACTAATTTAACTTGTGCGTCTTCACGACCGGTTAATGTCAAATAATCAATGGTTTGCTTATCGATATAAAACATCGCCGCGGTGGCGCCGTATTCAGGTGTCATGTTGGTAATGGTGGCGCGATCGCCCAAGGTTAAATGGGTGGTACCTTCACCATAAAACTCAAGATACGATGACACGACTTTTTGCGCCCGTAAGTATTCGGTTAAAGCTAATACAATATCGGTAGCAGTAATGCCTGGTTGTGGTTTACCGGTAATTTCAACACCAACAATTTCCGGTAAACGCATGTAAGATGCGCGGCCGAGCATCACGCTTTCCGCTTCTAAACCACCTACGCCAATGGCTATAACACCTAACGCATCTACATGAGGTGTATGGCTATCGGTGCCGACTAGGGTATCAGGGAACGCCACACCATTTTGAGCATGCACCACTGGCGACATACGTTCTAAGTTAATTTGATGCATGATGCCGTTACCCGGTTGGATAACATCAACATTTTTAAACGCCGTTTTAGTCCAGTTGATAAAATGAAAACGGTCTTCATTACGACGGTCTTCAATTGAGCGGTTTTTCTCAAACGCGTCTTTATCAAAGCCGGCATGTTCTACCGCTAACGAATGATCGACAATCAATTGAGTCGGTACAACAGGGTTAACCTTTGATGGGTCACCGCCTTTTTCTGCAATGGCATCACGTAAACCGGCTAAATCAACTAAAGCGGTTTGCCCTAAAATATCGTGACACACCACGCGAGCGGGATACCACGGAAAGTCGAGGTCATTTTTACGCTCAATCAGCTGTTTTAACGAATCAGTCAACGTCTCTGGCGCACAGCGACGCACTAAGTTCTCGGCAAACACGCGAGAACAATAAGGCAGTTTGGCATAAGCGCCCGCCTCAATGGCATCAACGGCTTCTTCGGTATCAAAGTAGTCTAAAGTTGTGCCGGGTAAAGGTTTACGATAATCAGTATTCATAGTAAGACCCACAGTAAATTTGGTGATCGGTGAGCGGTTGTTGATATCAGCTAAGTTAAGACATCACCGCATTTGATATGCGTTAATTGAAAAAAGCCGAGCCATCATATTGATACTCGGCTAATCAGATTAACGTTGGCTGATAGCAACCACTTTACGTGGCTCACTACCAACATAATCAGCACTTGGACGAATAATGCGATTGTTCGAACGCTGTTCCATTACGTGTGCCGCCCAACCTGTTAAACGTGAACAAACAAAGATTGGCGTAAATAACTTAGTTGGAATACCCATAAAATGATAAGCAGAGGCATGGAAGAAATCGGCATTACAAAATAGCTTTTTGGTGTCCCACATAAACTCTTCACAGGCGACAGAAATGTCATATAAAGATGTATCACCGTTTTCATGAGCCAATTTTTCAGACCATGCTTTAATGATCACATTACGTGGATCTGACACGCTATAAATAGCATGACCAAAGCCCATGATTTTTTCTTTGCGTTCAAGCATCAAGGCCATTTGCACTTTAGCATCGGCAGGCGAGCTAAATTTTTGGATCATCTCCATCGCGGCTTCGTTCGCACCACCGTGCAGCGGACCGCGTAATGAACCAATCGCGCCAGTCACACACGAATACATATCTGATAAGGTTGATGCACATACGCGCGCAGTAAAGGTAGATGCATTAAACTCATGCTCTGCATAAAGAATCAACGACACATCCATTACACGGCGATGTTGCTCTGACGGCGTTTCACCACGAAGTAACTTAAGGAAATGGCCACCAAGAGAGTCTTCATCTGTAGTGCAATCAATTTCAACACCGTCATGGCTGTAACGGTACCAATAACACATGATAGCTGGGAACGCGGCAAGCAAGCGGTTCGAGGCCTTATGTTGCTGAGTAAAATCAACTTCTGGTTCAAGGTTACCTAAAAACGAGCAACCTGTACGCATCACGTCCATCGGATGTGCATCAGCAGGGATCAGTTTTAATACGGCTTTAAGGGCAGCGGGTAAATCACGCTGCGCTTTCAACTCGGCTTTATAAGCACTTAATTGTGCTTGAGTCGGCAATTCACCATTAAATAACAAATACGCGACTTCTTCAAAGGTCGCATTATCGGCTAAATCTGATACATCGTAACCGCAATAAGTCAGACCTGAACCTGATTTACCCACAGTACATAATTTAGTTTCGCCTGCACTCTGACCGCGTAATCCTGCGCCTGATAATTTCTTGTCAACCATGATCTCTTCCTTATTATGCTTGTCGCGATTGAGCAGTACTTAATCGCGATTGTAGGGTATTTTTATTTTGATTATAAAAGCAGTCCACACTCTAAGAGTGGCTGGCTATTTGTTTTTGCCTTCGGCAAATAGGCTGTCTAATTTTTGTTCATAATCGTGGTAGCCTAAATAGTCATACAAATCCATTCGCGTTTGCATGGTATCAACCACCGCTTTTTGGTCGCCATCAACTAAAATAGCGTTGTAGACATTTTCGGCTGCTTTATTCATCGCACGGAATGCGCTCAATGGGTACAACACCATAGATGCGCCCCACTCGCCTAATTGCTGCTTATTCCACAGTTCAGTTTGGCCAAACTCGGTAATGTTAGCCAAAATAGGCACATCAAGTGCTGCTGCAAAAGCACGATAATGCTCTTCGGTTTTAATTGCCTCAGCAAAAATACCGTCGGCACCCGCTGCAACATAGGCTTTAGCACGTTCAATTGCTGCTTCAAGGCCTTCTTGAGCAAATGAGTCTGTGCGCGCCATAATGAAAAAGTCAGGATCTGTGCGGGCATCAACAGCCGCTTTAATGCGGTCAACCATTTCTTCTACTGGGACAATTTCTTTATTAGGACGATGGCCACAACGCTTTTGCGCTACTTGGTCTTCCATGTGCACAGCGGCTGCGCCCGCTTTTTCCATATCACGAATAGTTTTGGCAATATTAAATGCCCCGCCCCAACCAGTATCAATGTCCACCAGCAAAGGTAAATCACAAGCAGATGTAATACGTTGCACATCAACCAACACATCATTTAATGATGTCATGCCTAAATCTGGTAAACCATAAGAGGCGTTAGCCACGCCACCACCGGATAAGTAAATGGCTTGATGGCCAATTTGCTTAGCCATCATTGCTGAATAAGCATTAATGGCACCCACTATTTGCAGTGGTTTGTTATTGGCTAATGCTTGACGAAATTTTTTACCTGCACTCATGATATTTCCCTCTCTGCAATTAATACTGTAAACGCGAAACGCTACAGAATAGTCGTTACGATAATTTATGTTCGATACTATTTTTAGAATACAAAATATGGCGGCGCATCAGCATTTCGGCTAATTCTGCGTCACGATTTAAAATGGCCTGAACAATATGTTTGTGTTCATCATAAGCAGTCGTTACACGCGGACCCGCCATGCCAAGTTGCACTCGATACATGCGCACCAAGTGATAAATGCCATCAAATAGCATTGAAATTAGGTGTTTATTTTTACTGCCTAAGATGATGCGGTAATGAAAATCAACATCGCCAGCTTCTTGATAATAAGACTCGCCACCTTTGACCTCGTCAAAGTGAGATTGCAATAACTGGTTTAAATCGGCTATTTCATCGTCGGTCATGTTCTTTGCCGCTAACCGTGCTGCCATTCCTTCAAGTGATTCACGCACTTGGTATAATTCGATAAGTCCCTGAGGTGACAAGGCTACGACTCTGGCACCGACGTTCGCTTTACGCTCAACAATATGGCACGACTCTAAGCGGTTAATGGCTTCACGGATCACCGCACGGCTGACGGCATACTTTGTCGACAATTCAGTTTCACTCAACTTAGAACCCGCTGCAATACGACCTTCGACGATATCGTCTCTTAGGGCTATAAAGGTCTTATCTGCTGAAGTAATCGGCTGGATCATGCTCATACCTTGAATATAAAATGGGATAACTCAAAACAAGTTGTCGACAATATAGCACCTTTAAGGCGTATAACAACCCCAAAATAGACTTTTTGTCGACAATAAATAAAATCCCCTCCTAAAGTGTTACCTATCACTAATTTATGCAATCAGTCGGTAATGCCTTAAGTCAGCCCATGCTAATATTAGCCAAAATGGCATTACTGATATCAATATGATGCCCAGATGCTCACCCAACTGTCCGTTTTACTCAGTGTTGAGCAAACAATGGATAAGTCGAATAATAAAATAAGGGTTTCTTAATGAGCCAACATTTAGCCTGTCATCTTGAATTGATCCATCTATTTGTTCACGTGGTCAATGCCGGAGGGTTTTCGTCTGCTGCGCAAGAATTACAGTTACCTATTGCCACCGTTAGTCGCAAAATCAGTAAACTAGAACAGAGCCTCAATACTCAGTTAATTATGCGCAGCACACGTAAGCTGCGATTAACAGAAGAAGGCGGAGCGTTATTCGACCGTTATCATCATGTGGTGGCACAGTTCGATACGATTTGTGGCCAAGCCCTCAATGAACCCCAAAGCACTTTGCGGATATCAACACCCGTCTCTATTACCTCGATGATCTTAATTGAAGCGATTAATGACTTTTCAAAACAACATCCGCACATTCAACTGCATATCACCCAAAATAACAGCACCATTGATTTAATCGATGAAGGTGTCGACGTCGCGATAGTAGGTGGTGCGCAACCAGACTCATCTTGGGTGTCAACATCATTAGGGGTGTTGAACTACGGACTCTACGCATCGCCAACTTATGCCAAGCAACTGATTGAACTACAGCATCCGCAGCAGCTGGTTGATTACCAATTAATTAAAGTATGGCCATTGTTTAACTGGAGCTTAAAACATTGCGACGGTGAGCAATATTATTACGATGGACCAGCAAAGTTAACTTTAGGTGATTTACACGGCGCAGTGCGGGCAGCCGTCGGTGATGGCGGGATTTTATACGGACCTGAGTTATTCGTTAAACAACAGCTTTTACACGGTGAGCTGATCACAGTATTACCACAATGGGCCGGCGAGCATCGCCGTATCAGCATCTTGTATCATCAACGCCGACAACAGCCATTAAAGGTAAAATTGTTTATTGAGTTTCTGCAGCAGCGAGCCGCGAGTATTTTCGACTATTTTTAAGCTGTACTTGGGTTTAACTACTTGGAATGATTGAACGCTTTTATAAGGCAGTGGATGGCTATTTTTACTGATTTGAGTTGCGGTTTTTGCTGTTGCAATGGCTTGATGATATCGATTCAATCTGACAAACAGTTACAGTGATGTCACTGACTTAGTCAATGGCATCACGGCAAGCTAGTGTTAATGAGTCATGAGTTAAACATTACTCACGACTCTTGGCTCATATAAATTAATACAAATACACATTTAAGCTACAGGCACCATGAGCGCCCACCACTAATGCTTGCTCAATATCAGCCGTTTTAGACGGACCCGATATAAATAATCCTAAATCACCTTGTTGCAGCGATACCTGTTTAACGGCTTGATGCATATTGGCGACAATATTGTCTTTGGATAATGCCAAGATCAGGTTTTCGCAAATAAACGGCGTCACTCTATGACTCGGTTGATTAACCCAAATCGCACCGTTTTCGGCCACACCGAGATCGCCTGGAATCACAGCATAATCAATATCCGCTAAAAGATGCGCAGTTGTTGGCACTGAACGATTACCTTTAATACCCTCAATTAATGATATCACCTGCATATTTTGCTTTATCAGATCATCTACAGCTTGCTGGAGCGAGGCTAAACCGCCGTCAGTGTGAAGCGTAGCTGCAACAGACTGTAAACTGGCATTAAACTGGCCGACAAGATCATCATTATTTGCCACAACATCGATCTCAGGCATGGCATGATTATCCAATGCCGACTCTGATAATGCTGATAAAATGGTTTGTTTACTCGACATATTAACGTCTCCGATTCTTGTTATACCAGCTAGCAAAGCTTGATTCTGGTGCCACTGGTAATTCGCGATACTTACCCCATGCACCACTAAATGGCTTAAGTAAACTCCCCGGTAACACCCGTAAGGCTAACCTTGCTGCCGACATAGAGGTATTCATTAAGGTTTCACTGGCCATAAAGCGCCCCACTAACGGCATATAGCCACCTTTTCCGTAAGGCAAGGTCTTAGCCTCGGCTTTTAAACGACGATGATGAGCAATAATCTTATCTAATGGCACCATTGTTGGACACACATAGGTACAACTACCGCACAAAGTACATGCCCAAGGGATAGAGTTGGTATCATCATGCTTAGCCCCCACAGCAATGCCAATAGGACCAGGAATCGTATAGTTATAGCTATACCCACCTGAACGGCGATATACCGGACAAGTATTTAAACAGCCGCCACAACGGATACACTTTAGCGATTCGGCTAAAATTTTATCCTTCATCATCTCAGTACGGCCATTATCAACAATAATCACATGCATCTCGCCGCCATCTTGCGGACCGCGATAAAATGAAGAATAAGTGGTGATTGGTTGCCCGGTGGCATTTCGGGCTAAGGTGCGCAATAACACCCCTGCAGAATCCATATCAGGCAGTACTTTATCAATGCCCATTGAGTGCAATTGCAGCTTAGGTAAGTTAGCGCCCATATCAGCGTTACCTTCGTTGGTGCACACCACAATAGCGCCTTGATCGGCAATTGCCATATTCACCCCCGTCATGGCCGCATCGGCACTGAGGAATTTCTCTCTCAAATGCGCACGAGCAGCACGGGTTAAATATAAGGGATCCGACTCACCAGCCTTAGTGCCTAATTGTTGGTGAAATAACTCACCCACTTCTTCTTTTTTCATGTGAATGGCCGGCACCACAATATGCGATGGTGGCATATGCGCTAGCTGTATAATCCGTTCACCTAAATCGGTATCAACCACTTCAATGCCGTGACGTTCTAGATACGGATTCATATGGCATTCTTCAGTTAACATCGACTTAGACTTAACCAGCTTCTTAACCTGATGTTGAGCTAAAATACCGTGGACAATTTCATTATGTTGCTGGGCATCTTTAGCCCAATGCACTTTAATACCATTACTAATGCATTGTTGTTCAAATTGTTCAAGGTACTGCGCTAAATGGCTCAAGGTGTGCAGTTTAAGCTGTGAGCCTAGCAGCCTTAGTTGCTCCCATTCAGGTAAACTGCCCGCGGCACGATCACGTTTTTCACGTAATGCCCACAGGGCTTTAGAATGCCAATCAACTCGAGTTTCATCGCGACAAAAAATATCAGCTTTATGGGCATGCACCTTAGAACCCGATGCGGTATATAGTTCGGACATAGTGGCTCCTAAAGTGCGTCATTAATGATTTGGGCAATGTGACGGGTTTCTATCGGTAATTGTTGGCGGCGGATCATGCCATCTAAATGCAATAAACATGAGGGATCAAACCCTACTGCATATTTAGCACCGGTTGCAGCGTGCGCTTGAGCTTTATCTTTGCCCATTTTGGCTGACACAGCACCTTCATCAACCGCAAACGTACCACCAAAGCCGCAACACTCATCAATACGTGCTGGGTAGACAATTTCAAGCCCGGCAATGTTGCCCAGTACCGCTTCTACTTTGTTAAAGCGTTGTTTGCCCATTTCTTCCGTGGGCGTAGCTAAATTAAGCATGCGAATACCATGACAGCTCATTTGCAGACTTATTTTAGCTGCCACAGGGCGTTTAAAGGATTTAATCGGAGCAACGTCATGTAGAAATTCGGTCAACTCATAAAGCTTATTAATCACATCTTGAGCTTCTTTGCTGCCATCAAACTCATGGAAGTTTTCTTTCGCAGCGACTAAGCAACTGGCTGCAGGACAAACAATGGCGTCGCACTCAACCCCTTTGAAGGCATTGAGTAATTTAAGGGTAGTATTTTTAGCTTCGTCAAAACAACCTGAGTTTGTCATTGGCTGTCCACAACAGGTTTGTCCTGCAGGGAAAAAAACCTCATGACCCAATTTTTCTAATAATGTCAGGGTTGCGATAGCCACTTCTGGCATCATTTGGTTGACTAAACAAGGTATAAATAATGCTATTTTCATAAGCGATGTATCCCCAAAGCGTTATTAAACATGGCACTCAATCAACACTTATTGATTCAATGTCATGACTAACGACTCATAATCGTGCAACCAATGTATGCCAATATCCTTACAATATGTAGTGCTTATTTAGTAAATATCGCCGCAGACTTTTCCATTTTTGATAGCAAGATTATTTTGATGATTCTCAGAGGCATTGTTTCGATACTGAAGGATTAAATCGTGATGATAAATATCTTACATTTCATTGCATACACCAGGCTAATACCTATGCATAGGAGGATTAATAGACAATGCCTGCGACAATGTGTCGCAGTTTGGACTTTATTGATTGCCACAATCGCAGCGATTAAGCACACTGAATTTACTGAATGACGTCAATGAGATCCCCTGTTAAGAATGATCCATTAACTCATGACGTTAATCCACTTTTGATACAACACGTTAGCATTGTTTGATTGCATACTTTGAGGTTTCAATCAAATGTCTACACAATGCATATGTAACTTTACTCAGTGTTTATTTGCTATGGGAATGGGGATAAATACTGGGTAAAGGTATCACTTTTAATCTTATTAAGATTGTAGGGCCTCTATTGATAGAGGCCCTTTTTTTTATAACCTGTGGCCACTAACCTAGTGACGCTTGATTTTGCCAGACAGAAATAGCCAACTGCCGAGCACGACCGAAAATGGGACCAACAACAAACCCTGTTACTGCTCAAATCATTGCCAGCCAGCCTATGTAAATAGAATCATTTAGACAGGCGGTGACAATAGCCTAAAAAATCACGATGAACAGCTCAAATGCGAGCACCCACCAACACCAAAGAATTCAGATGCCTTGGTTCGATAGTATTTGTCCTCAACTTGCTGGGACTGCTCTGCGTAAGGCTGGGTCATAACAGCCTGCAATTCTCTAACCAGTGCATAATTACCGACGCTGGCTTGCTGATAAGCAGGCACTAGCAACCACTCGCGCAAGGTATATTTAGGGTTAACAGCCTTCATCTGTGCAGAAATCTCATCACGACTGCGCGCCTGCGTATTTGTGTCACCTGTACTGCCAACCTCAGAGCTGTCGACCACAGTACTGTCGAGCAGAAATTGCCATTGTGTCAACCAAGCTGACCAGCGCTGCTCAAGTCCTGCGGGGGCTTGTGCTAAGTCTCGGTAGAAACTTTTTTTCAGTGAGCCAATATCATCCGGTAACGCCGAAAGCTCGCGGAAAAACAGAGTGTAATCCACAGGGGTTTGCAGCATGAGCGTTTCAAGTTCATCAAATAGCGCCGCGTTAAAAGTGCCAAGCCCAAGTTTGGCGGCCCACATCTGCTCCATTTTTGCTTGCATCTCGGCCGAAAAACCATTGACCAGCTGTTGCAGCTGGTCGACATAATCTGGCTCAGACGCCAGTAATGGGCTTAATGCTGTGCAAAACATCAAGAAATTGCGTTCCGCTGCGACACCTTGATTCAGAAATGCAAAGTGCTGTCCGCCACCTGTCCAAGGCTGATATTGCGGGTTAAACACATCACAAAATCCGAATGGACCATAATCCAGTGTAAAGCCACCTGCGGCACAGTTATCGCTGTTGAAGTTGCCCTGACAGTAGCCGACACGGATCCAGTTCGACACCAGTGAAGTTAGCCGACTTCGGAACTCGCCCGCCAGCACCAATACCTTTTCGGCATTGGTGAGTTGCGGGTCGATAACATCAGCGTATTCTCGATCAACTAAATGCAGCATCAGTTGTTCAAGCTCTGCCATCGCTTGTGGGTGTTCTTGCTTGCGAGCGCGGCGACCAAATAGCTCAAGCTGGCCGACCCGAATGAACGAGGGTGCCACACGAGTTGAGATAGCCACAGCCTCGGTGATCATTTGGTCAGGATCTTGTGAGTTAGAGCCCTCGGAATACCACGGTCGCTGGACTGTTTCAGTTTTAGACACATACAAACTTAGCGAACGTGACGTTGGCACACCAAGCGCGTGCATGTGTTCCTGTGCGAGGAACTCCCGCACACTGGATCGCAACACAGCACGACCATCAGCGCCGCGACAATATGGCGTGCGGCCTCCCCCTTTAAGCTGCATTTCCCAACGTTTGCCTTTGATGAAAGCCTCAAGCACCGAAACCGCACGACCATCGCCGTAGCCATTGCCCGTTCTGAACGGACATTGCTGGATGTATTCGGTGCCGAAGATTGACAGTGCATAGCCACACGCCCAACCGACCTTGCTCATCGGCTCTGGAACCTGCGAAATATCGCCAGAGAACAAGCTAATAAAATCGGCAGACTGCGCCATGCTGTCTGCAAAACCCAACTCACTAAAAAAGCGTTGGCTGTGTGCTACGTACTCAGGGTTTTCAATAGGCGTCGGCTTAACAGGGACATAGTGCCCCGAAAACACTTGTCGTGCTCTATGGTCGTCGCCATTTGTTGTTGCGTTAGGATCACTATTAAGCGTGTCCATCAAAGAGTAATTGGCCAACTTAGCAAGATCGTCAACTGTCTCGACAGTTGCGGATGTATGCTGGGACAGTTGCTTAGTCATAGGGATACCTTATTGATTAAGTAGAAGGGCTATTCCCCGCTGCGTGATATGTCGTATCGATGATTGTTCAATGTGTTCGATGTCTGGAGTCGAATCATTTCATCCTTTAATGTCGAATGCCTGCGCAGGGTAATTTGAAAGAGCCTGAGAGAAACGGAAACAACCCGCATCCATGGTAACTTCTGCTTATAATAATGGAAAGCTTAGCTTGCTGAATCTGTAAAATCGATAGCTTGTCATGGGTATCTATTCTGACTTATGGCCTGCGGCCACTAACGTCGGGCGCTTCGCCCATACCAAGTTATCAAACTTCGTTTGAATTAAGATCGCAAGGTTCCACCCTGCACCGACCAAAAGGGGATCAACAGCAATCCGCTCTTTGCTGTTTATAAAAGAATGGGCCCCTGCCGTTCCGGCAACATTTTAGCTATCTAAAAAAACAACAGCTGCGAAAAAATTGCGACGGAAATAAGTTTGGCTTTTAACTTTGATTTGTAACCTTCTTAGGCCCATCTTGTCATAAAGAGTAAAATGCTAACGCTTGCGATGGGAATCTGATGTGAAAGGATTCACGAATGTCGTGGTGGCATGGAAGGCAAAGAACGACCTGTACAGCGAAAACTAGCCTGATGTCCTGTCAGGCTCACGCATTCTGTTATAAAGAGTCTTCAACGGCCTCAAATTCAGAGTTGAATGTGTACTTTAAAAGCCAAAAATCTAACTCATCTTTGCCCTAAAATGATTTTGTAATATGGCCTGTGGCCACAAACGTCGTGGTGCTTCGCCCACACCAGACCAAGAGGAAATCAACGGCTATTCCCTCTTGGAACTCCCAGCCGCCCCGCAACATTTTCGCTATTTACAAAACAACAGCGGCGAAAAGGTCGCCATGGGGATTGAACAAGCTTTTAACTTCATTTGAAACCAGCTTCGGCCTTATTCGAAAATGCTAACGCTTCCGATGGTACATCCTGTACCGCGAAAGCTAAGCTCACATCCATGTGAGCTTCACACTATTTTCTTTAACGTCCTCAAGTTCAGAGTCGAATCACGCCAATTGCAAGCAAGGTATGCAAATCATTTATGCCCCAAAGCTTGCTAGCACTCTGCTTGTTAATCACAAACATGTCCTACAAATTCTATCCTATTAGTCCATTATTATTTAAAAGATTGTAAATCCTGCCCGTTGCAACAGCAATGTATGCGAAAACCGCCGATAAAAACGGGTCGGCAGGTGTGTTTAAAAATGATGACTCACGGAAAAAACTGAGTTACACCGACAAGATGAAAGTGAAAATAGACAGCCCAATGGGGCTACGGCAGTATAGCAAGCGACTGGGTTGTATTGAGCCTGTGTTTGGCAATATTACGGTCAACAAAAAGATGAATAAATTGACCTTACGCGGCCAAGTCAAAGTTAATGCTCAGTGGCAACTGTACTGTCTTGTTCATAATATAGAAAAGCTGCAACACGCGATACACTAAGAAGGGATAAGCCCTTTTTACCTCAATAACTCACCAAACCCGCCTTATACTCCCTCTAAAAACAACAATACATCAGCATGTTAAATAATAATCTAAACACCACTAAATAATTGAGTCAAAATAGAAACTCAGATATTGTTTGTTCATTAATCAAAATGAATTTTAAAACGAGTAATTCTACAGGCTCGTTTGTTGCCTACAACCCTATGGAGTCTTTAAATGTTAAAGGATATAAAATTAAAATTTGGGCGTGCCGAAGGTTTAGACAATCAGACATTAAAGGCCATGCCCATAACTGTTTTTGTAGGCCCAAATAATTCGGGTAAAAGTAAAATATTATCTGAAATTCAACAGTTTTGCACTAGCGGTAATCAGAACACCAATAATGTAATTATCGAAAATATTGACTTAGAGGGAATTGAAGAATCGGTTCTTGATGCTAAAATTAAATCACTAACTCTTAAAGCTAATCCCGGTGAAGCTATTCACCCTGATTATATTTTAGTTGGTAAAGGGCAAACTAGGCATCAAGTACAAGAAACACTGTTTAGACAAGCTTTACTAACTCCAAATGTGCACCCATCACATACTTGTTCATGGTTTCTTTCGTACAACACCTTAATTCTTAATGGCAGTAATAGGATTAATCTAGTTAATCAGCAGGGTGCAGGAGATCTACAACAACCACCACACTCAAGTTTTCAAGTTCTATTTAGGGATGATGATAAAAGACAAGAAGTTAGTCGAATAATTCATGAAGCTTTTGGGCAATATTTAGTTATAGATCCTACAAATCTAGGTCAACTGAACCTTCGCCTTTCAAAAGTTCCTCCTAAAGATACTATGGAAGAAAGAGGAATTCATCAGGAGGCCGTTGATTTTCATGCTAAAGCTCTACCTATATCTCTAGCTAGTGATGGTGTAAAAGCTTTTACTGGTATGGTAACTGAAATGATTGCAGGTGATCCTTCGGTATTATTAATGGATGAACCTGAAGCTTTTTTGCATCCATCGCTTTCCTTTAAGCTAGGAAAGGAAGTCTCTCAAATAATGTCTGGGACGGATAAAAGGCTCTTTGTAGCAACTCATAGCCCCAACTTTGTAATGGGATGTATTCAATCAGGTGCACCCGTAAATATTGTTCGGTTAACTTATAGGAATGATGTAGCTACTGCTAGAATCCTTCCTAATGAAGATATTTTGAAACTCATGAGAAATCCTTTGCTACGTTCAACTGGCGTTTTAAGTGGACTGTTTTATGAGTTTGTTATTGTTACAGAATCAGATGCTGATCGTGCATTTTATCAGGAAATCAATGATCGCCTTTTAAAAAGTTCTGATCAGAGAGGAATACCTAATTGCCTATTCCTTCATGCCCAAAATAAGCAAACTGTTAAAACAATAATTAAACCATTGCGTGAGTTAGGAATACCTGTTGCAGGAATAGTTGATATAGATGTTCTTAAAGACGGTGGAACAGTGTGGACAGGGTTCCTTGATAGTGGCTCTATACCAGAGTTAGAAAGAGCGCCGCTAGCTTCTTTAAGACAAGCTTTGAAGCAAAAGTTTGAAGAATCAGGGAAAAACATGAAACGAGATGGTGGAATTAAAATTCTCTCAGAAGATGATCAAGAAGCATTGCAAAACTTTTTTGATAAACTAGCAGATTATGGTTTATTTGTTGTTCCTAATGGTGAGTTAGAATCATGGTTAATGGGATTATCTGCCTCGGGGCATGGACCTAGTTGGCTGGTCGAAATTTTTGAAAAAATGGGTGAAGATCCCTTGTCTGAAAATTATCTAAAACCTGAATATAATGATGTTTGGCGGTTTATTGACTCAATTGCAGCTTGGTTCTTAAACCCTAGAAGAAAAGGTATACCTAAATAGCAATTAACTAAGGATAGACCGCGCGAAGCCGCGTCCTGCTACCAAGTGTTGAACAAGCCCGAACAACTAAGAGTGACTCTTTATTATGTAAATAACAGCGCGAAAATATGCGCTGTTTGATGTGATAGTTATCGTGCTAGCTTTTTGTAGTCAGCAAGCTACCTTAGCCCTTCTGTTAATTTTTTTAACGCAATATTTCAGTATCTTAAATTAACTCCTTCATAGTATTGATTAAGCCATTATTCTTATTATCATTTCTAGCTTTAGGTTGTGAGCCGTAAGTTTGTTGGTCGTTTCACTATGCCCATAAACCGTATTGGTTGCTGACAACAGGGGCTGCAGCGCGTCGCTAATCTGCGCTTTATCTCAGGCATGATTGGAAACACTGCCCCAGTAACTGCCAGCATTAGTTGTATTTGTTGCCTAAGCTTTTTGGCATTACCTCTGAGGTGTTCAAATAATTGTAGTGGCATAGTTATTCGTTAGCTTTTATACCAGACTGTTTAAATATGATTACAATCCCGTAATCTTGGTACATGTATCAACGTTCTCTGGTGTGCAAACTGTGATAGGTGTGTAAATTGTTTTCTCATATTTTTGTTCTGTTACAATTTTATACAGTGTCAAAATGGCTAGTCTTCCCATTTCATATGGGGCTTGACCAATATTGATATGAACAAGATTATCTTCCAACATAGCTAATTGTTCAGAGGATGTGTCAGTAATAACAATGATGACCTTATTGTTATTAATTTTTGCCTGGTACGGGGCAATCATTTTACGATAAAGTGCTTGGTCATTTTGCGGCCAACCACCAACAGCAATAAAAGAGTCTGCTTTTACAGGCTTACCTTTCATTACAGACTCCATTTGATTAATAGATTGATCCAATTGATCAAAATTAAAGAAAGGTTCTCTAACTTCAGTCCATCCCGAATCGTTATTAAGCAATTCTCCAGGAGGTACATCGTATTTTTTTCCCGATAATGCGGAACGGACACCCATCAATCTTAAATTCAGATTGGGAGAATCTGGTCGCCCAGATTGCATTATTAGCGTTCCCCCATTGGGCCGAAGTTTTTTTAACTCTTCACCTAATGACTTACCCAATTCAAAATTGTCAGTGCCTATATAGGCTAGGCGTAAACTATTAGGATCTTCATTGATTGAAACATCAATATCAGAGTCATAGGTAATAACCGGAATACCTGCTTCTTTAGCTCTCTTAAGGCTATTTTTAACGAGATATTTAGATTGTGTAACGGCTACTGCGATACCGTCTATACCTTCATCAATAAGTTGATTTATTACCTGATCTTGCATCCTAACATTACTTATATCTGGTCCCCGATATATGCATTCCACGCCTTTTATTTGAGCCGCTGCATCTATACAGCCAGCTTTGCTTCGCTCAAAAAAAACACTATGAAATTTAGGTACCACGGCAAGTCTTAATTCTTTTCCATAGACAGAAGATATGGGTATTAGACTAAAGGCAACAAACAATACAAGTGATCTCCCCATACTCCCTCCTTAAATAATCATATTGCGACTCAGCTTACAATAAAACATAGCAAAGAAACTCATTTAAAAATGTGAGCTGAAACGGTATTGCTGAACCTATCAGTGTGAGCTAATCGATATTGTTGTGTTTTGAACTCCCCCATGCGTCAGCATGGCAACACCATACAAGTAACCAATTGGTTCTAATTTTTGAATGCCTGTCATAATTTTATTGCTTGCTTGTTTTTGGCTCATTCCAAGCATCAAGCGCTTTCGCAGACATTCAAATGAAACTGGGTGGGGATATTAATAACTCAATCGAATCAGAGTAAACTTTTATAAAATTAAACTGAAACACTAGCTTCTCTAAAAATTCTGTCCAAAAATGAGTTAGTACCTGTAAATGGGTAAATTCAACTCTGAACTTGAGGCCATTGAAGACTCTTTATAAAAGAGTCAGTGAGCTGACCATAGCCTTTCACGAATTCCAAGGCATCCTGCCTATCAGATCCCCACTAGCTTTCGAGTTACAAGTCGTTCTTTGGCATACATGCCACCACGACATTCGTGAATCCATTCACCATAACAATCGTTAGCATTTTCACTCTTTATGACAAGATGGGCCAAAGCGGAATTCAAACGAAATTAAAAGCGGGATCTCCTTCCGTCGCGACCTTGTAGATTTTTGAAAATGTTGCCGGAACGCTGAGGGTTTGCAAAGGCTGATTTATAAATAAGAATGCGCTTTACCCTTTTGCTCTGGTGTAAGCGAAGCGCCACGACGATAGCGGCCTTAGGCCATAAAGCACAAAACATAAAAGAACAACGCTAGATTCCGGCTCAAAAGCATTACCGGAATGACACTTGGTTTAGCCACCTTTCTTACCGATTATCAGCCGTAGGCTTTTTCAATAACTTCCGCTGTAAGGTTCTGCGGTGCATACCCAATTGTCGTGCGGTTTCTGATACATTGCCATTGTTGTTGGCGAGCACTTGTTGAATGTGTTCCCATTCAACGCGCTTGGGGTTAAGTGGCTGTTCTTCAATATCATCATAAGTGGTTGTGGTTTCAGCCGAGACGGATAATGCATTTAATAACGTTTGGGTATCGACGGGTTTAGCGAGGTAATTGTCTGCTCCAAGGCGGATGGCTTCGACGGCGGTGGCGATGCTGGCAAAGCCAGTGAGCAATACCATGTGTACCTGGGGTAAAAGTTGTCTTAAGGGTTTAATTAACGACAAGCCATTATGTTCGGCTAATTTCATGTCTAACACGATATGGGTGGGCACAAATTGCCTTGCCATTAATAAGCTATCACTGGCGTGATGGCAGGTTTTACACTCAAACCCATGCTTGCCGAGGCGGCGGGCTAAAATGGCAGCTAGGGCCAAATCATCTTCAATAATCAATAGCTTGTTCATGGTGATCTCAATCCAGCTTATCTTTATTTCAACTTCTGTTTACTTCGATTCGCTTCTATTCGTTAAAATAGCTTCAACTCGCTTTTTGTACACTAAGCGGTAATGTCACTATGGCTTCGGTGCCACAGTCTGGGTGCGGTTTAAGGTATAACTTACCGCCTAAACGCTCAAAACTGGTGTGACTTAATAATACCGCGATGCCCATCCCTTTGGGGCTTTTTACCATATTATTACCTAAGGTATGAAGCAAATGAGTAGCAATGCCGACACCGTAATCGCGAATAGTGATGCTCAATTCTTGTGGCTGTGACAGGCTGATATTGATATCAACAACGGCTGAGTGCTGGTTATCTTGACTCGCCTGAGCGCCATTTTGGATCAGGGCCATTAACGCCGGTAATAAGCTCATGTCGGTATATAAGATCCCCTGCTCGACTTGTGGCGTTAAGGTGATGTTTAATTGAGTTTCTGGCATTAATAAATTCACTTGGTCAATCAACATATCAGCTAACTGATTAACCGGTTGGTGGGTTAATTTATGCTCGCGTATCGACTCTGTGGCGAGGCGTAAATCGCTTAAGGTAACTTCACATCGATTAAGCGCTTGTTGCATCTCACTAATCAATTCTGTTTGTTCAGCATCATTGGCCGATTCGAACAGTTCATCAACCAATAAGCGTAATGTTGCCAATGGTGTTGCCAGCTGATGAGCCATTTGTGCTGATGCGGTGCCTAACGCCAAAATCTTTTCTTGGCGTAACTGGGCTTCGCGTAAATAGCGTAGCTCTGCATTTTTTTGGCGTATCCGTTTGGCGATAAAACCTACGGTAACCGTTAACACCAATGCAGAAATCACAAAATTAAACCACATGCCTAAATAGTGCGAGCCCATATCCATACTGTGGCTTACAGGCATAGCCTGATTGGCTTGTATCGTATGGGTCATTGGCATTTGGCTCATGTCATGGGCCATAGCGGGATCGCGCATTTCATCTGAAATATCGACAATCATTAAGGTATAAAATGCGGTTGATACTATGGTTAAGTACCAAGGCGCCCAACGAGGCAAGGTAATGGCAGAAATAGCTATCGGTAATAACAGTAATGATACGAAAGCATTGGTCGCCCCGCCGGTAAAATATAACCAGGTTGCCCAAAACAAAGTGTCTAACAATAAGGTTAAAAACAACAAACCATTGTTGTTCATGCTCAGTCGATGAAAACGATAACTAAAGCCAACATAACAAGCTTCAATAATTAACACGTATGATAAAGCTATTGGAGGAGTTGTTAACCCAAATAAGTCTGTGGCAAACAAGATCAGCCCAATTTTTAAACCCCAATTAACCAGTCGTAGTAAGGCCAATTGTTGCTGACTTGCGTTAAAAGGCATGTTCACATTTGCCATACTATTGCGATCCTAATGTTGATGATATATTCAGCTCAATCCCCTGCTGCCACTATTCTGACGTTGCCATAATAGCAGATCACTTTATCAAACTATTTCACCATTGTGATGCCAATATTGACCATTTAATTCACAACAACACACTGACGTGATTATTGGCAAGCAAGTTTAACCTCACCTTTGAAATAAGTGAGCAGATAATGACGACAAAACATAATATTGAAGTCATTTATTATAAATGAATTACTGCTGTTTAACGTTAACTTGATCCATGCTAACGATAAAAACGCTAAATGATAACACGCATCAATGGCTGTATTGAGTCACTTATATGATGTCTATTTTAGGGTTAACAATAGATAACTGTTACGCTTTATAATTAATATTTAGCACAATAGGCTGGCCTTAGGTTACCGGCTTGTCGTAAAATAGTGATCTAACTAAAAGAGGCACTAATGGCTAATATTTCCAAATTTAATCGTGAAGAAGTACTTGAAAAAGCAAAAAATCTATTTTGGCAAAAAGGTTTTTTGGCGACTTCGACCCGAGAAATTCAAACTACCATGGATATGCGGCCTGGCAGCATATATGCCGCATTCGGTAGTAAGGCCGATTTATTTCACCAAACGTTGATTCATTACGTGCAAACCTCCACGGGTGATTTAAATGAAAAAATAGCCCAAAGTGACAGTGCCTGGAATGGATTTAAGCAATATTTACGCAGTATTATCGTGCCTTGCTGTGCAGAAGTGCCAAGCGAATTATGCATGGTTGTGCGCACTTTAGCTGAACTCGATGAATCTCATCAAGAAACACTGAACATAGCTAAAGATCTGCTGACTCAAGTTGAGCATCGCTTTGCCAGTATCATAGAAAAAGCTCAGCATGATGGTGATTTACCAAGCAAATTAGATAAATCTCAAGTGGCGAAAAAGCTACAAGTGCACATTATTGGTTTACGATCTTATCTCAAAGCCACCGGCGATACAGACACAGTAAACAGAGAACTAGAAGAATTCTTTATTCAATTAGAAAGTTAAAAAAGCGCCTTGAGCGCTTTTTTAATTTTTAACAAATGATAACAAAAATATGTCGTATTATTTAACGACAGCTTTAAATCCGCCAGCAACTCCACTAGGCAAGTAAGTCATAAAACTTGATATTAAAATGACCGATACCTATATATTCAATATTCACTTCTGTTGCCATGGGGACTTTGACAACACCGCAATATGAACCCGTGATAATGGCTTGACCAGCGCTGAGCTTAATGCCCAATTTTGCTAAGTAATTAATTAACCAATACACAGGGTTTTGGGGTAATTCACAAGGGTGTACCCCAGAAAATTGCTGTAATCTTGCGGTGCGTTCACCGTCACTGACCACCACCTCAATATGGCTGGCTTGATAAGCAATAGAAGTGTCTATTTTTGGACCTATGTACAGACCTTGATTGCTCAAGCCATCGGCAAGTTTTTGATAAAAACTGGGTTGTATCTCACGACTAAAACGATTTTGAATCAATTCTAAAGCCATGTGTGTAGCACTAATAGCTTGGTCAATGTCATCATTACTGTAATGGCGATAAGGCTCAATGTCCTGACCTAAAATAAACGCAATTTCAGGCTCTATCAGCGCGGTTGGCTGCCCGTCTTTAATACTGGGTATAATGCCGCAATCAATAGTCTGGCTCACTGCTGTTGATAATATTGGCGCAACAATTAACTGACCATTAGCTTGCGGAACTAGGCATTTCCAACCCGCAATAGTGTCATGTTGAGTTATCATCAATTGTTGGACAGCAATAGCCTGTTCAATACTTTGGGGCACAAAGGCTAAATAGTTTGAGTCAGGATGAGGAATACCACGCTGAGCATATAAATGCTTAGCAAGTTTATTAAGGGCTTTATCGGTCACAATAGCATCATCAAAAAATCAAAACGCTAGATTATCGTTTTTGGCTATTGAGATCGATAAATTTCGTATCCGAAAGCCAAAAACAACAAACCGCTGTAGCAAAGACAGCGGTTTGATTTTACTGCAAGTTATTAGCCTTTATTAGCGATATAACGCCAACCAGAAGCGGTTGATCTCATACAGCAGCTTACTTACGTGTAGCCCTTAACATCCATGCAGTTTTTTCATGTATGCGCATCCGGTCTGACACTAATGCAGCGGTTGATTCATCATCAGCCGCTTGAGCTAATTTAAGCACTTGTCGGGATGTTTTAACCACTTGCTCATGGCCTTGGGTTAATAAATCAACCATATCTGCAGAACTTGGTACACCTTCAACTTCTTTTATTGAACTTAAACGAGCAAACTCTTTGTAAGTCCCCGGTGCTGCTACATCTAATGTACGAATGCGTTCAGCAATATCATCAACAGCCACCGCAAGCTCAGTATATTGCTCTTCAAACATCAGGTGTAACTCACGAAAGTGTACACCTGTTACATTCCAGTGAAAATTATGAGTCTGTAAATAAAGTGTATATGAATCTGCTAATAAACTTTTTAAGCCTTCAGCAATTTTTAGTCGGTCGTCTTTTTTTATACCAATATCGATGTCTGTCATTTTATTCCTCTCAAAGTAGAATTAATTAGTCATAACATTACAGCATTTGTATAAATGGTGAATACACGTTATTCATAAGTCGCTTAATAAAATAAGCATAAAATCGAATAACAATATATTGGCCTTAATGCATATACCAACTTAACTAATATAATATTGCATCAGTGTATAGTATCAAACCTATTTGTTAAACCTATAAATAGAGTCTATATATTAACACTATTACTCAACTCATAGGTCTCTTTTTAAAAGGTCTCATTTAAAAATAAACCAATAACATCTTAACAGATGCCTTAACAATATATTACACACCATATAGTTACTGTTGATGAATAGCGCTATGGCTAACTCATCGTTAACGTTACTAATGTATTTATACTAACATCATGATATAAAGGATCAACTCTCAACGATTAATTTATGTTAATAGTTCAACTTAATCGCTTTATAAAAAATTTGAAATACAGCTCATATTGAAACGCGACGAGGAAATAACACCAAATACATATATCCCACCACCAGTAGATTAATTATCAGCACCACCACACTCATTAAGTTAAAGTGATTAACCACTTCATAAAGCTCTAAAGGCAGATATATCGCGCCACTGACCAACGCGAACCATTGAGTCCAGCGTAAGTTATGCCATAAACCATAAGCTTCAATAAAACGAATTAAGGTATATGCTGCAGCACCTATTGCCATTAACGTTAAACTCGATGGTGATACTGCGCTAACGGCCGAAATAAAAATACCGGGATAGTGACTCGCAGGATTTAAGTGCAGATGAGTCATCCATTGTGTTGCCAGCGCCGACAGGTTTTGCCCAGCATATGCATGCAGGCCGATAGCAACCAATAAAGCCAACATTCCTTTACTGGCTTCTAATACCGCAACCGCACGTACACCTTTGCCTGACGCTATCATTTTCGCATATCCACTCTAAACCGATTAGCCTATATTAGCGGCTCACAACAATGACGCCAATGACTATTTTACCGATAAAAAAGCACTTCAGTTGAAGTGCTTAGCCGTTAACCTGAAGATCATTTAAGGTAGTGAATAACGCAGTATTCGTTTAACCACTTGACTATATTGACGTAAAAAAGGTCCCGTATGATAAGCAATACCGTGACGGGCAAAGATAGCTTGCACTTTTGGCGCCACTTGCTGATAGCGTGACGATGGCAGATCGGGAAACAAATGATGTTCAATTTGAAAGCTCAAATGACCAGTGAATATATGAAATAATTTGCCGCCGAGAATATTCGACGAACCTAATGCCTGGCGATAATACCACTGACCTTGAGTTTCATTTTCACACTCAGCTTGGCTAAAGGTATGAACATCTGAGGTAAAATGACCACAAAATATGATAGTCGATGTCCATAAATTACGAATTAAATTGGCGATTAAGTTACCACATAGCACCCACAAAAATAGCGGCCCCGCGAGCAAGGGAAATAGCAGATAATCTTTGAATAATTGTTTACCACCTTTACTAAAAAAACGTCGTTTCAGTTCGCTTGGATCAATTTTTGATGGACGGTCTTGTTTCTTTTTGCCCATAAAAACACGTTCTGCGGCGAGTTCATGATAAGAAACTCCCCACTGAAATAGCATGCTTAAATTTAGGTAAGTGAGAAATTGCCACAGGTTTTTAACCCGCCAGGAAAAGTCATTCGACAAACGCAACAAACCATAACCAAAATCTCGGTCTTTACCAATCACATTGGTATAAGTGTGATGCTCATAATTGTGGATCCGTTGCCAACTTTTACCGTCACAGGCTATGTCCCAATCAAACTGACGCGAGTTAATATGAGGATCGTTCATCCAATCGTATTGTCCATGCAACACATTATGACCGATTTCCATATTGTCGAGAATTTTGGCACTGGCTAAGCTCAACACACCCAAAATCCAACAGAGTGGATGAATAACCCCCAACATCAATAACACACGCCCGCCCCACTCTAAAGCTCGTTGCCACACAATGACGTTACGAATATAGGCCGCATCGGCTGTGCCAACTTCGGTTAACGTTTGACGTTTCAACTCATCTAACTCGTTAGCTAACAGATCAAAATTAATATTCTTATTCATCACTTTACAGTTCCAACTCAAGTGGCGTCACCGCCTGAGAAATACATAATTGAATTAATTGCTCACCTTGCTGTGATATCTCACCGGTACGCATATTCCTCACCACACCAGATTTTTTAATACACTGGCATTGATGGCACACACCAATACGGCAACCAAAATTAGCACTGATCCCCTGTTGCTCTAAGCCATTGAGTAAAGAGTTGTTGGTTGCTAATGTTAGCTGGGTTTGTTTACCACGCTGGGTTAACTGAATATGCTGCTCGCCGCTGTGTGTTTGCGACATAACCGGAGCTTGAAAATACTCCGCTTGCCGCTGCTTTAACGGGTGATTAATGGCATCTAATTGGCGATCAACATCCTGCTTAAACTGGCCTGGGCCACATACCAACACTTGGCTTTGCACGGTGCAGTCACTCAGAGCATCCGCTAAATTGTCGCCATTTTTACGAATAAGCAATTGCACTTTTAATTGGTTTAACTGCTGCTGTAACGCCATGAGTTCGTCAACATACAAATGCTCACCCGGCTTGGCAAAGTAAACCAAATTAATGGGATTTTGTGGTTGTTGTGGTAGCAACGCCAGTTGGTTTAGCATCGCCATAAATGGCGTAATGCCACTCCCAGCCGCCACAAACCATAATGGTGTTGATGGTTGGATACGGTCACTTACTGCAAACTCACCTTGTGGCGCACTTAAATTGACGTAACTACCCGCGGTAATATTCGCCAATAATTTTGCCGTAAAAGCACCGTCAACATGGGTCTTAATGGTTAAACGAATCACGCGCTTTTTAGGGTATTGGCTATGGGACTGGTCGGGAGCAGAGGAGATTGAAAAAGGTCGGGTCATTAAACGGCCATTAATTTCTACCGTCAATAACACGTGCTGGCCTGCTATGGCTTGCGGCCAGGCTTTATCTGCAGACAAGTCTAGTTGCACAACATCGGCACGAAGTAATTGATGCCCCAACACCTGGGCGCGAAAACAATGGGTGCGCCAAGCTGGCTTTATGCGCTGCATAATAGGTTCGAAATAACTGCCAAGAGAGTCAGTATGGAATAAGGTTTTTGCGGTGACTTGGTTAAGTCGGGTCAATAGATTCATTTTAGCGCACAAGTGTTAGCTCAATTTCAGCGCACAATTGTACTCTTAAATTATATTGTGGTGCAAGTAGCCATGTTAACTATATCGTTTAAGCCTAATATAGCGTGATGGATGGTACAACATCACTCATGACCGTGGATGAATTTAAGCGGACTGAGTTGATGATGGGTTTATAAAAGGCATAGCATCAATTAAAAAACTGAAATAACCAGCTGAAAGTAATAAGCTGCAAAGCGTAAGTTAATCGGTCTAAAATGTTAACACTAGCCGATAAGTGATATTAAAAACCAGAGACATCTGAGTGGTTACGAAGAAAAAAATCGCTTACTTTTTCTCAAGAAAACACAAATAATGTTCGCGTGTAAGCTTAAAAATGCAAATGTATCATCTTGGCTAGGTAGCCCCAAATATTGCCCCTCTTGAGTTGAACTAGAATGGTGATATTAATAAGGGTTGTTACAGTTGCTCAACTTGCTTAAGCTCATCGACAGTTAACGAGCCGTAATCTCTAGGATACGACCAGCCATAACCCCAGCGAACGGATGTGGGTAAATAAGATGTGCAACCTAGGCAGTCATGTTTCACATTCACTTCCAGCTTATAATTATTGACGGGCTAAGATGGCACTGTGATCATGACAATAGTCATGACAGTAATATAAACAAACTCCGCTTAGGTATTAAATAGACCACACAGGTAATCATTAGTTTATACAAGTAATATAAGTTAACGATTATTGAGCCAATTTAATAAACCAAATTATTGAGCAAAATTAGCAAACCATTTTTGATACGGTTGATATATATCATAAAGCCAATTAAAGACCGCGGTATAAATTAAAATAAAAATCAACACTCCAGCTTCTAATATCAGGGTATCGATAAGGCTTAATGACAGATACCATGATACTAATGGAATAGTGACCAACAACATGCCGCCTTCAAAACACAATGCATGCATAATCCTGATCAGTAACGTTCTTTCAATCCTATTTGGACCAACTATTTTATCAAACCACACGTTATAAATGTAATTCCATAACATAGCAAATAACGACAAACCAATACTCACAACCAACATATCGCTGGCCTCTTGCTTCATCATTAACGCGCTTGTCGGCACAATAAGCGCCATTGCCAGCAGCTCAAACGTTATCGCCTGAAACACTCTTTCTTTACCTTGCATAATAGACTCAATATATCGTGACCTTTCAACTATTGTCATCCAGAATAGGGATACATAATAGTTGGATAGCATCGGGAAAAGCGATATGTATAGTATTGAGCAACTTGAGGCCTTTGTGGCGACAGTAGAAACTGGGTCTTTCTCTTCTGCTGCAAGATCCTTACATAAAGCGCAGTCGGTGGTCAGCCAGCATGTGATAAACCTCGAAATAGACTGCAACGCTAGCTTATTTGATCGTAGTGGACGATATCCGCAGTTAACCTCGGCCGGTAAAAAGCTGTTGCCACATGCCCAAGTCTTATTAGCGCAGCATCAACGCTTACGCTATTGCGCCCAAACCTTAGAACAGCAAACACTTTCAGAGTTAACCATTGGCTTAGATGAAGGCATTCCACTGCAAAAACTGTCGAATATTATTAATGAGTTAGAAGCAAATTTCCCAAATGTCACCTTAGAATTTTTAACCGCTTCAAGCATTGATATTATCGATATGATTGACACTGACCGAGCCGTCACTGGAATTATTTTCAGTGAACTGGTTATTCCAACGCAAATTGATTTTGAATCCATTGGCTCAATTAAGTTTGATATGTATGTCGCCAGTAGCCATGCGCTAGCACAACAAGTATGTGAAAACTTAGCCAGCTTAAAGCTGCACCGCCAATTATTGATGCGCTCACGTAATACCAAATCCAGTAGCTTTCAGTTAGCCATTAGTCCAGATGTTTGGTATGCCGACAATTATTATATTTTACTTGAACTGGCATTACAGGGACATGGTTGGTGCTTGCTGCCTAATCATATTGCCAAAAGCTATGTAGATAATGGCCAATTAGTACTGTTGCCCTCTGAATTTAAAGAAATTGGTTGGCAAGCAAATGTCGATGTTATTCAGCACCATCGCTATAGCAGCGAACCAGTATTTAAACAGCTAAGGCACTCATTACGGCAATTACTAACGCCTTAATATTAATAAAATATACAATATCGGCTAATGTTTATGCTAAAGCATAAGCGAAAATATGCGATATATGGATGTATGCCCAAGGGTTAACGTACAGGTTTCACGCGACTCAAATCATTTATGATATTTAGCTAAGATTGTTAACTCTTAGCATAGCGTTATTTTCTCAATGACCAGAATCTCTATTGTTGAACATTACCAGTGTGTTAATTCAGACTAATTTGCCATTAGCCAATATTCACACCTGTATTTAAAGGGTTGTATTAACGGTATAAACTCTATAAATCGGGCTAAAATAACACGATTAAATAACGATTGTTCAAAGCCATTGGACCTCACGGCTAATTAGGCATAATATCCAAATAGTACTCCGGCCACATTGTTGATTAACTGCACAAGCATTTTTGAACAATATCATGCTAAAGATTGAGCTAAAGATTGTGCTACAGGCTGATGTTGTTAGCATTTTTGCTTATATTACAATGTTAAATGAACTATCTTATGCAATGCTGTATGAATAAATACCGAGTAACTGATTTATCTTTGATGCAAATAAATACCCAAGGAACCGATATATGCTGATTGAACATAACATTACTGACGTTGATGTTGGAATGTATGTAGTTGAAATCACTGAACCTAAAGACATGTTTTCATTAACTAAGCCTGGTGTGATTAAAAGCAAGCGTGTTATCGAAGCATTAAAACAAAAGTCGGTTACTAAGCTGCTCATTGATACCAGTAAAAGTGAAGTTATTGTCGAAAAAGTTGATCTTAAGGTCAATGTGCCTAAGCCTCAAGCGCCTCGAAAAGTCACGCCTGCGCGCACCGATGTGACAGCAAATTTCTTTAATCAAGAAATAGTACGAGCGCGCCAAGTATTCAATGAGTCAAAAGACATTCAAAAAAAGCTGTTTCATAATGCGCAGCACGGTCTTCCGTTAGACATGGATCCGGTAGAAAAAATTACCACAGAATCAACAGATTTAATTTTTAATAATCCCAATGCCTTATCATGTGTGATTAATATTCGTAATAAAGATGAATATTTACTTGAGCATTCAGTGTCCGTGTCAGTACTCATGACGATGTTTGCCGTATACAAGAAAATCGACAAAGAGATTGTTAATCAACTGGCCATCGGGGCTTTTTTACATGATGTTGGTAAAATCATGATCCCCGATCGCATTCTCAACAAACCCGATAGACTGACTGAAGAAGAGTTTCATATTATGAAAACTCACGCCAGTTACTCTATTGAGATCATGAAAAATACTCCTGGGATCAGTGCGCTGAGCTTAGAAGTGGCGAGCCTACACCATGAAAAACTCAATGGTTTGGGTTACCCGTTCGGCGTAACGGCTGATAAAATTACCCTTTATGGCCGTATGATCAGCATTTGTGATATTTTCGATGCGCTCACTTCTCATCGTTGCTACAAACAAGGCTATGCTCAGGTAAAAGCCTTTAGTATTTTACGTGCGTTAGCAGACAACAATGAATTAGATAAAGATTTAGTCGACCAATTTATTCGCTGTATGGGAGTTTATCCTGTTGGCTCTGTGGTACAACTTGAATCAAATAGGCTGGCTATCGTTGAAGGCCATAATCCTCAAGATCCAATACGTCCTCTTGTGAAACCCTTTTATCATCTAAAACCGGATCATTTTGCATCTGATAAAAAAATTGATTTGGCAACCGTCACTGATGACTTAATTGTAAAGTGTGTGCGTGCTGATGATTTTAATCTGAACATGGAACAAATTATTGAATACCTGGCGCAAGAAGGCTAATCCCAACAAAGAAATTAACCGAAAAACTTAGCCACTATGTTAAAGATATATATGCATGTCATTGCTTAAAAAATATCATCACGATTAAATCCAGTTTTAGTATCACCATAAATAAAATGACAATACCTTCAGTATTGTCATTTTTTGTTGCAGGCATCTATCTTAGTGGTTGCTGTGATAAGTTATGATATAAACATTGATCATAATCGCTGGCCACTATGCAAAATCTCACCCATGACCATATCAACGCGCTATTACCGCCTCGGCCAGATAACAGCCATAAAATGACTTTTGGCCATGTATTGAATATTGCAGGTTCGATACATTATCGCGGTGCGGCTTACCTGTCGAGTATATCGGCATTGCGGGTTGGCGCGGGTTACGTCACCTTAGCCAGCAGCCCATCGGTATGTGACAGTGTGAGTGCATTAACGCCAAATGTTGTTACCCTACCGCTGCTGACTCAGATGACAGCAAAATATGATAATAACGCCCCAAAAACTGACTTATTAGCAACACAAATACAGACCGCTCGTTGGCAGACAATTGATGTACAAGCAATTGATAAAATGGCCGTGTTACAACTTGACGATAAACTTAACCAAGCCAGTGTGATTTCAATAGGCAGTGGATTAAGTATTGGCCAAAGTACTGACCAACTCAGCGTTAACTTTAGCCGTAGCCGTAATTATCTTGACAACAACTCTATCAACAACAGCTCTCTCGACAACAGCTCTCTGGGTAACAAAAAGCATCACAACAGCGATTCAGATGGCTTATCTGTCCCTAATGGTAATAGTGAATTTTTTTACGCGCTCTTAACTCAGTTACAAGCTAATCCTAATCCGGTCATATTCGATGCTGACGCACTGAATTTTATCAGTCGCTTACTTCACCCAGGTAATATCGCAACCACATCGATAACCCTACCAAAACACAGCATTATCACGCCACACCCCAAAGAGTTATCACGATTATTGAATCTTGATGTTAGCGAAATCCAAGCCAAACGGGTGCACTATACCAATATGGCCGCTAAGCAATTAAACGCAGTCGTTGTTCTTAAAGGCAAACATACTGTGATTAGTGATGGCGAGCAGGTATTTATCAACCCAACAGGAAACAGCGCGCTTGCCAAAGCCGGAACAGGCGATGTGTTAACCGGAATGATAGCTGGTTTTTGTGCTCAAGGTGTCAGCCCTATAGATGCCGCATGTTTAGGTGTCTATTTACACGGTTTAGCAGGTGATATTGCTGCAGAGGACTTAAGTCAATATGGCATGTTAGCCAGTGACCTACTTAACTATATTCCTCGGGCTATCTTGCAAGTTCTATCGGTTTAACGGTTTAACGGTTTAACGGTTTAATCATAAGTATAAAAAACAACCCGGAAGTACAACAAGCGTACGCCGGGTTACTCATATATTATTAAAGCTTGAGACTACTTAGCCGCGTTTCGTGCTTCAGTAAGCCAACCGTTCCATTTTTCTTGGTTGTTAGTAATCCACCCATCTACATGGTGTTGAATATCTTTCTTGCTCTTTTCGCCATCGTTCATACGAGTATTCTGCTCATTGATGTCAGCCAATGGCAGTGTAAATACCTCAAAAAACTTCCTTACCGCAGGATTTTGTTTAGTGAATTTTTTGTTGGCAACAATCTGAATATCAGAAGCAACAAACCCCAGTTTTACCGGATCAGAAACCGCGCCTTCAAGCCCCTTTACGGTCATTCGTTCAACAGCTGAACTTTGAGCTTTAGTCGGATTAATTTCAGGCACGTTTATCCACACTACGTCCTTACCTGGCTTCATTTTAAAAATGGTCCAGTTAGGCGCCCAAGTATAGAAAAATATCGGACCACCATTTTTATAACCCGCCATAGCGGATGCCATCCCAGCTGCATAAGCTGCTTTCACCGGATTAATCGAATCTTTTAGACCGTAAACATCCATATGATGGGTGATGATTTTCTCGCATCCCCAACCAGGAGGACATGCAGTCAAATCCGCTTTACCGTCTCCATTAGTATCGAATGCTTTCTTAACTTCAGGGCGTTTAAAATCTGCAAGAGAGGTAATATTATATTTATCGGCTTCTTTTTTAGAGACTAAATATCCGCCTAATCCACCGGCTTTAATAACATAGCCCACCTTTTCGGCTTTCTCGTCGAAATTGCTCGGTAGCTGATCGTTATGCATTGGAAACCAACCATTGGTCCAGTAATCAATATCACCGAGTGTGACGGTTTTGTAAAAAATGGGGTTAACCAGGGTTTTAGGCTTTTCGACATCATACCCAAGCGTTTCAAGACCCCGGCGAACAAGTGCTTCCTGAAAAAAACCTGTGTCCCATGTCGCACGAGCGGGTTTAACGGTTATCCCTTCACCTGGCTTGAGAGTATCTGCAAGCGCTGCTGATCCCGTCACTGTCATTGCAGCTAACGCTGCACCCAGTATTACTTTTTTAAGTATCATTTTACGTCCTTATTTTTTTTGGTTGCCATTGATTGGGTGATCCTATCGAGAATGATTGCTAATAAAACAATCGCTAGACCGCCCACCGTGGCCAAACCAATATCAAGTGTATTTAAGCCCAGAACGACAGGTGCCCCAAGGCCACCAGCGCCAATCATTGCGGCGATTACCACCATGGAGAGCGACATCATGATGGTCTGATTCAGGCCCGCCATGATGGTCGGTAAAGCAAGTGGTATCTGAACTTTAAGTAAAACCTGCGAGCTTGTTGCCCCAAAGGCGAGCGCAGCCTCGACTAACTCTGGGTGTACCTGCCTAATACCGAGACTGGTTAATCTCACCAAGGGTGGCAGGGCAAAAATGATGGTCGCCAGAACGCCCGCTGTGTTGCCAATAGAAAAAAGCATCACAATGGGGACCAAATAGACAAAGGCTGGCGTCGTTTGCATCGCGTCCAAAATGGGTCGTAGAATGTTGTTAACGCGATCACTGCGTCCAGCCCATATCCCAAATGGCACACCAACAAGGGTGCAGAACACCACGGATGAAAAGACCATGGCAAGGGTTATCATGGTTTCAGACCAGAAACCGAGTAGACCGATGAGCACCAATGATAACAGCGTAAAGATGGCCAGTTTTAAACCTGACACTCGCCAAGCAATGACACCAAACAGGGCAATAACAAGCAGAGGTGAAGTTGCCAGTAGACCATCTGATACACCAGACAAAATAAAGTCGACGGGCCATTTGATCAGTTGAAAAAACCATCGATAGCCTTCAACCAACCAGTTAACTAAATTGGTGATCCAAACATCTAAAGGAATCACTCTTTCATCAAAACTGAACATGATTTAAAACTCCTGAAGCTAATATTCTAAGATGCTGACTGCTCAAAATAAGTCCCCTTCTCTGCACGGTTTAAGGTACGAAGAAACAGATTTTTAGAAACAACGCCGCGATATCTACTTTCTGAGTTTACAACTGGAATAGGCCAAGAATGGGAGGCGACCAGGGATAAGATATCCTGAAGACTATCTGTTTCTTGAACTGATTTAGCATCTGTTAGAAAAGCATGCTCAAGTTTGCTGGCACCATTTCCTTGGTCAATAGCGTCGCGCAGGGAGTCTGAAGAGACCACACCTAAAAAGCGGTGTTCTGAGTCAAGTACATAGGCAAACTCGCGATCTTTAATACTCAACATTTCTAGGGTGGCGCGTGGGCTACCGGCTTTTGTATGCCAAACAACGGTTGGTTGACTGTCGCGGGCAATGTCCCCAGCGGAGATAACACCAGTTGGATCCACACCTCGGAAAAATGCGCGCACATAATCATCTGCGGGATTTTGCAGAATCTCTTCTGGGGTCCCCACCTGAATCACTCGGCCGCCCTGCATAATGGCAATTCGGTCGCCAATGCGTAATGCTTCGTCTAAATCATGGGAGATAAAAATGATGGTGCGTTCATGACGATCTTGCAGTTTCAGCAGTTCATCTTGCATCTCTGTCTTGATAAGCGGATCAAGCGCCGAAAATGCCTCATCCATGAGCAAGATATCAGGATCAACCGCTAAGCCTCGCGCTAATCCTACTCGCTGCTGCATACCGCCACTTAACTCATTGGGATAGGCCTTCTCCAAACCTTCGAGTCCGACTTGTTTTAAAGCATCTAGGGCTCGTTCTTCACGCTGTTTTTTATCCATGCCATCGAGTTCGAGGCCAAACGCGGCATTCTCTAACACTGTTTGATGGGGCATAAGCGCGAAGGATTGAAACACCATACTGGTTTTACTTCTGCGAAACTTGACCAGTTCATCCTTATTCATGTTGAGGATATTTTGGCCATCAACCAACACCTCTCCCGATGTGGGTTCAATGAGCCTGTTTAACATTCTTACTAGGGTTGATTTTCCTGAGCCGGATAGCCCCATAACCACAAAAATTTCACCTTTATTGACAACAAAACTGGCACCTTGTACGGCAACCGTTAGTCCTGTTTGTTCGTAAATCTCTTCTTTGCTTTTCCCTTGTTCAAGTAATTTCACCCCCTTGCGAGGCTCAGAACCAAAAACCTTATAAAGGTTTTTTATCTCTATTTTTTCCATACCAATTTCCATGACGCTTTTTTACGCCGTTCGGCTTTTTTGCACTAACGCTACATAAAAAGCACATGAATAGATCCTGCGCTGTTAAATATTTACCACACACTTTCGTGGTATATTTTATACAGTAGTCCCTAAGCGATCGCCCTGTCAACGTTAGCGTTTTTAAAAAAAGACATAAATCATTGAATTTAATGTAAAAATTCCGAGCAGATTGACAACGTTTTAACTTAGGATCATTGCTACTGATTCACTCACCGGTATCACTTTCTTCATGGGCGTTATTTGTCACTATTGTGTTAAGCATTTTGGCTTAGTGTTGACTGGCTAACCGCTAGGCAGATAGCGCTGTAAAATTGAATGCAGTCGGTGCTTATTTTTGTTTACAAGAGCAAGTGTCTTATGCGGTGATGACGAATCGATTTGATCCAATAATTGATATGGCCTCTACTGCGACAATGGGGATGAAAGCTTATTGATCAGTAAGTTAAAACAACGTGATTCATTGTCGCAATTTCGCTTTGATAGCAGCATTAAAAATGGATTAACTTAAATATCAGCCAATAAAATCAGAATTTTGTCTAAAAAAATCCCCAACACAATACTGCTAGGGATTCACATCAACAGATGAGGTTAGCTAACCTTTAAGGGGGATAAAAACCTTGATAGATTATATGTAGAAATTTAGTTATCAGTCTCGATAACATAACCCAATTAAGTCCAAAATATGGCTTAAATAAAGGGCATAAAAACAGATTAATGATTAACTAAATTGAGCTGTATATTTATATTTTGATAATGTTGACCGTTACGCTTAATTTGGTCACATTCTTGTTGTGATTGGGGTTTAATAATCAATTTAGCTTGGCCAAGATCAATATCATTTTGGCCATCTACACAGGCTTTATCAACCCAAGCATTAAACTCTCGCTTAACATCGACTTGCTTATTGATCGTCTTATCAGCGCTTAATAATTGAATATGGTTTAACGATTGCGTGACTACATCTACTTTTGCGTTATCGCCCGCGGTTAAGTAATGCATGACTCCTGAGTAAGATAGTGGTGTTTGAGTTACATGAGATTGTTCCACTACCCAAACACCATGCTCGCCAACAACAGATACTTTGTGATTGCGAAGATCAACTAACAGTGCGGTATTTTCATCGACTCCAAAGCCTAATTTATTTTCAGACAAGGCACTTAGCATGAATAATCTCACTTGCCGCTCACGCTGTGAGAAATGGGTATCAGTGACTCCAAATGGAAAAAAACCTAATCCTCCCGTGGTGGAATATGTAACCGCAGTAGCCGGAATGTCTGACTGACAATGACTCTCCTCACATCGCTCACTTGGCGCCTCGGCAGCCAACACGCCATAGGTTAATGCACCATGACTTGTGCCGCCTGTGACCATATATTGAGCTGTCATGACTGCCGTTCCTGCACTCGTGCCACCAATCACAATTTGATGTTGTTGTAATCTTTTTTTAATAATATCAAGCGCTTTACTTGGCTTTTTCTGTGGTGTTAACCAAGCTGATAATGTTAAACGTTGATCACCACCATTAAGAAATAACCCGTCAATATTAAGCAGTTGCTGGTAAAGAGAATCTGGAGATACACACATGGATTGTTGTAATGCGGTAGCAACCGGATACAATCGCGCGCGATCGACATTACCTTGAATTTTTTCGCGCAATACAGGTAACTGATCACATTGTTGTTGTGCTATAGCGGCTTGCAATGCGCTATCTAAAGGCAGCCAGATAACATCCGCACCGGCTTGCTCAAAAACTTGAGTATAGAAATCAATTGATTCAAAAGGATCTCTTGCAGATGCGGTAACTACGGCGATTAATGGCCGCTTAGCTTGCGGCTGCCGTTGTTGTTTTTTTAACAATGCTTGCTGAGTAAACAAAGAGAATATCTGCGCGCCATATTGGTTCTGGGTCGCACTCAGCATCACATGTTCTTGGCGATTGATACCCGAGGTAATGGCTTGTTCGTCTTCAAGTAAATCCAATAAAGCATAATAAACTTGATCGTTTAAATCCGTTAAAAAATCTTTTTCAACAGCAGAGATGGCATCATAAAATGCTTGATAGCTCAAACTAGAACCCGCATTACCCTGCTGCTGACTGGCATGGAGCAATATAGCTTTTTGAGGTGCTGTTAACCCAGATAAACTCGGATGTTTAAAGGCTCGCTCGAGTGCAGACTGCGTTAATCGATAAACAGAGGTTTGTTTTGCATCAGCAGTAAATTGACTGCCAAGCACACAGTTTTGTCTAGATAAAGAACTGCAAGTGACCAACCCACCGCCAACCATCATTAAATCGAAAGTTTGAACCGGCGGAGTAGCATCGGTATTGACAGCAGTACTAGCCAGCGCCATTGAACTGTATAACGACAGCAACAAAGTACTGATTAACAAGCTAAATAATAGACAAGATAAGGCATTGAAATTAGGTTTAATCGAAATTTTCATGGTAGTACTCAAAAAAAGTTTCTGCCATGTATTGACTCAGCACCTATCTTACGGATAGCCTCTTAACAGGTCAACAACAATAGCTCATAGTTTATAACATGATTCTAATTGCAACAATTTTCCAAAGATACCATTACCGCACATGGTATTTGTCTGAATGGTGGGACGAATAAACCACTGAATACAATAGTGTTCGGTGGAGTCTTGTCTTGCTGTCATTACTCCCCTCTCAAAACTTAATTGATGTAGTGCATCTGCATATTCTTACATGCCACGCGTATTGACTCACGCGCAGTTTGTCTGCATCTAAAAAAATACAATAAGAGATATCTCGGGAGCTTATCATGAGAAGTTCAGTATTATTATGCGCTGCATTTGGCGTAGCGTTATCACCTGTTGCAAGTGCTGTTAGCAATGAATTAAATGACACTCAAACAGAGGTCAATAAAGTAGAACGGGTCAGTGTTACCGGATCAAGGTTAAAAGGCGTTGATATGGAAGGCGCTAATCCATTACAAAGCTTTACTCACGATGACATCACTAAAAAGGGCTATGGATCGGTCAGCGAATTTCTCCGAGATTTACCACAAGCCTCCAGCGCTGGGACCTTTTCAGAAACCGGTGGCGTTGCCGGTGCAGATGGTGCCCCTGCAGGCTCGTCTGGTGTCAGCTTACGCGGTCTTGGATCAAGTTCTACCCTAGTATTAATTAATGGCCGCCGTGTTGCGGTTGATTCGTTCTCCAATGGTTCTGATTCATTTGTGAATGTTAATGCCATTCCACTGTCTGCCATTGAGCGTATTGATGTGCTAACAGATGGCGCATCATCCATTTACGGATCTGACGCTATAGCTGGGGTGATTAACTTTATCTTACGTAAAGATTTTGTCGGTCATGAATTTAGCGCTCAGTATGGAGACGACACATCAAGCCACGATGCAAGTCGCACCAACCTTACCTATGCTGGAGGCTTTGAAACAACCAATAGCAACACCACAGTTGTGGTAGATTATGCTACTCGTAATGCCATATTTAATAGCGACAGAGCGGTTAATGTTACCTATGAATCAAGTACACGAGTGTCGATAGATGGTAATGATTATGCTGAATCATGGTGTGGTGACGATACTCAACAAGATGGTAGTCGATGTAATTATGACTATGTTATCCAACGAGCAATTCAACCAGATTATGAGAATATAGGCACCACGTTAAATCACCTTTATCGATTAGATAATGGGATGACATTGTTTGCCGAAGCAATGTACCAGAAAAATACCGGATCATCTTACGAAGCCCCCGCTGGCTATACTACTTATATCGATGGTAATTCCACCAATGTTCCACAGTATCTGCGCGATATAGACTTACTTGATGGCACAGTAAGTGATTCTATTACCGTAAGAACCCGCTTCCCTGAACGTCGAATTCAGCAATATGATACTCAAAGTTATCGTGTGTTATCTGGTCTTCGCGGAGAATGGGACGATTGGAGCTGGGAAACGGCGTTGAGTTACGGAAAGTCGATTAACGAGATTAGCAATACTTCTGGTTATATGAATGGCGACTTACTCGATGCAGCAATCGCAAATGGCAGTTTTAATCCGTTTAATCTTGGGCTTGATAATACACAACAACAAATTGCTGCATTAAGGGATCCTGGCGTGCGCAAAGGTGAGTCAGAGGTGTTATCAGTCGACTTTAACTTTTCAGGCGATTTATTCGAATTACCCGCGGGCGTAATAAGCTCTGTTTTTGGTGGCGAATTTAGAAAAGAAGATATCTCAGACACACCGTCACTCAATGCGGTTAATAACAACATTATTGGTCTTGGAGCCAGTGATGCTGCAGCAGACAGAACACAATATGCAGCATACGGTGAATTTAACTTCCCGATTTTCGATTCTCTGGATGTCATCGCGGCTTTGCGTTATGACCATTACAGTGATTTTGGCGGCGATATTAATCCTAAAGTGTCACTGAGATACAATCCTTTTGATGACCTTGTCTTGCGCGCTTCATGGAGTACAGGTTTTCGGGCACCATCTCTATCGCAGTTAGGTGCGGGAACATCTTTGGGTAGCCAATATATTAATTGTGGTGCAGGCGAGCCATATAATGCACTTTGTGGTGTTGCGGGGGCTGATTACGGCGAGTTAGAATTTGATCAAGAAACCATAGGCAATAAAAATCTGCAGGCTGAAAAATCCCAGGCGATGAATGTAGGATTGTCCTGGAATACCACAGATGATTTACAATTCACTCTTGATTATTGGCGCTATGAACACGATGACATTGTTGATATTGATGCCAATACTACCTTAGATTCGTGTATGAAAAACCCAGCTAATGTGGTGAACAATATCGGTGACTTAGGTGATAATTTTGGTTGTGTTGTCGATGCTCAAGGCGACATTAGCTTTTTACGCACTGGTTACTTTAACGTTGGTAACCAAAGTACCGATGGCATAGATTATAAAATTAACTATCGTCTTCAAACGAGCAATATGGGTGATTTTTCATTCTATTTCACGGGTACTGAAACTTTCTCATTTGAACGACAAGTGTCTCCGACAACTCCTGTTGAAGATTTACTGGGTAAACTCAGTGGTGCATCTGAAATAGCCAGACCAGAAAGCGTACTTGATTTTGGTGCAGATTGGCAGCTAGATGATTGGAATGCCAGTGTGTCGAGCCACTATATTAGTTCACTTGGTGATGGTGACTTTAAATTTGATAACGAAACCGTGGATGATTGGTTAACCTTTAGTGCCAGCTTGGGATATGATTTCTCGCCACAGCACGCACTGTTGTTTTCGGTTCGTAATCTCACCGATGAACAACCACCCTATGCATCGTCACCGACTAACGGTTACGCCAGTTCAATTCATGATTGGCTCGGCCGTCGTTGGAATGTCCGATATACTTTTAAATTCTAAGTAAACCTGCGTTGGTCGTTGTCCATAAACGACCAACGTTTCTCTCTTTTCGGTGAAAAAGTATAACAATATGAAGCCACAAACTGTTCGAGAAATGCCTGATGCATTTATCATTTTATTTTTTGTTGTGATGTTTGCAGCAATCGCAACTCACTTTATACCAGCCGGTTTTTTTGAAGTTACGATCAATCCACACACAAACAAATCTGAATTAGTTGCCGGGAGTTTTCAATTTGCAAGCCAGTACAAAGGTGTGCCTTTATTTGCTGAACATGGCGAAATTGGATTTCTCAATTTTGCCTTTGAAGGCATGGTTTCTGGAAATAAGTGGGGATCGTCTATTGGCGTAATGATGTTTATCATTATTACCGGGGGAGCCTTTGGCATCATCATGCAAACACAGGCCATAGACAATGGTATTTTAGCGCTCATCGCTAAAACGCAAAAGTTTGAATTAGCCTTTATCCCTATTTTATTTGTGTTATTTTCTGCTGGTGGCGCTATTTTTGGTATGGGTGAAGAAGCCATAGCATTTTGTATCGTCTTGCTGCCATTAATGCGGGCGATTGGTTACAACGGTATTGTGACCGTGTTAGTCACTTATGTCGCGACACAAATTGGTTTTGCCGCCTCGTGGATGAACCCATTTAGTGTTGCCATAGCACAAGGTATCGCTGATTTACCTTTAATGTCTGGCTTGCAGTTTAGAGTCGTCATGTGGTGTATCTTCACACTTGTTGGTGTGGTGTTTACGATGCGGTATGCCAAACAGGTAAAGCACAATAGTGGCTTATTAGATGATCATCTTGATGGTCATCTAACAATCCATAGCGACACTGACTCCAGCGCTGAAAATACCTTAAAAGCAAATATCACTCTAACCGATATCCTTATCTTAACCACCTTTGCACTCGGTATTGTTTGGGTTATTTGGGGGGTTATCGCTCGTGGATACTATATTCCTGAACTGGCAAGCCAGTTTTTTACTCTTGGTTGCTTAGTTGGCATTATTGCTATTTTTAGCGGCCGACTTAAGGTCAATGCTGTTGCTGATGCATTTAAAAAAGGCGCAATGGAATTATTGCCAGCAGCAATGATTGTCGGGATGGCAAAAGGCATTGTCATTATATTAGGCGGCGATCAAGCCAATACACCCTCAGTGTTAAACACCCTGCTTTACTATACCGGCTTGTTTTTAGGCGATTTGCCAAAAACAATCTCCGCCGTTTGTATGTACTTATTTCAATCGGTATTTAATTTCTTCATCGCTTCAGGGTCAGGCCAAGCTGCGTTAACCATGCCCATTATGGCACCGTTATCAGATATTTTAGGTTTACCAAGGCAAATTGCAGTATTAGCTTTTCAACTCGGTGACGGTCTCACTAATATTATTATCCCCACATCCGCTGCATTAATTGGTTGTCTAGGTGTTGCAAAAGTAGACTGGTTTGTGTGGGCTAAATTTATATGGCGATTTATGTTGTTACTGGCAGTGATATCAATCTCATTCATCGTGATTGCCGTAAGCATTAATCTCAGTTAAGGAATTTCATGAAATTATTTAAATCTGCTCACGTTTATGCACCCCAATATCTTGGTCAAAAAGATGTGCTGATTGCTGGTGATAAAATTATTGCCGTTGAAGACAACATCAACTTAATCGCCAGCTCATTTGTTGAAGTAATCCAAACTGATGGACTTATTTTAACTCCAGGCTTTGTTGATTCACTCGTGCATATTACCGGTGGTGGTGGTGAAGGCGGTTATACCACTCGCACCCCGGAGATGCATATTAATGAAGCCATAAAAGGCGGCGTGACGACTGTAATTGGAGTGCTGGGAACAGATGCACAAACCCGAAGTTTAGAGAACTTACTCGCCAAAGCCTATGCCTTAGAAGAGCAAGGCATATCGGTTTACTGTTATACAGGTTCTTACCATTATCCTATGGTGACAGTCACTCAATCCATGAAACACGATATCATGCTTATTGAGAAGTTTATTGGTGTTGGAGAGGTGGCCATTGCTGATCACAGAAGTTCTCAATTAACCGCTCATGAAATGGCAAGGTTAACATCTGAAGCAAGAGTGGCCGGCATGTTAGCGGGAAAAGCAGGAATTGTAAGTGTGCATTTAGGCGATGAAAACAGTCGCCTAGATTTGCTTTATGATGTTATTGCACAATTTGATATTCCCATCACCCAGTACTATCCAACCCATATTAATCGCAGTCGCGCCTTGTTTGAGGCTGGGATTGAATTTACCACCAAAGGGGGTTATATCGACTTTACTACCAGTACAACAGCGCAAATTATTGAGCAAGGCGAAATACCGGCCGCACAAGCATTAGCCTTAGCGTTAAAACAGGGAGTACCTGTGCACCAAATCACCATGAGCTCCGATGGTAATGCGAGTTTGCCGGTATTTGATCACTTAGGTAAATTAATCGATTTACAAGTGGGTCAAGTCTGCAGCCTTCATCAAGCTATGGTTGACGCAGTAAAACAGTTTGACGTGTCAATTGAAGATGCTTTGACGTCGATAACTCTGTCCCCTGCGAGCATTTTGCAACTTAAGGCTAAAGGCTGTATCGCAGCTGGGTTGGATGCCGATATTAATCTACTTAATGCACATACATTGGCAATAGAGGCGGTATACAGTAAAGGCGAACGAGTCTATTGTGACGGCGTATCTCAATTGAAAATACCGTTTTAAGCGATTATAAATATCTCTCTCAATAACACAGTGCCTGTTAACCCGGGCACAGTAAGTATAAGAGTCGCGTGATTCATCTTATGTTTTTAGTGATCTCATATTTTAGAGAACTTATATTTTAGTGATCTTTTTGTCCCATCATATTAACTCAACAAGCTGCAACCTAGGCATCAATCACCACAAAGGTGCTTAAAATACAATCAAGCAAACCCAGTACGGTTAGCTATATCGGTATTGCTAAACAGCAGGTAGCAGCTTTTGTTACAACACAAGCACAGCAGTGATAGAATGAGACTTCCAAATTGACTATCGTTTGTCTTTACCTATTGTTTACTTATTATCTGCAATAACATCACCACTAAGCAGACTCAATATTCATCAACAACGATAGACGCCACTATTTTCGCGTTGATAGATTTGCATTTAAATACTATCAACGAAGCTCAGTCATCACATATTAGCAGGCCTATTTATGTCAGCCGAACTACTCGAAATTCAAAGCTTTATTGCCCAGTACGCTCCCTTTGATCAGCTTCCTGAACAAGTCATCATTGAAGTTGCCAAAAGCGTTGAAATTTCTTATTACCGTACCGATAGCATGATAGTTAATTTCACCGATAACATTACCGAACTGTATATGATCCGCAGCGGAGTGGTTGAGCTATATCGCCGTAAAGGTGAATTGTATAATCGCCTCGATCAAGGGCAATTATTTGGCCAAATGGGTTTACTGACTAATAATAAAGTTCGTTTTCCAGCCAAAGCGGTAAAAGATACCCTGCTATATTGTATTCCAGAGTCAGTATTTACTGATTTGTGCGAACATTACGACGATTTCGCCGATTTTGTAGAGGTTGAAGATACCACGCGTTTAAAACAGGCTGTAAAAGGTAAAACCAGTGACAATGCGCTGACCACATCTAAGGTGAAAACCTTACTGACCCGAGAGGCTCTGGTGCTTCCCTGTAATACGACAATCCAAGCAGTGGCCAAAATTATGGCCGACGAGAATATTTCTGCAGTATTAATTAATGATCCGACGATAGAAAATCAACAAGACAGCAGTTTCGTTGGCATTATTACTGAGCACGATTTGTGTGCAAATGTAATTGCTGCAGGCATCAATGTTGACAATCCTATCTCACAAGTCATGACGACTCAGTTGTTTTCACTGGATCATAACGCATATATCTTTGAAGCCATGCTGCTTATGTTGCGTAATAACATTCACCATCTGCCTATTTTAAAGAATAAAAAACCCATTGGACTGATCGAAGTTGCGGATATTATCCGTTACGAATCACAAAATAGTTTGTTATTTGTCAGCAGTATTTTTCAGCAAAAAAGTAGCGAAGATTTAGTGTTTCTTTCTGCACAGCTGAAAAATTGTTTTGTGCGTATGGTTAATGAAGATGCCAACTCCCACATGGTTGGTCGGGCAATGTCAGAAATTGGCCGTAACTTTAAACAGCGTTTGTTAGAACTGGCGGAAGAAAAATTTGGCCCGCCACCAGTGCCCTACTGCTTTTTAGCACTGGGGTCGATGGCCCGTGATGAGCAGCTGATGGTCACCGACCAAGACAATGCCATTATTCTCGACAATAGTTATCAAGTCGCCTTGCATGGTGCCTACTTTGAACAGCTAGCAAACTTTGTCTGTGATGGTTTAGCCGCCTGCGGCTACAGCTATTGCACCGGTGATATTATGGCCAGCAACCCAGAGAACCGCAAAACACGTGCGCAGTGGGAAGAATGTTTCGGTGACTGGATAGACAATCCTAATCCACAAGCGTTATTAAATTGCTCAATTTTCTTTGACCTTACCGGTGTCTATGGCCGCATCAAATGGGCTGAACAGTTAAATGCATTTATTCTTAGAAAAGCAAAGAAAAACAACCGCTTCTTAGCCTGCTTGGCACACAATGCTCTTAACCGTAAACCTCCGCTGGGATTTTTTAAAGATTTTGTAATGGAAAAAGATGGTCGCCACAATAACTCGATTAATTTAAAACGTCGTGGTACTGCACCATTGGCGGATTTAATTCGAGTACATGCCTTAGCCATCGGTTCGCAATCACAAAACTCATTTGAACGCTTAGAAGATATTATCGAAGCGGGTATTCTACCCACCTCAAAAGGTGAGGATTTACAACATGCCATGGAGCTTATCTCTCTGGTTCGCTTGCGCCATCAGTCGTCAGATATCGAATCTGGTATTGAACCTGATAATAATATTGAACCGGAAAGTATGTCTGATTTTGAGCGACGCAACCTTAAAGATGCTTTTTTAGTGTTAAGTAATGCGCAAAACTTTTTAAAATATCGTTATACAGCCAACAAACTTTAAGGCTAACTCATGACCAATTTTAGCGATAACGAAATTTTAAACTGGGCAGCGTTGCTTAAATTAAAAGCAAAAAACAGTAAAGATCGACGCTTACATGATTTTTATCAAGCGGGTACCTACTGCAATGAAACTCCATTGAGCGACATTGAATTTGTCGCGCTTGATTTTGAAACTACTGGCCTAGATTCGCAGCAAAATAGTATTATTAGTATTGGTCTAGTGCCGTTTAATTTACGGCGAATTTTTTGCCGTAAAGCCAAAAAATGGTATCTCAATCCACAAGATAAACTCCAAGAAAACTCGATTATTATCCATGGTATTACCCACTCCGATTTACAAGGAGCACCTGATCTGTTGCTTATTTTAGAACAGCTTTTAGATGAACTGGCAGGTAAAGTGGTCGTGGTACATTATCGCCATATTGAACGTGACTTTCTGGATCACGCTTTACGACTGTTGATTAATGAAGGCATTGTCTTCCCAGTGATTGATACCATGCAAATTGAAGCTAATTTACAACGGGCTAAATCTCAGGGAATATTGAGTTTTTTTAAACCCAAACACAAGGTGTCAATTCGACTGGCTAATACTCGAGAGCGTTACAACTTACCCGCTTATGCACCTCATGATGCCCTAACCGACGCAATTGCCACTGCCGAGTTACTACAGGCACAAATTAACTATCATTTTAGCTCTGATACTGAAATTCGAAAATTGTGGCTATAGTCTCACCGATAACCATTACCCATAAAAAAAGCCGATGAATTAATCATCGGCTTTTTGTTACAGATTAAGACTAGCCTTTATTATGTTTCTCGGTGCGCATGCCTAACAGTAAGCTGACACACATGATTAACAGAATAATGGTAAACGGTAATCCTGTTGATATCGCGCCGGCCTGCAATGCTTCAATCGCTTCAGTACCACCAACCCACAATAATACCGCAGCGATAGCACCTTCGATGACAGCCCAGAAAATACGCTGTGGGATCGGAGCATCTATTTTGCCACCAGCTGTAATACTGTCGATAACAAGTGAACCTGAATCAGAAGAGGTAATAAAGAACACCAACACTAAAAGTACCGCCAGCATTGATAACAGATTACCTAATGGCAACGAATCAAACATTTGGAACATAGCTAATGGCACTTCGGTTAGCCCTTTGCTGCCCAATGTACCGACATTATTGATCACTTGATCGATAGCGATACCACCAAATACAGACATCCATAAAATGGTTACTACAGTTGGAACAATCAATACAGTGGCCAGAAATTCACGAACGGTTCTGCCGCGTGAAATACGAGCAATAAACATACCCACAAACGGAGACCAAGAAATCCACCAAGCCCAATAAAACACAGTCCAACCATGCATCCAAGCTTCATCTTCACGACCGATAGGATTGCTCAATGGAATAATATTTTTAACATAGCCCATTACCGTGGTCGGAATCGTCCCCATGGAAACGGCAAAAGTAACAAGTGCAACAAACACAAGTAAAGCAACCGCAAGTAACATATTGATGTTACTGATCACTTTAACACCGCCTTCAAGACCACGTACCACAGAAATAACGGCAAGTAATGTGACAACCACAATAATCGTGATTTGTAAGGTTAAGTCAGCTTCGATACCAAAAACATGTTGGAATCCGCCAGCGGCTTGTTGAGCACCTAAACCTAATGACGTTGCAAGACCAAATAATGTGGCTAATACCGCTAAGATATCAATAATGTGTCCAGGCCAACCCCAAGTACGGTCACCCAAGATAGGATAAAAAGCAGAGCGTATTGAAAGTGGCAAACCTTTGTTATAAGCAAAGAAAGCCATAGACAAAGCAACAACGCCATAAATTGACCATGGGTGTAATCCCCAATGGAACATAGTTGCACCAAGAGCAAGCTCTGCCGCTTCAGGTGTATTAGCAACCACATTCAGTGGCGTTTCATACCAACCAGTGTAATACGCTAAGGGCTCAGCAACCCCCCAAAACATCAAACCAATCCCCATACCAGCAGCAAAGAGCATTGCTATCCAAGAAAGCCTAGAATAGTCCGCTTTAGCATCATCGCCACCTAAACGAATTTTACCGTAAGGAGATAAAATTAATCCGATACAGAAGAGCACGAAAAAATTCGCAGACCACATAAATAGACTGTCAAAAGCGTCTATAATCTGCCATTTCAAACCGTCCAAAAATTCTTTTGATGTTGCCGGATCAATAATTAAAATTGCAATTAAAAAGGTCGCTATTAGACCTGCACTAATACCAAAAACGGAATTATGAATATCAAAGCCCCATTTTTGGATATTATCCTGCCCCACAGTATAATCGGTATTATCTATACTGTATTTGTCCTTATTTATCTTCATAAATCCTCTGTTAGAGCCGCCAGCCCTGTAAATTTGACACTCAATTCAGTTCTTGGTGGGGATTTTAACAAAATAAGCTCATCATTTCAGGATTATTTAGAAATCAAGCATATTTACAAAAATAATCCTCTTTAAAAACAATCAACTGAATCAAAAATAATTATAAATAAACTGCTGTATATTAAATATATTTCCCTATAAATTATCTTTATTCAATATTGTAATAGTTGATCTTATGAGGATATAAGAGTTGATTTAGCCTCAGTAGACTATTATTAGATTTTTTCCTGCTAAAAACTCAACAAGATTAATTTTTACACACAGCAAGATACGCGAAAAATATATTCATTTCTTGCGCCATTAGAGAGTTAGCTTTTAATCATATTCATTATTATTCAGGCCATTTTTTTACGCTAATATAATTACTTAAACCATATTATAGCTTAGTTGATAAAATGAATTATTGAGCTTGCTGCGCGATAATTATTGGTCTTACCAAAATACGGCTTATTAATATAATTCCGCACGAGATCCTATATTGGGGAATTAATATCCTATTCTCTTAGTCAGTATTTGTTATTATTCATCAATAGATGAATTAACGGAGTTTGATATGGCTGATAAACCGGGAAGACCCAAAGGGGAGACACAAACTCGCGCGGCACTGATAGAGGCGGCAAAAGGATGCTTTCTTCATAACAGCTACGATCGTGTGTCTATTCGCGAACTCGCTCGGCGTGCTGGCGTAGATGCAGCAATGATCCGTTATTACTTTGATTCTAAAGCTGGTTTGTTTGAAACCATGGTGAGAGAAACCATTGCTCCTGTGGCCAGTGTATTCAAGCATGATTTAAAAAAACAACAGAACTCACCTGAAGCATTAATGCGCGCTTATTATCGCATAATGGAACATGTCCCCGCCCTGCCTCGGCTAATTTTCCAATCATTAAATCAACAGGCCAGTGATGAGGCATTCATCATAGTATCGAATGTTATTCATGAAATGCTCGGTTATGCAGGCGACTGGATTAAAGAATTATCCGACCAACAAAAAATCAACCCACAGCTCGATCCCAAATGGGTCCGCTTAAGCTTTATTAGCTTAATGGTCTTTCCATTAATCGCTCCCAAAGTGTTACTCAAACAAATGAATCTCCCCCTGAGCGAGTCTATGTTAGACCAACTGATTGCCCACAATATGCTGGTGATGAATCAAGGACTGTTTCAAGTTCCACCTCTAGAATCTTCAGGACCAGGAGTCCAAAAATGAAACCTCATCTAATTTACTTGCCGATTATTTTGCTCTTCGCGGGCTGTACCGCTGAAGAAGGTAACCGCGCAATGGGTTTAATTGAACGGGATCGGATCATGCTTTCAGCGCCGGTTACAGAGCAGATTAGCTCGATACAGGTAAAAGAAGGACAACAAGTCAACGCAGGAGACTTGTTACTTCAACTTGATCCTCGGCACGCGCAATGGCTTATTAACCAACGACAAGCGACGCTGACTCAAGCCCAAGCAAAACTTAAGCAATTACAAACCGGGACTCGGTTAGAGCAACTTGCCGCCGCTAATGCAGCAATGCTTGCCGTACAAGCTCAAGCCCAAGAAGCAGACCGAAACTATGTGCGCATGAAAGACCTTTGGTTTAAAAAAATTGTCGCCAAAGCCGATTTTGATTCAGCCAAAGCAATAAAAGATCAAACAGCTGCACAATTAACCCAAGCAAAACAGCAATGGTTAGAGCTTAAAAATGGTACCCGCAGCGAAGAAGTTGTCCAAGCACAAGCTCAAGCTGATGCGGCACAAGCATCATTGGCCGATGCCCAGCAATCTCTAGCCGAATTAAGCATTCGAGCCCCTAAAGCTGGAGTGGTAGATGTTTTACCTTGGAAACTTGGCGATCGAGTCGCAGCGAACGTGCAATTAGTGACATTGCTAGCCAGTGATCGACTTTACGCGCGAGTATATTTGCCCGCAACGGCTCTGGGTAAAATTAACCGCGGTGACACTGTAGCTGTGTGGGTTGATGGTTATGAACACCCAGTAACCGGGACGGTTCGCAATATCAGAAGTAGCCCAGCGTTTACACCTTACTTTGCTCTAAATGAACGAGATAGAGCAAGGTTAATGTATTTAACCGAAATAGACTTACCTATTGATGCAAACTTGCCTAATGGTCTGGGTGTTGAGGTTCGTTTACCATGAATGACTTAGCAAATGTGATCGAAACACAAGGCTTAACCCGTCAATTTGGCGATTTAATCGCGGTAGATAAACTCGATTTACAGGTGCCTAAAGGCAGCATTTACGGTTTTCTTGGCCCCAATGGCTGTGGTAAATCAACCTTAATCAGAATGTTAACTGGGTTACTAAAGCCTACTGCGGGCGAAGCCACCATTTTAGGTTTACCGTTGCAAGGAAATGAAGAATTACTTAAAAGCCGAATCGGCTATATGACGCAGAAATTTTCCTTATATGACAATTTGACGGTATTGGAAAATATGCGTTTCGTGGCGGCTATCTACAGTGTTAAAGACAAAAAACGCATAACCGACTTACTGGGCCAATATGGTCTCGAGCAGCAACAAAAGCAGCTAGCAGGCACCATGAGCGGTGGACAAAAACAACGTTTGGCGTTGGCCTGTGCCACGATGCACCGCCCTGAACTGCTGTTTCTTGACGAACCAACATCAGCCGTTGATCCACAAAACCGACGTGATTTTTGGGAGCATTTATTTGATCTGAGTAACAGTGGCACAACGATTTTGGTATCGACGCACTACATGGATGAAGCTGAGCGCTGTCATCACTTAGCCATTCTTGAAAATGGTATCAGACGAGCAAATGGCACGCCGCGTGACTTAATGCAATCAATGGGAGCCACGGTTATCGAAGTCAGTGGCAATAATATAAGAGAGTTAAAACAGAAACTGTCGACTGTTGATGCAATTATTTCTGCGTCTCAATCTGGTACGCGCTTAAGGGTCCTGGTGAATGAGTCGATATCGGAGCCTCTGCAGTTCCTGAGTTCTATTTGTCAGCAATATCAGCTTGAAATTGTTCGTCCGAGTCTTGAAGACGTATTTGTCACCAGCACCGGAGGTCGCAATGTGGGATAGATTAGTAGCGATTGTTGTCAAAGAAATGAAGCAACTGTCTCGAGATCGGATGACATTTGGCATGATAGTGATGATCCCATTGTTGCAGTTAATGCTATTTGGGTATGCCATTAACACCGACATTCGCCATGTGCCCGCAGGCATCATCGATATGAGTCAAACCACCTATAGCCGAGCCGTCACTCAGACGATAATCGCAACTCAAGCAGTGGATTTTCAATATCAATATTATTCTATCGAGCAAGCTGAGAAAGCGATTACCAATGGTGAAGTCAAAGCCGTACTTTATTTACCCCTTGATTTGCCTCAACGTTTACTCATCCATCCTGCATTTGATGCCAAACAAGGTTCATCGCAAATCACTCGTCCGGTAGGTCAATGGCTTTTGGACGGTTCCGATACTATGGTAGCCGCAACAATTCGCTCATTGAAGAATTTACCGTTGGACGAAGTGGCTAACCGCTCAGCCAGCATGAGTGTGCCGACATTTGAAGTGGTCGAATACTTTAATCCTGAGCAGCGATCTGTGGTCAATATTGTGCCTGGATTACTGGCAGTTATCCTAACAATGACAATGATTATGTTTACATCTGCGGCCATTGTACGTGAGCAAGAACTGGGAAATATGGAGTTTTTAATTGCAACTCCGGTTCGGCCATTGGAACTGATGCTGGGTAAAATTATTCCGTACATTTTGGTAGGGCTCATCCAAGTCGCGATTATTCTTAGCGCTGGGCACTGGATCTTTGCTGTTCCGGTCCGCGGTGGATTAGACTCTTTGTTACTGGCGTCTTTCTTGTTTATCTGTGCCAGTTTGTCACTAGGCTTAGTGATAAGTACTATTGCGAAAACTCAACTTCAAGCCATGCAATTAACCATTTTTGTGTTGATGCCCTCAATTTTACTATCTGGATTTATGTTTCCTTATGAAGCCATGCCGATTGGAGCACAATGGGTATCGGAAGCTTTACCTGCAACCCATTTTATTCGTATGGTACGAGGCATTGTGCTTAGAGAAGCGGAAGTCATGTCATTAAGCCAGGATGCACTGTGGCTACTGAGCTTTACCTGTCTTGGGGTACTATTAGCGGCAAAACGGTTTAATAAGCATCTATAAAGACTCAAAATAAGCGTTGGGCATTACATAGCCTGCGCTTATTTTGCATCTACAAATAAAGGCACAAAGCGCGTTAACCTTGCCAAGGCTGCGGCATAAGGCTATACCTTAAAACGGTTAAGTTGCTGTTTTAGCGTATACACTTCATGTTCTAATCTGTCTCTTTCATCGAGTAATTGTAAAATTAAACCGACGCCACCCCAGTCAAGTGCAAAATCACGTTGTATACGAGTGGCTTTTTTAACTTGATGTAAATTCTCGACACTAAATTGCCATTGCTCTATCACCTCCCCCTGCTGTGGAATGGCAATACTATGCTCCACAAGCTCCAGTAGTAGTGCCAGGCTAATATCGCTGCATTCACACAATTCATCACTGCTCAACCAACTATCTTGTTCACTTATATTAATCTGCAGCATGATTATTTACTCCAACTGGCACGAGGGTCGAATGTATTTTTTTCGGCTAATTCAGTCCATAAATTTTTGCTGGTATCATCTGATACCGTCGGCACCACAATTTTCAGCAGCGCAAATAAATCGCCTTGCTGTTTTTTATTCAGTAACCCTTTACCTTTTATGCGTAATCGCTGTCCAGATTGACTATTAGCAGGAATACTTAATTGGATGTGACCTGTTAATGTTGGTAATTTAACCTTAGTGCCCAGCACGGCTTCCCAAGGTGCGACAGGCACTACAATAGTTAAATCTCGCCCGTCGACATCAAACAAAGGATGAGGCGCAAAACGAATTTTCAAATACAAATCACCGTTGTCGGCTTTGGTTTGTCCCGGTCCGCCTTGGCCTTTAAGACGAATACGTTCACCATTGGCTACACCGGCAGGAATGTTAACTTTTAACGATTTGGGGTGTTCAACAATATGACCATCTGCATCGCGTTGTTGAAGAGTAAACGAGACAGGCTTAAGCGTGTCGGCCAATGTTTCTTCAAGAAACATCGGGAACTCCATTTCAATGTCTTGGCCTTTTGCAGGTTGAGTCTGTCGACCTTGATATTGGCCGTGAGGATCAAAGCCTGTATGCCTGCCACCAAAAATTGAATTGAAAAAATCAGAGAATTCTTGATCCGTTTGAGGATCGCTTTGCTGTTGGCCCCAATCTTGGCTGCCAGCTGCGTGATTTGCATATTGATTTTGGCTTCGGTTTAAATGATGCTGACGCACTTCATCGTATTCAGCACGCTTTTTAGCGTTATGTAATATCGCGTAAGCTTCACCAATTTCTTTGAATTTTGCCTCTGCATCATCATGCTTGCTCACATCGGGATGATACTTGACCGCGAGTTTTTTATAAGCGGCTTTTACCGCCTTATCATCCGCTTGAGGATCTATGCCTAATACCGTGTAATAGTCTTTAAAATTCATGTTATCCCCTAACAAAAACACGTTTGCAACGGAGCGTCGGACTGCTTTAAACACAGCTACATTAATGAGTGTAGACTCACAGAGCAACAATATGCTTGATCTTGATCAACACTAACACACTATGCTTAGGTTACTTAATCAGCATTAGTTGATTAAAAAAAAAGGTCTTACTGAGGCTTGATGTACAAAACACAAACAGAATATTTAATTGATTTAATTAAAAATGCCGCTAAATTTAGCGGCATTTTTGTCGATGCAATGTGAATGTTTAGTTCAAACCGCGTCGTTTAAGGAGAGCCTCAGTTGTCGGCTCTTGTCCACGGAAGGCTTTATAAGCTTCCATCGGTGGCACACTGTTACCCACTTCACGAATGGTCTTGCGGTATTTCATCCCAATCTCACGGTTTAATCCACCTTGAGTTTGTACATAAGCAAATGCATCAGCAGCTAAGATCTCACTCCACATGTAGGCGTAGTAACTTGCTGAGTATCCACCAGGGAATGCGTGAGCAAAGTAAGTCGATTTATAACGTGGCGGCACTGCAGCGATATCCACGCCATGCTTTTTCAACGCAGCAGCTTCAAACTGCGGGACATCTTGAAGCGGCGCATCTGCCGGCAACGAATGCCACTCTAAATCCACCAGTGCGGCCGCCATATACTCAAGAGTGTCGAAACCTTGATTAAAGCTGCGCGACTTAAGTAACTTTTGGAGTAGCTCATCGGGGATCATCTCGCCGGTTTGATAGTGTTTAGCGTAATTTGCCAGTACTTCAGGGTGCGCGGCCCAATCTTCTTCGAAGGTTGATGGGAACTCAACAAAGTCGCGGGTAACAGCCGTGCCAGAAAGACTTGGATAAGTGACTTTTGAAAACATTCCATGGGTGCCATGGCCCATTTCATGGAACATTGTGGTCACTTCATCATAGCTAACATACGTCGGCTGACCTTCAGGTGCCTTTTTGATATTCATGACATTAACAACGACAGGTTTGCTGTTAAGTAATGTCGATTGAGTGACAAATGCACTCATCCATGCTCCGCCGCGCTTACCTTCTCGGGCAAAGTGATCGGCATAGAAGATGGCCATCGAACTGCCATCGACATCAAACATTTCATAAGCTTTTACATCTTTATGGTAAACCGGTAAATCTAGACGTGGCTTGAAGGTGACGCCGTAGAGTTTTTCAAGGGTAAAGAAAACACCATCTTCCAATACACGGTTAAATTCGAAGTAAGGCTTGATTGAAGCGGCGTCGAGATCGTACTTCTCTTTACGTACTTTTTCAGCGTAGAAAGCCCAGTCCCATGGTGCTAGGGTAAAATCAGCGCCAGTCTTGTTGATCATCATTTGAATATCAGCGGCTTCTTTTTCGGTATTAGCGACAACAGCGGGCACCATAGATCCAAACATTTCATATACCGCCTCTGGCGTCTTAGCCATTTGCGGTGCCAGAGTATAATCTGCCCAGCTATCGTACCCTAATAGCGCTGCACGCTCAGCACGAAGCTGGGCTAAACGTGACACCAATGATGCGGTTTCGTTATCACCACTCATTCCGCGAGTCGATGAAGCCTGCCAAACACGTTGGCGCAATTCGCGATTTTCAAGCTTGGCTAATACAGGTTGGCGGGTGGTATTAGTAATACTTAGCAGATATTTACCATCAAGACCTTGTGCACTCGCATCTGCTTTCGCTGCTCGGAGCTCATTTACAGATAATCCTGCAAGCTCTTCTTCAGAATCAACAACAACTGCAATCTCTTTTGTCAGCCTGAGTAGGCGTTGGCTAAATTCATTGGTGAGTGTTGATTGCTCTTCATTGAGTAATCTAATTTGGGCTTTTTGCTGGTCGGTTAGCTTAGCGCCAGCCATGATAAAGCGCTGATGATAAACCTCAATCAGACGGATCTCTTCGGCGCTCAAGCCTAACTGCTGGCGTTGTTGATAAAGTGAGTCAATACGAGAGAACAATGCAGAGTTGAGTTGGATATTATCCGAGTGAACCGCCATTTTGGGTGCCATTTCACCCTGAATTTTTCGCAGTGTTGGGTTACTGTCTGTGCTCGCTAAATTATAAAACACATTCGCTGCTCTATTGAGTAGTTCACCGCTAGTTTCCAGTGCAACTATGGTGTTGGCAAAAGTGGCTTTATCATTATTATTAGCAATCATCAGTACTTGTTGATAATGCTCTTTAATACCTTGCTCAAGTGCTGGCTGAAAATGCTCATCTTTAATGATGTTAAAATCGGGGGCTTGATATTGCAATGTGCTAGCAACAAATAAAGGATTTGCGGATAGTGGACTAACCTGTAATTGTTGCTTGTTGTCCGCTTCTGATGCTGATTGGCATCCCGTGAGAAACAGGGTGGTTGAAAGTGTACCTGCAACGGCTAGCGCGATAAGATTGATTTTCATATAACAACGACTTCCTTCTTTTAATATTTGTTATTTTTCATAGTAAACAACTCATTGAATACGTTATCGACTAGTTTATTATTTGTGGCTTAAGTCAGGCTGAAATAATCAACATTGGTGGGTAAAACATAAAAAACCTAATAAAAGTCTGTAAATTTAGCCAGTTTGGTCTGTAAAACTTCACTTTTTGTAAGCGGGAAATTGAATAAAAATATGATGTTATTTGAAAATATCATATTGATGTTTTTTAGACTTAATTAAGTTAACACCAGATAAAAACCTGTTACTTGTATCGGCAATCAACCAACTGAAGCGGGTTTATTTTAGTTTGCCGTGGTTGGTTTATGAGATTATTAACACAAAGTATTAAATAAAAACGCTATGCCAAACTGGCTAAACTCCTTGTTATGAACAATCCTTATAACACATGAGATGCATGGTTAGATGAACTCACCGCTTTACTGATTCGATAAATCAAAGCTCGTGACTAAATAAGGATACACATAGTGAAAATAGGTAAATACTTAAGAGTAAACAACCTGTTTTTAACCGGTATATTGATGTCGACAAATACCCTAGCCGTGACATTGAACATACTAGAATGGGAAGGCTATATCAGCCCATTTAAAGAAGATTTTGTGGTCTATGCTAAATCTAAGGGGATGGAAGTTGAACTAAATATTATGGATCCCTATATCACAGATCCTGAACTTATCTTCAACAAACTGCGAGCCAGAGCCGCAGATGTGACTACCCCAACACACAATTACTACAAGATGAATAAAAACAGGTTACTTCTGGTATTACAACCCATAGATTTTAGTCGCCTGAGTCATTACCCCAAAGTACTAAATTCATTAAGAAACAGTCAATACGATGAATTTAAAGGCAAAAAATATTCAGTTCCTTTACTTGGAGGCTCATATGGCCTGGCTTACAATGCAGCAAAGCGAGATGAGCCAAAATCCTGGGAAGAATTGTGGCAACCGGAAAATAAAGCTAAATTTGCTATCACAGGCGATCAATTTGAAGCCAACATCTATACCACGCTACTGGTTTTAGGTTACCCACCAGAATCTTTCTACGACATAGATGCCATAGAGTTTGATAAGCCTAAAGTGCAAGCTAAACTGACGAGCCTAGTCCAAAATGCAGACTCATTTTGGAACGGTATGGCTGATGTAGAGCGCATGAAAGATCTAGAATTGGCCACCACATATTGGTTTGGGGTAGCAGCTGCCAATAAAAGCGGACAAAACTGGAAACTAGCAACCCCTAAGGAAGGCCAAACTGTGTGGCTAGATACTTTAGCTATAGGAAGGCATGTTAAAGGTGAAAAGCTAGATGCGGCCTATTTACTAATCGACTTTATGATCAGCGAACCAGTGCAAAAACGCATATTAGAAATGTATGGTTCTATTATTGTAAATGGTGCTACGGCTAAGTTACTCGACCCACAATTAGTTAAAGATGCCAGAGTCGGAGATGAGACATTTTTCTCTGAGCAATATTTATGGCGCCCTCTAAGCTCAAGAACCCGTAATACCTATAAGCAAATGTGGAATAAGGCCATGGATAAATAAAGCCTCCGCAATGCTCCCAAAAGAGTTTACACCCAAGACTCTCGCGTTAAATATTAAATTAATCATTCTGTTTCAATTGGTTAGTTTCACAAGCTAAAATCAACCCTGCAATTGCTAACTGAAACTGGCTTTATTCCTGAATTAAAAAGTCAATTTTTTAATCATAAAAATATGAGTTAACCATTACAACCGCTTAAAAACACTTATCAGATTTAACTTCCATATAATAATACGCTTTTGGATCAGTAAAATAACGGTAGTTTGTGAGACAGTGCTATTTCGCACTGCCTCTCTACTTGCTGTCGCGGTTAAAATGTAATCAGTTTAAATACTAAAGTGATGGTTTAGTGTGTTATTACAGATAGATTTATGCTGCCTACTTTGCTACTCGTTGTGCTGCACTGTCGAACCCGCGTAGGAACTATTGCGGCTTATCAACTGGCGCTGGGATCGGTGCCCCTGCGCGTCAGGTTTACTGAATTTGCCACGGCAAACAGTAAACTCAGTTGGTAGAGACGCACTGGGCCAAGTAAGGCGCCGTTCGGCTCGCTGGGTGAGCGGCCACTGCATGGGGCGTGCCGGCGACCACTATGCAGCCGCCCTTGTCACCGCCTTCAGGGCCAATGTCGATAACCCAGTCGGCGGCGGCAACTACGTCCATATCGTGTTCCACCACAATCACGGTATTGCCAGCATCGACGAGGCGGTTGAGCTGAGCGAGCAGTAATAGCACGTCGGCAGGATGCAGCCCGGTTGTGGGCTCGTCGAGAATGTACAGCGTATGGCCGCGGCGTGCCCGCTGCAGCTCGGTCGCGAGCTTGATGCGCTGCGCCTCGCCTCCGGAAAGCTCGGTGGCGGGTTGACCGAGTCGCAGGTAGCCGAGCCCAACCTCACTAAGGGTCTTAAGACTGCGCAATGCCGAGGGCACATCGGCGAGAAACACCATTGCCGCATCCACGGTAAGCCCAAGCACCTCGGCTATATTCTTGTTACAGTACGTCACCTCGAGTGTCTCAGGATTATATCGCGTGCCGTCGCAGTCGGAACAGGGCATATAACTACCTGGTAAAAAAAGCAGACCGACCGCCACAAATCCCTCGCCAAGGCAGGTCTCGCAGCGGCCGCCCGCCACGTTGAACGAGAACCGGCTGGCGCCGAAGTTTCGGCTTCGAGCCTCGGGGGTCGCGGCGAATGTGGTACGCACGGCATCGAACAGGCCTGTATAGGTGGCGAGGTTGGAACGCGGTGTGCGACCGATCGGTTTCTGGTCAACGCGCACCAGTCGATCGATCAGATCCGCCCCAGTGATCGTCTCAACCGTGGTGATTTCAACGGGTTTAGGCTCGGGTTGATCATCCTTCTCGCCGTTCATCGAGGCTGTGGATGCGATCCCGGTACTGGGGTCTAGATCTGGATGAAGGTACAAGCCTACAGTCTGGGCGAGCACCTGACTCACTAGGGTGGACTTGCCAGAGCCCGATACACCTGTAACCGCGGTCAGTATGCCGAGCGGAAACTTGGCATCAAGGCCGCGTAGGTTATGGCGGGTTATCCCCGTCAGGCCAAGCCAGCCGAGCGGATGTCGTTGCTCGCGTGCCGCCGGAACTGGGCGCTCGCTTGCAAAGAGAAATTTTCGCGTGATCGAGGCGGGTACATCTTTGAGTCCCGCCGTCGGTCCACTGTAAATGACTACTCCGCCCTGCTCTCCCGCATGTGGGCCGACGTCGATGACCCAGTCAGCGCGGCGCACCACGTCCATATTGTGTTCCACGATAAAAACTGAGTTACCGCTAGATTTGAGCTCCTCAAGTACGGCAAGGAGCGGCTCGGCATCTGCTGGGTGTAGCCCAGCGGAGGGTTCGTCGAGTACGTAGATCACGCCGAAGAGCCCAGAGCGCAGCTGGGTGGCAATGCGCAGCCGCTGCATTTCACCAGGAGAGAGCGTGGGTGTTGCGCGGCCTAGACTGAGGTATCCGAGGCCGAGATCGAGCAGCACATCGAGGCGGCGAGTAAGATCCTTGGTGATAGTTTCACCAGGGGTATTGCTGGCCGCCGGACGGTCAAGCACACGGCGGAGCTCGGTGAGCGACAAGCTGTTAAGCTCGGCTATGGTGCGGCCGTTGAAGGTAACCGCGAGAGCTTCGCTGCGCAGTCCGCTGCCCGCGCATGTTAGGCATGGCCCTGATTCAACATATTTCAATACACGGTTACGCACAGAGGTGCTTTTTGAATCGGCGAGCGTGTGCATCACATAACTCTGCGCGCTCCAGAATTTTCCCTTGTAAGGTCGAGGCCTTTCCCGCTCCGGCATGATGTCGACCACGGGTTGTTCCTCGGTGAACAAGATCCAATCGCGATCGGCGCGGGACAGCTGTTCCCAAGGTTTATCCACGTCATAGCCGAGCGCTGTGAGAATGTCACGCAGGTTCTTACCCTGCCACGCCCCAGGCCAAGCCGTGACGGCACCTTCGCGAATACTCAGTGAAGGGTCGAGCACCAGCGATGCCTCTGTGACTGTGTGCGCGGTTCCAAGTCCCTGACATTTAGGGCATGCGCCCATGGCGGTGTTGGGTGAGAAGGAGTCTGACTCGAGGCGCAAAGCCCCATCAGGATAGACTCCTGTTCGAGAATAAAGCATCCTCAGGGAATTCGAGAGGGTGGTAACTGTGCCTACACTTGAGCGTGAGTTGGGTGTTCCTCGGCGCTGTTGCAGTGCGACGGCTGGCGGTAATCCAGTAATTTCATCCACCTGAGGCGAATGGCCTTGCTGGATCAGGCGCCGGGCGTACGGCGCGACGGACTCGAAGAAACGTCGCTGGGCCTCAGCGAAAATGGTGCCAAAGGCGAGCGAGGATTTGCCGGAGCCGGACACCCCAGTAAAGGCGACTATCGAGTCCCGGGGTAGATCCACGTCGACGTTCTGCAGGTTATTCTCTCGGGCGCCCCGCACGCGCACAAACCCCGTGGGTATGGAGTGGGAAACGGATGTTGCTGTCGGGGTGTGGCTACTGAAAGTGTCAACTGGCAAATGATGGCTGCCGCTATTCTTTGCTTTATTCATGCTTAAAGACCCCTTAGGTTAATTCTTGTCTAGATATGCAGGATATGATGGGACGTGCAGAATATGATTGCCTCTACTGGCATTAATGTGGAATTCTCAGCCTAAATTGCCATTTATTTCATGGCTCAAAAATAACAATAATCAACCCATAAATGGCCTAGCATACTCAGTCAGGATGAACAGAACTCATGACATGCTCTTAACCGAGAGCATAAGATCACTATCTCCATCAAAATATTCCAGCTATTTTTAAGATAACACATAACGCCTTTCGTTTTTGAGTTGCCAACACCTGCGCTCATTTTATAAACGCACAGATTCAACCGAGTGATTTAAAATATGTGCGCTCAATGGCTAAAAAATGACACATTAGCTAAAACCAAGACAACAGAAAAGCTTGATATCGATCAAGTAGAAAATAGTTTGTGGAATTCAGAAGTGATTGTATACGCACACAACCCGCGCTGGCAATTTTACAGCGCCTTGTCGTCGTTTTCGGTCTAAATGTTGTAATGTCTTTTAATATGGGCAAAGCCCCCTACTTCTTCTTTGAATAACGCGCCAAACTCTATTGTGATTTTTAAGCAGTTTTCAGCAGTAATATTCAATCTAGTAAAAATAAATGGCGCTATGCTTATCCGCCAGTATTTCAGGTTGTCAGCATCAACTCTAATTACTACATCTAGAAATATTTGACTATGCCAGCCATTTTCTAGATAACAACATAGATGGATGACCATGTTTATAACAAACAAGAATTAGTGGGATTAAAGTCCTATCTATTTATTCAATATGGCAAAGATATAGCAATCTTAAAACTATGAATCTTGGATTTAAATGTTATAAATACAAAAAAGCCCCATCATTGCTGATGAGGCTTCCCCGTTAAATGTGGCGGAGGGATAGCTTGCTTGTAATAAAGAGGAACACTTGGGTTTAAATCTCTATCTTTCACCTAAACGAAAAAAGGCTCATCATTTCTGATGAGCCTTTCGTCTTTAATGTGGCGGAGGGGTAGCTTGCTTGTAATAAAGAAGAACCCTGGGTTTAAATCTCTATCTTTTACCCAAACAAAAAGGCCTTATCTTTCGATAAGGCCTTTTCATTGAATGTGGCGGAGGGATAGGGATTTGAACCCTAGAACGGGATAAACCGTTGCCGGTTTTCAAGACCGGTGCATTCGACCACTCTGCCATCCCTCCGAGCGGGCGAATAATATGATAATGCCTCTATGGTGTAAAGAGTAAATTGCAAATAATTTGTTAAGTGGCTATTTTATACCCAAGTTAAAATCCCCTTTGCAGATCTGCTATTAAACATAGTTTACAAAGCTCAGCTTGCTTGATGGTATTCACTCAATAAACACCCATAACCCGCTATTTGTAATAACAGCTGTTTAAGTCACAACAAATAGCCATTAGCTTAATGCAAATGTGATTAAACGGTCGATAACGGCGACTTTGCTTGATTTGATTTAGGTTAATGTTTACCTTTACTGCAAGTAATGTTGCTAATGGCAAGGATAGCGAGATGCTTTCAGAACAAGCATTCGAAATGATAGATATTGTGGCCCGCGTAGGCAGTTTTACCGCCGCCGCAAATAAATTAAATAAAGTGCCCTCTGCGGTGAGTTATGCCATTAAGCAGATTGAAGATGACTTAGGGGTAATATTGTTTGAACGTCATCATCGCAGCGTGAGTTTAACCCCTGCTGGTGAACATTTTGTCGCCCAGTCTCGTGAGATCATGACCAAACTTAATAATATTAAGCGTGATACACAAAAAGTGGCTAATGGCTGGCGCCCTTCATTGTCGATTGCGATTGACAATATGGTTCGCGCCGACAAAATAAGTGGCTTAATAGCTGATTTTTATCGGCATTTTACCGACATTGAATTGATTATTCGCTTAGAAGTATATAACGGCGTCTGGGAAGCATTGTCTACAGGAAAAAGTGACATCGCGATTGGCGCTACCTCGAGCATTCCTGTTGGTGGCACCTTTAAATCTCGCGATATGGGGATGATCCAGTGGTCTTTTTTAGTCGGTAAGAATCATCCTTTAGCTAAAGCTGAGCACGCGTTAACCGATGAAGAGTTATTACAATATCCGTCAATCTGCCTGCAAGACACAGCACATAATATTGCTCATCGACCGAATTGGTTATTGAATAATCAACGTCGAATTGTAGTACCCGATTGGATCAGAGCGATAAATTGCTTTAGAGAAGGTTTAGGTGTGGGGTATATGCCATATCATTTAGCCGATATCTTTATCAAAGCTGGTGCGCTAATAGAAAAACAGCTCGCTACTCCCAAACAAGACACCGCCTGCTGTTTAGCTTGGAATACTGCCAATATGAGCCCTGCTCTACAGTGGGTATTAGATCACTTAGGTGACACTGAAAAACTGAAAAAAGAATGGCTTAGCTAAACAGATTATGCAAAATATGTTTTTGTTAATAACATTACTTATCGAATAGTTTATGATAAATTAGCGCCTATTAAGATGATGTTTGTTATGAATTAATTTTTGTTTAATGTACATTGCTTACGCTATAGAAAAGGATTTAGCTTCAGAGTGAGAAAGATTTTTTTCTCGTTGAGCAAATCATTGAGTTAACACCTGGAGACGATAATGAATCAACAATCAGTTATATCACCCAGTCTATCGACGACTGATGTCAATAAAATGCTAAAAAACACCTACATGCTTCTGGCGATGACATTGGCATTTTCTGCTGTTACTGCTGGTTTAGCCATGGCGATTAACCTTGGCCCAATGATGTCATTAGGTTTATCGCTTGGTAGCTTAGTATTATTATTTGTGACCCTAAAAAAAGCCGATAGTGCTGCAGCAATATTTTGGGTATTTGCCTTTACGGGTATGCAAGGTGCGTCACTCGGTTATATTTTAAATCATTATGTTGGTATGGCGAACGGCCCAGGGCTTATCATGCAGGCGTTAGGCTTAACCTCAGTGATTTTCGTATCACTGTCGGCTTATGCACTAACCACCAAAAAAGACTTCTCATTTATGGGCGGTTTCCTATTTGCCGGTATGTTAGTGATGATCGGTGCTGTGGTGATTAATATTTTCGTCGGTAGTTCAGTATTATTTATGGCAATGAATGCGGGTATTGCATTGCTTATGACCGGTTTCATCCTCTACGACACTAGTCGTATCGTGAATGGCGGCGAAACCAACTATGTTCGCGCGACCATTTCATTGTACTTAGACTTTTTGAACTTGTTCATGAGCCTGCTACATTTGTTAGGTATGGGCAACGACGATTAATCGTCGATAGAGTTCATTGGTAAATTACGTTAAAATGACCCTACATTAGGGTCATTTTTTTTATAATGAGCAAATTCATCATTCAAGTAAACGGAAGTGTTTATGGCTCAACAGCCAGCTTTCGTGCGTTATCTTTTTGCCAAAGCGCATTAGCTAACGGTCATCAAATCATCAATGTCTTTTTCTATCAAGATGGCGTAACCAACAGTAATGCCCTTACTTGTCCGGCATCTGATGAAATAGATATGCACTCACATTGGCAAAAATTGTCAGCGCAGCACGCAATACCATTAACCAATTGTGTTTCAGCAGCATTGCGTCGTGGCATACTCTCACCACAAGATGCATCAGAAAATGGTAAGCCACAATGGAATAGCAGTGACGCATTTACCATGGGCGGCTTAGGTGAATTAGTGGTCGGTATTGAACAAGCAAACAGATTAATTAGCTTTTAAGATATTTGTGGAATAGATAATGAAATCACTGGTGATTATTTTTAGACATGCACCTTTAGGCACCACGAGTACTCGTGAAGGGCTTGATTTTGCTATGCTCAGTGCCAGCTTTGAACAACAGGTGAGTATTATGTTTACCAATGAAGCTGTATTGCATTTACTGGCAGGCCAAACACCTGAGCAAGCAGGATCGAAAGATTATGTGTCGGCGTTTAAAGCGCTATCTCTTTACGATATTGATACCGTATTGGTTTGCGCTGAATCAATGCACACATTAGGATTGCAGCCCAATGACCTCAGTATTGCGGCAACGGTAGCGACGCCAGAGATGATTAGGCAAACCCTGCAAGCGGCTGATGAGGTGCTAGTATTTTGATATTACATCATATCCAAGCATCAGTAATGAGTGACGATGCCTTAAGTACATGCCTGCGCTATATTCACCCTAAAGACAGTATTTTATTGTCTAGCGATGCGGTGAATTGTTTATTACAACCTCAATGGCAACAGCGTTTAGCAAATATTGCACTGTTTGTACTACAAGATGATGTTGTCGCTAGGGGGTTATCCGATCGCTTGATGATTATTTTAGCCAATAAAGCTGCGGGTGATTTTGATATTATTGACTATTCACAATTTGTTGAACAATCTTTGCGACACGATAAGGTGATAACTTGGTAAACTTTTTTGAATTTAATGGCCTGAAAATTGAAACCGATCATCAAGGCTACTTAAAAAATATCAATGACTGGCAAGAACCTATGGCAACTGTGATTGCCGCCACTGAGAACATTGAGTTAACCGAGCAACACTGGGAAGTTATCCGTTTTGTGCGTGATTTTTATCTAGAGTACAAAACTAGTCCTGCTATTCGTGTGCTGGTTAAAGCTATCGGTCAACGATTAGGAGCCGATAAAGGTAACTCTAAATATTTGTATACCTTATTTCCTGGGGGCCCGGCTAAGCAAGCAACCAAAATTGCTGGGCTGCCCAAACCCGCTAAATGTTTATAGTTGATTAAAGCCTACAAAAAAGCCCGCTTAAGATAACTTAAGCGGGCTTTTAAATAATTAACCTCATAAAGGTTATTTAGGGAAAATGTTTTCTACCACTATCAATGCTGCTTGAGCTAGTTCAACAATTACCAACAAAATAAAAAAGAAGATAACTGATAAATAGATAAGCCTACGATTATCACGCCGACTTGAACCCATTGCTGGTTGTACCAATCCTTATCAATAATGCTCAACTTAAACAAAGTGGCACCAATTTAAATACTCGAAGTAAGCCCAAATATAATGCGTTGTTACCTCACTCTGTGCTCATAGTAATAAGCACAGAGTGATTAGAGAACCTAGCCAATAACGCTTAAGCCGCTCATGTATGAACGTAACACCTCAGGTACTGTGATAGTGCCATCTTGATTCTGATAATTTTCAAGCACGGCAACTAATGTCCGTCCCACCGCTAAACCAGAACCATTTAAAGTGTGCAATAACGCAGGTTTGTTATCTACCTTGCTACGATATCGAGCTTGCATTCTGCGCGCTTGGAAGTCTTTCATGTTTGAACACGATGAAATTTCACGGTAAGTATTTTGTGCTGGTAACCACACTTCAATATCAAATGTTTTACTTGAACCAAAGCCCATATCACCAGTACATAACACCATAGTGCGGTGCGGCAAGTTTAATAACTGCAATACTTTTTCAGCATGTGCGGTAATTTCATCTAACGCATGCATTGAATTGTCTGGATGAGCAATTTGCACTAATTCGACTTTGTCGAATTGATGCTGACGGATCAAACCACGGGTGTCACGACCATAAGAGCCCGCTTCACTTCTGAAGCATGACGTTAATGCGGTCATTTTTATGGGTAGCTCACTTTCATCAACAATCATGTCGCGCACATAGTTAGTTAATGGCACTTCTGCGGTCGGGATAAGTGACAAGCCTTGGCCTTCTTCTGTTGCTGGTTTGGTGTGAAATAAATCTTCACCAAACTTAGGAAGCTGACCAGTACCTAATAAGCTGTCTTCGTTAACCAATAGCGGTACATAGGTTTCGCTATAGCCATGTTCAGTGGTGTGTAGGTCTAGCATGAACTGACCTAAAGCACGATTTAAACGGGCGATTTGGCCGCGCATGATAATAAAACGTGAACCAGTAATTTTAACGGCACTTTTAAAATCTAATCCACCGAGAGCTTCACCTAAATCTAAGTGATCTTTCACTTCAAAATCGAATGTTCTAGGTGTACCCCAACGACGCACCTCTACATTGTCATTTTCATCGGCACCAATTGGCACAGATTCATCAGGCAAGTTTGGTACGCTCATGGCGATGCTATTGATTTGTTGCAATAACTCAGCAAGTTCAGCTTTCTTTGCATCAAGCTGCACACCTAAATCCCCTACCTGCGCCATAATGGAACTGGTATCTTCGCCACGAGCTTTAGCTTGACCAATCGACTTGGAGATCGCATTACGCGACGCTTGTAAGTCTTCTGTTTCTACTTGAAGCGATTTACGCTTTTCTTCAAGTTTGGTCAAATTATCAACCTCTAAAATAAAGCCACGAGTGGCTAAACGCTCGGCGGTGACGTCAAGATCATTACGCAAAAATTTTGGATCTAGCATGTTGTGAGTTCTTTTTAGTTAAACGCGAGAAAATATAAGTTGTTGACCTACATACACCATAAATAGACATAAGGTGACATTCAACAACACATTTAAAATAGCTTTATGCCATAAGCCTTCTTGCAACAGCAGTAAGGTTTCATTCGAGAAAGTTGAAAATGTAGTTAATGCGCCCAATAGGCCAATGCCAACTAGCGCTTTAATTTCAGGGCTAACATGACTTAACTGCCCTAGCGCATAAACTACGCCCATTAAAAACGATCCCAGTAGATTGACTAACAGTGTACCAAAAGGAAAACTGCTTCCAAATAGCTGGATCATAAAAATTGATAGAAGATAGCGTAAAACTGCACCAATTGAACCACCTAATGCCACCAAGATCACATTAGTCATAGCGTTTGTCCTCGCTTTGTTGATCAAGCTGACGCAATTGCCCTAATTTATCTTGAATACGTTTTTCAAAGCCTCTGTTCGTTGGCTGATAAAACTGGCTATGTTGCAATGATTCAGGGAAGTAGTTCTCGCCGGCAGCATAGGCCGCGGGTTCATTATGAGCATAGCGATATTCTTTACCAAAACCGATTTCTTTCATCAATTTTGTCGGCGCATTACGCAGATGATTAGGTACAGGTTCGTGTCCAGTTTGCTTGGCAAGCTCACGGGCTTGATTAAACGCACTATAAACGGCGTTACTTTTGGGCGCGCTGGCTAAATACAACACGGCTTGAGCAATTGCGCGTTCACCTTCAGCGGGTCCAATACGGTGATAACAATCCCATGCGTTAAGTGCAACTGTCATGGCAATAGGATCGGCATTACCAATGTCTTCTGAAGCAATGGCCAATAAACGACGAGCAACATATAAGGCATCGCCACCACCTTCTAAAATGCGGCAATACCAATATAATGCCGCATCGGGCGCTGAGCCGCGCACAGACTTGTGTACTGCAGAAATTAAATCGTAAAATTGATCGCCATTTTTATCGTAACCCGCTGCTTGATGGCCCGCAACTTGAGTGAGCATCTCGGTGGTAAACGCACTTTCATCTGCAACTAAATCGCTCATTAACTCGATTAAATTAAGTGCTTTACGTGCATCACCCTCGCTAATATCGGCTAATTGCTTGGCCACTGTGCTAGGTAATGTTAATTGGCGTTTGCCTAAACCACGTTCAACATCAGTTAACGCTTGAGTCACAATTAAGCTGATTTCATCGGAGCTTAAGCGATTAATAAGGTAAACACGCGCCCGGGATAACAAGGCATTATTAAGTTCGAATGAGGGGTTTTCAGTGGTAGCACCAATGAAGATAACCGTGCCATCTTCAATAAAGGGTAAAAATGCATCTTGCTGGCTTTTATTAAAACGGTGTACTTCATCGACAAATAATAAGGTACGTTGACCGCGACTTTGGGCCACGGCTTTGGCTTGTTCAATCGCCGCACGGATCTCTTTCACCCCAGAAGTCACCGCAGAAATACGCTCAACATGGGCGTTAGCATAATGGGCAATAAGCTCAGCTAAGGTGGTTTTCCCGGTACCGGGCGGGCCCCACAGTAACATTGAGTGGGCTCGATTTGCCTCTAGCGCCTTACGCAGTGGCTGGCCCTCACCCAATAAGTGTGCCTGACCTATGTATTCACTAATATCCCTTGGGCGCATACGCGCAGCCAAGGGGCGAAAGTCTGGGGCGAAATCAAAACCTAAGTTAGCCATAAACTGCTTAGTGAGCTTGCTTTAAGCGTTGATCGTCTATATCGACGTTATCAGGTACAGCGAAATTAAAGATATTGGTCTCGTCTGCTTTTACGCTGCGCTGCTCAGTGAGCGAAAATTGGCTTAAATTACCTTGCTCGTCGGTTAAGTTAAATTTGACTAACTGCTTGGCGTCAAAACATACACTAACAGCAATAACGTTACTGTTGAGTTTCTTAGGCTGAATATCAAAACAGCTAGATGTCGCATTAATAACCCGTTTGGTGACTGAATATTTAGCCCATGTGGCTTCATCTCGATGCACTAACAAAGCCATCGGCGATGCATCAACCGCTTGAGCAACATCCATTACGGTTACTTCTTCGGCAAAGGGGTTATAAATCCATAAATTAGCGCCATCGGCCACAATCAAAGATTCATCTGGCTGAGTTAAATGCCAGTAAAATTGATTGGGATATGCCAGGGCAAATACGCCACTGCCAGTTTGGATTGGTTTATTATTAATGTCGGTAACGTGCTGGGAAAATGTCGCATGCAAACTATCAATATTAGACAGTTTTGCTCGTAGCTCAGTGGCGTCATCGGCCATCGCGGCAAAGCAAGTTACGCTGGTGGTTAATAATAGGCTCAATACAGCAAAACGTTTATTCATTATCATTCCTATTATGATCTCGGTGGCGGTGGAGCCAATACTTCACGATTACCATTATGACCTTGAGCTGTCACAATACCTTGGCTTTCCATCATTTCAATAATACGGGCGGCACGGTTATAACCAATTTTAAATTTACGCTGTACGCTAGAAATAGAGCCACGGCGCGTTTCGGTAACAAATGCAACGGCATCATCATATAACGCATCTAACTCTTCTTCACTGTCTGAGGTTTCACCGGGTAACAATACTTGCTCGCCATCGGTGGCGCCGTTAAGAATGTCGTCAATGTATTGCGGTTTGCCTCGAGCACACCAATCGGCAACCACTTTATGAACTTCGTGATCATCAATAAACGCTCCATGAACACGATTAGGTAAACCGGTACCAGGTGGAAGATACAGCATATCCCCCATACCTAATAAGGTTTCTGCACCTTGCTGATCAAGAATGGTACGAGAATCAATACGTGATGACACTTGAAACGCAATACGGGTTGGAATGTTAGCTTTAATCAAACCAGTGATAACATCAACCGATGGCCGCTGAGTGGCCAATATTAAGTGGATCCCTGCAGCACGAGCTTTTTGGGCTATACGGGCAATTAACTCTTCAACTTTTTTACCAACAATCATAATCATGTCAGCAAATTCATCAACCACCACCACGATAGATGGTAGTTTTTCAAGCGGCGGCGCATCATCTAACATACTTTCAGATGACTTCCATAATGGATCGGGAATGTACTCCCCTTTGGCGGCAGCATCTTTAATTTTGATGTTGTAACCTTTAAGGTTACGTACCCCTAATGCCGACATTAATTTATAACGTCGCTCCATTTCACCGACACACCAACGCAATGCATTAGCGGCTTCTTTCATGTCGGTAACCACTTCACAGAGTAAATGTGGGATCCCCTCATACACAGATAATTCGAGCATTTTAGGGTCAATCATAATAAAGCGAACATCATCCGGGCCTGATTTATACAATAAGCTGGTGATCATCGCGTTCACCCCCACAGACTTACCAGAACCTGTCGTACCGGCAACCAATAGATGAGGCATTTTACCTAAATCAACCACCACAGGTTCACCGGCGATGTCTTGACCCAGCACCATAGATAATGTTGATTTGCTGTCTTTAAAAGCGGCAGAATCGAGCACATCACGCATAAATACGGTTTCACGGAATTTGTTTGGCAACTCTAAACCGACATAAGCTTTACCAGGAATCACTTCAACAACACGCACGTTTTCAGATAATAATGACCGGGCTAAGTCTTTCGAAAGATTGGTAATTTTAGAGGCTTTGACCCCAGGGGCTAATTCAAGCTCAAAGCGAGTAATCACCGGGCCAGGATAAACGCCAACAACGTTGGCGATAATATTAAAATCGGCCAGCTTTGCTTCAACTAATCGAGCGACTTGCTGAAGTTCGGCTTCACTAATAGGATTTTTCTTGCGATCAGGCACATCAAGCAAGGTAATGCTTGGTAAAGGATCCATTTTCTGGCGAGCTTGTTGCGTGGTTTGACCATCGATTACCACTACGCCGTCAACAATTCTGGCTTCTTTTTTCGGTTTTTGTTGTGCAACTAATGCCCCCTTTGAATGAGGTTTGGCAAAAGCTTCCTCAAATGGCTCATCACTATCAGAGTGATTCATACTCTGAGCAATATCGAGGTCATCATTGTCGTCGTCAAGATTGAAGTCAACGTCGTCTTTTGTCGCGACCCAAGGCGCAAATGGCGTGTCTTCATGATCAAATTGTATTGACGGTTCTTGACGATCGTCACTATCAAACTGTTGGTCATCAATGTCTGAAACCGCAATATCTTCAGCGGGTTTAGGCTTGCGACTAAAGAAGCTACGTTTCTTTTCTACAACCTGCGGTGTCTCGACTGCTTGTTTAATATGGATTGGCGTTTTAACCGGCTTGTTAGATTGAGTTCTTGTTGGCTGATGTTGATCATCCATTTCATTACGACGTTGGGTAAATTTATCCACTAATGAAAGGAAGCCTTTAGTATCTTCGGTTTCTGTTTCTCGTTTAAATAATTTAGGTAAATGCCATATTTTCTTGGCACACCAGATAGAACCTAAGCCGGTTAATTCAATAATGGTTAACCAACTAATCCCAGTCGCTAAAGTGAAGCCTGCGCCAAAAAAACACATTAGCAATAATGTGGTTCCTAACTTATTAAAGTACGGCAACATCGCCTGACCAATCACATCACCGGCTACCCCACCGGCTGAAAAGACGTACATATTGTCGGCATTCATACTGACCAATGCAGCTAAGCCTAACAACATCAAAATAAAACCAATAATTCTTAATCCGACTGAAAAATAATCTATTTCAAACAAACGATGTGCACGATTGAAAATAAACCAACCCGTGGTGGCTATCATGATAGGAATTAAAAAGGCGATGAAACCAAAGAAGTAAAACAGCACATCTGCAGTCCAAGCGCCAACAGCACCAGTCCAGTTGTGAATTTCACCTTGGAAATGCGACTGACTCCAGCCTGGATCACTTGGATTAAAACTGGATAATGCCAATAGAATGTATGTCGCGATCATGCAACATAAAATAAGGCCACCTTCAAGCAATCGTTGAAGGCCACTGAGTGTTTTTAGACTATTTTCCTGAGTCAAACGAAAGAATCCATAAAAAGTGAAAAATAAGGGTTAAGATAACAGAATATCACTGTATTTGCAGTGATTATGCACCTTGAATTAGTCAAGCTCAATCGATTGTTATACCGAATTAATCCAGAAACAAAAAAGCCTTAACGATTACTCTCAAGATGATGATTTTATATACAAAGATTAGTTCTATTTGATTAGATGATGAATATAAGTGGACAATGGTCATCTATATTCATCAATCAACGGCTAAAGACTTGATGGGAGATTAAACTGTAGGATTAGCCTAAGTTGTATAACGCGACCTTATTAGTCTGTTTGACCTCTTCCATTACCACATAAGTACGAGTATCTGAAATTGAGGGCAGTTTCAGCAATGTTTCACCTAATAAACGTCTATAAGCAGACATATCTGATACTCGAGTCTTTAATAGGTAGTCAAAATCACCAGAGACCAAATGGCATTCTTGGATATCATCGAGTAATTGTACTGCACGATTAAAGCGGTCAAAAATATCAGGAGTATCACGATTAAGAGTGATTTCAACAAATACTAATAAAGAAGCACCAAGAAAATGTGGATTAACCAGTGCAGTATAGCCACTTATAAAGCCTTGTTTTTCTAGCCTTTTCACTCTTTCTAAGCATGGGGTTGGACTCAAGCCTACTCGTTTTGATAGTTCAACATTCGAAATGCGACCATCCAATTGAAGCTCATTTAAAATATTGCGATCTATACGGTCTAAATCTTTTACTGAAAAGCTTTTACTATTTGCCATATATTTAACCTTGCTTTGTACTTAAAACAATATTTTTGTCTATAAAAAGTGCAATTTCAGCAGCATAATCTGCTAAAGCAGCACTATACTAGAGTGGCTTGAAATAAGCACGTTCAGGTCACAATTAATAACAATTATACCCATTTGAAGTGGGTTTTATGTCAATCGAGGCTCAAAAATGATTATTGGTGTTCCAACAGAAATCAAAAACCACGAATACCGTGTAGGCATGGTCCCTTCAAGCGTACGTGAATTGACCTTAAAAGGTCACGATGTTTTTGTACAATCAGAAGCGGGTGTGGGGATTGGGTTTACCGATCAAGATTATATAGACGCTGGTGCCTCGATTTTAGCCACTGCAGCTGAAGTTTTTGCTAAAGCAGAGATGATTGTAAAAGTAAAAGAGCCGCTAACCGTTGAACGTGCAATGCTACGTCACGACCAGATTTTATTTACTTATTTACATCTTGCACCAGATTTAACACAAACAAATGAGCTAATCGCCAGCGGTGCTGTGTGTATTGCTTATGAAACCGTAACAGATGACCGTGGTGGATTACCATTACTTGCACCTATGTCAGAAGTGGCTGGGCGCATGTCAATCCAAGCTGGTGCTCGTGCTCTTGAGAAATCATTAGGCGGACGTGGTATGTTGCTTGGTGGTGTACCGGGTGTTGAGCCTGCTAAAGTTGTCATAATTGGCGGCGGTATGGTAGGTACTAATGCTGCACAAATGGCTGTAGGTATGGGTGCTGACGTTGTTGTATTAGATCGTAGTATCGATGCATTACGTCGCTTGAATATTCAGTTTGGTTCTGCTGTAAAAGCGATTTACTCAACAGCGGATGCCATTGAACGCCATGTATTAGAAGCCGATCTTGTGATTGGTGGTGTATTGGTTCCTGGTGCAGCGGCACCAAAATTGATTACCAGAGATATGGTTAAGCGTATGAAGCCTGGTAGCGCGATTGTTGACGTAGCAATTGACCAAGGTGGCTGTGTTGAAACATCACACGCAACGACGCACCAAGACCCAACGTATATTGTTGACGACGTTGTGCATTACTGTGTGGCAAATATGCCAGGTGCAGTTGCCCGCACTTCGACGTTTGCATTAAACAATGCAACGCTTCCTTACATTATCAAGTTGGCGAACCAAGGTTACAAACAAGCATTATTAAATGACAAGCATTTACTTAATGGCTTAAATGTTATCCACGGAAAATTAGTCTGTAAAGAAGTGGCTGAAGCATTAAGCCTTGAATTTACTGAACCTAAGAGCATGTTGGCTTAATTTATTTTGACCTAACATTGCCTTACTAAATAAAAATGCCGCATTAATTGATGCGGCATTTTTTTTACTTCACTATTCAGATTAAGAAAATGAACTTATCAACCAGGATATGAATATATTAACTTGCTGGCATCACTCTACTCATCATTCTGGGTAATTGACGTTCTGCCGTTCTATTTTAATCTTGCTATTGATTCGGCTTGTTTAGCTAACAAATCGAAAAACGCCTCTTGTGGCATCGGTTTATGAAAGTAGTAACCTTGTACAGCGTCTATGTTTTGCTGCTTAATAAAATCAAGCTCTGCTTCGGTCTCCACTCCTTCAGCAACAATCGATAAGTCTAATGCACGACTCATGCTAACAATGGCTTCAATTAAGGATTTGTGACGTGAACCTGATGAAATTCGTTGAATGAATGATTTATCAATTTTGATTTGATCAACGGGGAAGTTAACTAAATACGATAAAGAAGAATATCCGGTACCAAAATCGTCTACCGAAATCTGCATGCCGCGATGCCTTAAATCTGTCAGTAACTGATTTATGCTGTCTTGTTGCGACATCATTAATGATTCTGTTATTTCAAGAGTAAGCAGAGAGTAAGGAAAAACGTCAAGCCCAAATTGTTGCTGTAACACATCAAAGTAAGCGGCAAAACGATGTTGTAAATCAGTATTCCAAAACTCAATAGTGGACACGTTAATGGATAACGGGATAGTAAAATCACTTTTTTGCATCGCGACAATACTTGTTAACGCTTGCATTCGTACCCACTCACCGATTTGGACAATTAGCCCAGACTCCTCTGCAATAGGAATGAACTCATCTGGGGAAATAAACTGGTCATCATGTATCCAGCGTAACAAGACTTCAGCTTTGGTAATTTGAGCGGTAAAAGGATTAACAATTGGTTGATAATACAACTGAAATTCATTTTGGATTAATGCTGTTTTGAGGTAGAGATGCAGTTCCGCATTTCTTTCGGCATCTTTTTGAATTTGTTGATTAAAAAACTGCATACAATTACGGCCATGCGCTTTGGCACTGTACATAGCTTGAGTGGCACAATTTAATATTTGTTCAACATTATCGGCATCATAAGGATAACGAGCAAGACCGGTACTCATTGATAACATCATATCTTGGTCGGCAATAATAAAATGCTTTTTTAACTCATCAGTGATGTTGTTAAACATACTTATCAATGACTCAGTACACATTTTTCCCGGTATGACCAAGGCAAATTCATCAGCGGCAATACGGGCAATAAGGACATTCTCGGGAATTGTATTTAACAAACGTTGCGCGACTAATTTGAGAACCAGATCACCGTTATCATGGCCAAACGTATCATTAATTTGTTTGAAGTGATCAATGTCCATCAGCATCAAACTGAATTCTTGCCTTTTAGCATCAATACTATTTTTGCACTTCATTGCTTGCAGAGTTTCAAACAAGTACTTGCGGTTTGACAATCCGGTTAATTGATCATAATTAGTTTGGAAACTTATTATTTTCTCAGCATTTTTACGTGCAGAAATATCAGTAATTAGCCATGCAAAACAATTTTGTTGAGTAAAGGTATCTCTAATAACCGTCACATTGAGCGCTATGTCAATGATATCATTATCAGTTTTAAGTCCTTTTAACTCCCCTTTCCAAGCATGCCCGCGTTTTAAATGTTCAAATAAATCTGCAACCTCCTCCGCTTTGGAGTGGCTTAAAAAACGATGAACATCGAATAACTTAAGATTGGCATAATAGGTAGATGTTAACGACTTAAAAACAGGGTTAGCAGACAAAACGACATTATCTTCACTGGTGATCACTAGCGAGATAGGCAAACTGTTAAATATTGTGCTGCTTAAACGTTGAATATGCATGCCACGACTGCGTTCAATGGCTAAACTGGCCAAACGTGCCGCCTCTTGAATTAAATATAAATCTAGCTCTGAAGGCGATTTAACCGTGTCGTAATACATGGCAAACGTGCCGAGTACTTTTTGATTGCTGTCTTTTATCGGTTCTGACCAACACGATTTTAATCCCGCTTTAAGCGGTAATTCTTTATACTTTGTCCAATTGGGATGATGTTCAATATCTTCAACAATCACTCTTTCACAGGTATATGCCGCGGCTCCACAAGAACCGACATCAGCGCCGATCTCAACACCGTTAATGGCATTATTATATTCTTCTGGAAGATTTGGCGCCGCCCCGAATAGTAGACGTTTACCGTCATCACTCAATAACAACACAGATGCTCGAGTGCCTATCTTTTGAGCTTCAATCAACAATATTAAGGCGTGAAGCATTTCGCCTAATGGAAGGCCCTTTAGTACCATATCAAGTATTGCACTGTAACGCTCAATACTCGATTCACGAAAATCGGCTTGAGGCGTATCTTCTATGAATTTATTGATATGCGGACCTATATCCATAACACTCCAACATCACAACGAATGATTCGACATACTTTTATAATACACATAAGATTATGCATTTGTGAGAATATTATCAATATATTAACGTTTTTTTAATAAATTAATTACACCTAAACCCTAAATATTCCCCATAAAAAAACAGCACAATATTTTTGCGCTGTTTTTAAGTGATTAATAATCAATGTCGTGCTTGTAAAAAAGAGTAATGATGAATAACTATTCTGCTATCCGTTCCATCTTAGCTAGGTAGAAGCCATCAAAACCACGTTCCGACACTAAAATATTTTCATCTTCTATCAGCGAAAACTGCGGATTTTCAGCTAGAAAAGCATCCACTTGATGACGATTTTCTTCAGGCATAATTGAGCAAGTTGCATAAATTAACATGCCGCCCACTTTCACCATGCGGCTATAACTTTGTAAAATATGCTTTTGTAATTCAATCAATACTGGCAAGCGCTCTGGAGTATCACGCCATTTAGAATCCGGATTTCGTTTCAATACCCCAAGCCCAGAACAAGGGACATCTAACAATACCCTGTCTGCGGTTAATTTTAAGCGTTTAATGGTTTTCGAACTGGCGATAATCCGCGTTTCAACATTATGAGCACCTGCACGTTTAGCGCGTGTTTTAAGATTATCGAGTTTCCATTGCTCAACATCCATGGCTAACAAACGGCCTTTGCCCTGCATCTGTGCAGCAATGTGTAAGGTTTTACCACCCGCACCAGCACAAGCATCAACAACTCGCATACCCGGTTTTGCGCCAACGGCATCGGCAACCAATTGCGATCCGGCATCTTGTTGTTCAAACCAGCCGTCTTTAAAGGCGTCAGTTCGAAACAGTGCTGAGTCAGACGTTACCTCAATTGCAGAAGCCACATCATCCAAAGGCACAGCTGTTACACCTTCTTTTTGTAAGCGACTGATCAATTTTTCACGGTCACATTTAAGCTCATTAACGCGTAAATAACGTTTTGGTTGCTCGGCAAGTGCTGCACGTTCAGCTGGCCATTTATCACCTAATTGTGCTTGTCCAAGTAAGTCTAGCCATTGTGGGCAACCGTCCCAAAGCACAGGATCCATTTTGGCCTGTTCAAGGTTAGCATCAAATTTCGCTTGCTCAATCTGCAATGAATACTGCATTTTGGGTAAATCTAAACCGTGAAAGACGTGCCAACCGTTGAGTAACTTCGATCCTAAACGATCGAATTCTTCCGGTTCAATATCCACAAGAAAACAATATAAGTTTAATCGACGTAAAATATCGCCAGTGACCTGCGTGATCCGCGCTTGCTCTGATGGGTTAAGCGTTAAACCAGAAAAATGCTCTGAGTAAGCTCTATCTAATGGTTTTCCTCGGGTTAACACCATAGTAAGTACATTTAAGACTAACTCTGATGAACTGCCTGACAACGGATAAGTCAACATGGGGGCTCTCTATCTAAGATTACGTTCAATTTAAAAACGTGCTGATCATAGGGATTAAAACACTTGATAGCAAGGCAATATCGGCCTTTGTCCCTTCAGTTGGGTGATTAAATCAGTCATTTCGTCAATCCATTTAACGTCAGTTTATCGCTTTAACTCATTCGGACTCTGTTTGCGAGTTATCCTCAAGATAAACCACAGACCAATGATATATTGCTTTAAATAAAAAAGCGGCCCGAAGCCGCTTTTTCATCATGACATAAGTGAGTGTTTACACGACACTACATTCTTGAGCCTTTAGCACCATAAAAGACAATAAAGGCATAACATACAACCGGCAGAATAAACGCCAATTGCAGCCCCATATTATCGGCCAACACCCCTTGTAACAGTGGTAAAATCGCCCCACCGACAATCGCCAAACATAAAATACCACTTCCTTGAGAGGTATGTGGACCTAAATCTCGTAGCGCTAAACTAAAGATGGTTGGGAACATGATTGAATTGAATAGACCTACAGCTAAAATTGACCACATGGCTACGGCACCACTGCTGTTCATAGCAATCAAAACCAAAGTCGCGGCGACGCAAGCATTAAATGCTAATAAGGTCCCTGCAGGAATTTTCTGCATAATCACAGAGCCCACAAAACGGCCAACCATGGCGCCGCCCCAGTAGTAAGTAATGTACTTAGCGGCATCAGCTTCTTGCAAACCTGCAATTTGCTCTTCACCTAGAAAACTCACTAAAAAGCTGCCAATTGAGACTTCTGCCCCAACATATACAAAAATACCAATTGCTCCCAGGACCAAGTGAATGCTTTGTAATGCGCTAGTTTTACCATTGTGAGTTACCACACCAGTATCAGAAGTATCATTGTGTTCGGTAATCTTAGGTAAATTAAGCTTGGCAAAAATTAAAGCCAGCAAACCGAGCATTGCAGCAAGAATTAAATAGGGCAGCTTAACCACTTCAGCTTCGGCTTGGGCGTGATCCAGTCCATCTAATGCACCTGACGCTACCGACAAAATTAATACCGCGCCAAAAAAGGGGGCCACTGTGGTGCCAAGCGCATTAAAGGCTTGGGTTAAATTTAAACGACTTGAGGCTGTTTCAACTGATCCTAACGCATTCACATACGGATTAGCTGCCACCTGCAAGATAGTTATCCCTGATGCCAATACAAATAATGCACCTAAAAATAATCCATAAGTTGCAAATGCAGCAGCAGGATAAAACAGTAAACAACCGATACAGGCAATAATAAGCCCAGTGACGATACCTTTTTGATAGCCTAATTTTTTGACTAACTTACCGGCTGGTAATGAAACTAAAAAATAGGCGCCAAAGAAACAAAATTGAATCAACATGGCTTCAGTGTAATTTAACGAAAATACAGCTTTTAAATGAGGAATTAAAATATCATTTAAGCAGGTAATGAATCCCCACATGAAAAATAATGATGTCAGTGACACGAGCGCAAAGCGGTAATTACCACTATTGCCTGTTTCTGTTGTTTCAAGGGTACTGTGAATTGCTGTAGCCATAGGGAGATCTCTTCTTAATGATTATTGTTATACTACTGTTTTTAATCGTTAAACTCACCATCACATCCGCTATGATAGTGTAAAACTTTATCGCCAATATACTGAAAATAGTTCAATCAAAAAATAATCCAAAAAAAACCGAAATACAGCAGTATTTCGGCTTCGTCATGCTATCCAAGTAGGCCATAAAAACTGGCGAAGCTTGGCAACACAATAGTTGCAGGGTCCAGTATATCTTGCGCGCCACAGAGTAACCCATGATCGTCTATAATTGAAGACAATCGTAACTCATTTAATGCAAAAGTTTGTTGCTCACCACACAAATTAAACAACACTAGCATGCGCTGATCATCTTGACTGCGGATGAAGGCTAACACATCAGGATGACTGTCAATAAAGGTAATATCACCCTCAATCAGTAAATGTTGCTTTTTGCGCCACTGTAAAAAATGACGGTAACTTTGCAAAATCGAATCTTGATCAGCTTCTTGCACATCCACAGCACTATTATTATGTGCAGGATCGATAGGTAACCAAGGCGTTGCTTCAGTAAAGCCTGCATTAGCAGCCCCTTTGACCCAAGGCATCGGGGTACGGCATCCATCACGACCTTTAAACATCGGCCAAAAGGCAATGCCAAAAGGATCTTGTAACTGGTCATATTCAATTGAGGCTTCCGTTAACCCTAGCTCTTCCCCTTGATAACTGCACACACTGCCACGTAATGAAAATAACATCGCATTGAGCATTTTCACCATTGTTGGGTTCACGCTGGCTTTACCCCAACGAGATGCAACCCTTTTAACATCATGATTACCTATGGCCCAACATGGCCAACCATCACCAATACTAGCTTCTAGTTCTTCCACGGTTTGACGAATATAAGCCGCGCTAAAGTCATCGGTTAACAACTCAAAACTGTAGGCCATATGTAATCGGTCATCACCTTGAGTGTATTCAGCCATAGTGGCTAACGAGTCTTCAGATGACACTTCACCTAAGGTGACGGCGCCAGGATAACGATTAATTAACGCCCGCAGCTGTTCAATAAAGCCAACGGTTTGCGGCCGAGTATTATTGTAATAATGATATTGGTAAGCATAAGGATTATCTTCACTGAAACCACGGCCTTGGCGCTTATCTTTGGGTTTAGCAGGGTTGTCACGTAATTGTTCATCGTGGTAACAAAACGTAATCGCATCGAGGCGAAAACCGTCAACGCCTTTTTTGAGCCAAAACTCAACATTGTCTAATACCGCTTGACGAGCCTGAGGACAGTGGAAGTTTACATCCGGCTGACTTTTGAGAAAGTTATGCAGATAGTATTGCTGACGACGAGGTTCCCACTCCCATGCACAACCACCAAAAATGGCGAGCCAGTTATTAGGCGCACTGCCATCGTCTTTAGGATCAGCCCACACATACCAGTCAGCTTTGTCATTGTCTCGGCTTTGACGACTTTGCTCAAACCAAGCATGTTGGTCTGAAGTATGGCTTAGCACTTGGTCAATCACGACCTTGATATTTAACTGATGGGCTTTTTCGATAAGCTGATCGAAATCAGCCATGGTGCCAAACAGCGGGTCAATTTCGAGATAGTCGCTGATGTCATAGCCAAAGTCTTTCATTGGCGACTTAAAAAACGGCGAAATCCAAATTGCATCAACATTCAGGCTGGCAATATAATCAAGTTTAGCAATGATGCCCTGTAAATCACCAACACCGTCACCATTAGTATCCATTAAACTGCGAGGATAAACTTGATATATCACTCCGCCGCGCCACCAACTGACCTGACCCATTGCATCCCCTTAGAAGTAAGTTAACCCTGAAATAAATCGACGAGTTACCTTGATGTTGCGACTGCGTAACAGTTCGCTAGTGTTTTTTTATTACCCCGAGGATACGTGAATAAGGAAATCAGGTTCAATACACCTGCATACGTATGCAAAGAAATAATTAGCTTGCAACATACAACTAAAACGCTATAAGCCTCATTAATACAACGAATTAAGTATGATACAAAGCCCCACTCAGTTGTTTCAAAATTGTAAAAAACTGTCACTAATTAGCCATGATTAGCGCTGAATACGTATGCATAATATTGTCGGCAAAACTGAACTGGGAGTAGTATCGTCACTGTTGTGCAACAATTTGGTCATAACTTCAGCACTTATGCAGTCACTTACAAAAGTTAATTAAGCATGCTGAGGTAAAAACACAATAAAGAATGTAACCAAAAATCAAAAGGATACTAACACTCAACTTGTACTTTACGTTGTTAAGTATCCACAAAAGGGGAAATATTGATGTTGCTATTTAAACCGAGCCTACTCACGCTGGCGTTAGTTGCAGCTGGTGCAAGCATGACTGCTTACGCTGCTGATGACGTAAATACTACGGCAACTGCCGACGAAAATATTGAAGTGGTAAAAGTCACAGGTATTCGTCGCAGCTTACAAGAATCACAATCACTAAAAATGTCTTCGTCATCAATTGTTGAAGCCATTTCAGCCGAAGACATCGGTAAATTACCCGATGTTAGTATTGCAGAATCACTCGCCCGTTTACCTGGCGTATCAGCACAGCGCCTTGATGGCCGAGCTAACGTTATCTCTATCCGTGGTTTAGGTCCAGATTTCACTACTGCAACATTAAATGGTCGCGAGCAAGCCTCGGTAAACGATAACCGTGGTGTTGAGTTTGACCAATACCCTTCTGAATTATTAAACCGTGTGGTGGTATACAAAACACCAGATGCTTCTGTCATGGCGCAAGCCATCGGCGGCACGGTAGATATGCAAACGATTAGCCCGTTAACTCATGGCGAACAAACGATAGCCATGTCGCTTCGCGGCGAAATGAACGACTTAGGCTCACTTAATAGTGGTTCAAGCGATACCGGTTACCGTGGCAGTATTTCATATATTGACCAGTTTGCTGATGACACCATAGGTATTGCCCTAGGTTATGCGCGCATGATGTCCCCTAACCAAGAAGAACGCTGGCAGGCATGGGGTTACCCTGAAAATGATGCTGGTGACAGTGTTTTAGGTGGCGCAAAACCATTTGTGCGTTCAAGCGAATTAGAACGTGATGGTGTATTAGCAGTATTTGAATACGCACCTAACGAAAAATTCACTTCAGTTGTTGATATTTACTATACAAAATTTACTGATGATCAACGTTTACGTGGTATCGAAATTCCTGCTGCTTGGGGCACTAATGGCGGCGTAACATCGACCACTGCTGAAGACGGTTTAGTCACTCAAGGAACCATTAATGGTGCCGAAGTCGTTGTGCGTAACGATGTTAACAAACGAGATGCTAAATCGCTTGCGATTGGTTGGAATAACAAGTTTACCATCAATGATAACTGGCGCGTAGAAGCTGATATTGCCCTATCAAAAGCTGAACGTACCGATATTGGTATGGAAAGCTACAGTGGCACAGGCCGTGGAACCGGCGTCGGCGCAGTGGATGACTTAGGTTTTAACTACAATGGAAATGGCGGCTACGACTTTACTCATAGCCTTAACTATGCAGATCCTAATGTCATTAAATTAGGTGATCCACTCGGTTGGGGCAGCCCACTGGGCGCTAATACTCAAGACGGTTTTATTAACAAGCCTGAAATTGACGATGAACTTAAATCATTCCGTTTAACAGCAGAATACGTGTTTGATGAAGGTGCAGTGCGCAGTGTCGAGTTTGGTGTTAACCGCACTAATCGCGATAAAAGCAAACTTGATAAAGGTTATTACCTGACTTTAGCAGGCTATGACGGATCTGATAATTACTTAGAGACCGTTCCTGAACAGTATTTACTATCACCAACTTCACTTGATTTCTTTGGCATGGGTGACGTACTAAGTTATGACTCATTAGCGTTTTATAATGCTGGTGGTTATACCGAAACTGACGTAGCAGATGTGGATTTATCACGTGCGACTAACTCTTGGGCTGTATCAGAAGAAGTCACCACGACTTATGTTAAAGCCAATATAGAATCTGAATTGTTCGGTTTTCCTTTGACGGGTAACGTCGGTATTCAAGCTGTAAACACAAACCAAAACTCAGACGGTACAGTGGCCACAGTTGAAGATGGCGTTGTGACTTTAACGCCTCGCACTGCGGGTGACTCATACCTTGAATGGTTACCTAGCATGAACTTAGGCTTTGAAGTTGCCGATGGTCAAATGTTACGTTTTGCTGCTGCGCGTACGTTAACCCGTGCTCGTATGGACAAAATGAATGCTAACGTTAACTTTAGCTACACTCAAAACCCTAATGATGGTGTTAACTGGTCTGGTGGCGCTGGTAATCCAGAACTACGTCCTTGGTTAGCGCGTCAATACGACATTAGCTATGAAAACTATTTTAGTGACCAAGGTTATTTCTCATTGGCAGTGTTCTACAAAGACTTAGAAAACTACGTTTATGATCAACAAACTAACTTTGATTTCAGCACTATTTTGCCACAGAACCCAGGTGACAACCCAATTGGTAATGTCAGCCAACCTTTAAATGGTAATGGCGGTTATGTACAAGGTATTGAGGCCTCGTTATCAATCGACTTTGGTTTGTTTGCTGATTCTCTAAGTGGTTTTGGTACTATCTTAAGTGGTTCATACAACGACAGCGAAGTAAAAGAAACTGCAGACAGCGATCCAACGACTCTGCCTGGTCTTTCTGAAAAAACCTTCAATGCCACTGTTTACTATGAAAACTCAGGTTTCGAAGCCCGTATCAGCTCTCGTTACCGCAGTGACTTCTTAGGTGAAGTGACTAAAATCAGTCTTCAACGTGAAAACGTTAACATCAAAGCAGAAACGGTTGTTGATGCGCAAATTGGCTATGACTTTACTGAAAGCGGTATCGATGCGCTATACGGTTTATCAGTACAGTTCCAAGTGAATAACTTAACCAACGAGCCATTTACGTCTTACACTGGTGATGACCAACGTTTAGTACGTGATTATCAAAACTACGGTCGTAACTTTATGTTAGGCGCAAACTACAAGTTCTAATGGGCTTGTAGAATGTACTAAACCGACAAAAAAGCCTCTGTAACCTATTACAGGGGCTTTTTTACTTTGTCGGGTTCAGTAAAAATAAATCCTAAATAGTTAAAAGGCGATAACAATGGACCAAACGATAATAAAAAACATTGTCATTGTAGGCGGCGGAACGTCGGGCTGGATGACCGCAGCCATGTTAGCCAAGTTGTTTAACAAACAACTCAACATCACCCTTATTGAATCCGACGCCATAGGTACTATCGGTGTGGGTGAAGCCACTATCCCGCCACTGCAGATATTTAACAGTGTACTTGGGATTAGTGAAACTGATTTTATCAAAGCCACTCAAGCCACTTATAAATTGGGTATTGAATTTCAAAATTGGCATCAACAAGGCGAAGCTTATATGCACGCCTTTGGTAATATTGGCCGTGACCTAGGCTTTACCTCATTTCATCATTATTGGCTTAGTGCTCAGGCCAATCTTTCTCCAAGCAATCCTTCTCAAGCCAATGGCAGTCAATATAATGCCAATGACTTTTGGCAATACTCGCTTAACTATCAAGCGGCCAAACACAACAAATTTCAACCCATTAAAACCATTGCTCAAGCGCAAATGAGCGGTATTACCCACGCGTACCACTTTGATGCAGGCTTATATGCCAACTTGCTACGCCAATACAGTGTTCAACGTGGTATCAATCGAGTTGAAGGCATTATTACCAGCACCGAACTTAGCACCGATGGCAGTATAAAAAGTGTCACCTTACAAAATGGTCCTTGTATTAGTGGCGACTTATTTATTGATTGTTCGGGTTTTAGTGCATTGTTAATTGAACAGGCATTAGGCGTTGAATACGAAAACTGGCAGCATTGGCTACCTTGTGACAGCGCATATGCAGTGCCTTGTGAAAGCACCTCTCCCCTTACGCCTTACACTAAAGCCACTGCCCACCATGCTGGTTGGCAATGGCGTATTCCACTGCAACATCGTACAGGCAATGGCATTGTATATAGCAGCCAACATATGAGCGACGAACAAGCAAAACAGCATTTATTAGCCAACCTAGATGGAAAACCCTTAGCCGAGCCGCGTAAAATAAACTTCACCACTGGCAGGCGCGTCAAGCAATGGCATAAAAACTGCGTGGCTATTGGTTTATCGAGTGGATTTTTAGAGCCGTTAGAGTCCACCAGCTTACATTTAATCCAATCAGCAATCATTCGTTTAACTAAATTATTTCCTCGAAACGGTATTCAACCCCAGCACATTGATGAATTTAATCGCCAATCACAAACTGAGTTTGAGCAAATCCGCGACTTTATTATTTTGCATTATCATCTTAATGCAAAGCAATCTGCCGACGATGAACGCGGTTTATGGCAGCAATGTCGCGATATGGACATTCCCGAAAGCTTGCAACATAAAATCGATTTATTTAAAGCCACAGCAACAGTTTTCAGGCATCAAGATGAATTGTTTACTGAAGCAGCCTGGATCCAGGTGATGTTAGGACAAGGCATTATTCCAGAGGATTATCATCCGCTTACACAAGCGGTCAGCCAAGATGATTTAACCGACTACTTAACTAATATCCGTAAGGTTATTAACACCACTGTGAGTCAAATGCCGAGCCATAAAGACTATATTGCAGCGCTGTAACTGGTTTATATAACAACTTGATTTAATTATCTTAAGCGACTAATTAACCGTCATCAATAAACAACAAAAAATACAGGATGAGTAACTATGTCATTTCATTACCCCCATTTAGCACAAGCCTACCAACAACACCTGGGCAGATTAGCATCAAGCTTCTTACTCGGTTGTGCATTGAGCACATATGCCATGTCGGCCAATGCAACACTCAGTGTCGAGCCAATGTCATGGTGGGCAGGCATGCAACAACCCCAGCTACAACTATTGCTTACGGGGGAAAATATTCGTGAAAGCCAAGTTAAATTAATTAAGGCTCAAGGTGTCACGCTGATTAATGTTGATAGAACTGATAGCAATAATCATCTATTCGTTAATTTGGATTTAAGCCAAGCTAAACCACAACAACTGATCTTAGGCTTATTTAAAGATGATCAGTTAATTGAACAATTTGATTATGAGCTACAAACGCGCAAAAAAGGCTCACGAGATCGCCAAGGCTTTAGTAATAAAGATGTGATTTACTTAATTACCCCGGATCGTTTTGTTAACGGTAATCCAGACAATGATAATCAGCCAGACATGCTTGAAAAAGCTGACCGCAGTTTTGATGGCGGTCGCCATGGCGGTGATATTTTGGGGATCCGCAAAGCACTGCCCTACTTACATGACTTAGGTGTGACCCAGTTATGGATAAATCCACTGCTTGAAAATAACCAACAAGAGTATTCTTATCATGGTTATTCCACCACCAATTTCTATCGCATAGATCCACGTTTTGGCAGCAATGAAGAATACCAATCACTCGTAGAAGAAGCGCAATCATTTGGTATTGGGATCATTCAGGATGTCGTGGTTAATCATATGGGTTCAGGCCATCAGTGGATGAGCAGTATGCCGAGCAACACCTGGATTAATGGCCAATCACGTTGGCTAAAAGATCCAACCGATGTCAGTTACTCAAGCCATAGACGCACTACAGTACAAGATCCTTACTCTGTGAATGCAGACAAAACTGATTTTAGCGACGGATGGTTTGACGTCACCATGCCAGACCTCAATCAACGCGATCCACACATGGCAACATACTTAATCCAAAATAGTATCTGGTGGGTCGAATATGCAGGGTTGAGCGGTATTCGCGAAGATACTTACTCTTACGCAGATAAAGCGTTTTTAACTGCTTGGTCAAAAGCCATTATGGATGAATACCCTCATTTTAATATCGTTGGTGAAGAATGGAGCAGTAATCCAGTGACGGTGAGCTACTGGCAGGCAGGAAAGAAAAATGCCGATGGGTATCAATCTTTTGCACCCAGCATGATGGATTTCCCGCTTTACGACACGCTCATAGCCAGCTTAACTAAAGAAGAAGATTGGGGAGCCGGCTTTATCGACCTTTATCAAATGTTGGCTAACGACGTGGTGTATGCCAATCCAAGTCAGTTAGTGTTATTTGAAGGTAATCACGACACTAACCGTATTTATAGTTTAATGAAAAACGACATTGAACTGTACAAAATGGCCATGGCTTATGTGCTCACCAGCAACCGTATTCCGCAAATATTTTACGGTTCAGAAATAGTCATGCAAAGCCCTGCAGAAGGCCGTAACGACGGCGCTGTTCGGGGTGATTTTCCGGGTGGCTGGCCACAAGACAGTGTCAATGTGTTTACAGGAAAAGGCTTGGATCCACAACAAACTGAAGCACTGACTTTTGTGCGTACATTACTCAATTACCGTAAAAACTCGTTAGCGATTCAACAAGGTAAATTGCAGCACTTTGTGCCTCAAGACGGTATTTATGTCCAAAGCCGTCATCAAGGCAATGAAACCTTACTGGTCATCTACAATAAAAATACCCAAGCCGTTGAGCTTGATTTACAGCGCTTTAAACCTGCTATTAATGACAATACTATGGGCGTTGATATTATCAGCAAACAATCGTATTCATTATCCAAGCCACTTTCGTTGGCTAATAAAGGTGTCACTATACTTAAACTTGAACGCTGATATGTAGACGATTCAATCATTAAGGTACTGCAAATTATGGCGTGTTTCTATTGTCTTCAATACAAACACGCCAATAAAAACAATAAAAGAGAGACTCATGGGCCCCATCACCAAACCGTTAGTAAGCCAACTTCACATTCACCTACCGTCACCAAGCGTAAAAGTGTTGATTATCGCCTGTATGCTGGGTTTAGGATTAAGTGCTTGCCAACCTAGTAAAGTTGAACAAACCAATACATCGATAAAAATCGATAAAGATAAACTATCAGTTACTCCAACCACCCAAATACCTGCAACGGGCAAACCTGTGGTATATCAAGTATTCACACGTCTGTATGGCAACACTAACACCACAAATAAACCTTGGGGCACAATTGCAGCTAATGGTGTAGGTAAATTTAGCGACTTCACGGATGTGGCATTACAAGATATCAAATCCTTAGGTACCACTCACGTTTGGTATACTGGGGTACCACATCATGCGCTGATCAATGATTATACTGCCTATGGCATTAGTAATGATGATCCTGATGTTGTCAAAGGCCGTGCGGGCTCACCTTATGCCGTAAAAGATTATTACAACGTCAATCCGGATTTAGCTAATAATCCGGCTAGCCGCTTGGCAGAGTTTGAAGCACTGATCGCCAGAACTCACGCCAATGACATGCAAGTTATCATCGATATAGTGCCAAACCATGTCGCACGAAATTATCACTCTATTTCAGCGCCCAAAGGTGAACTAGACTTTGGTGCTAATGACGATAAAACCAAGGTATACAGCAGGCACAACAATTTTTACTATGTGGTCGGTGAAGATTTTCAAGTCCCTGATGCGTCAAATGGCTATCAAGCATTAGGCGGTGAAGCTCAGCCACTCAGTGATGGTAAGTTTCAAGAATCGCCCGCTAAATGGACCGGAAATGGTTCGCGTTTAGCCAAACCCGACGCCAATGATTGGTATGAAACCGTTAAAATTAACTATGGCGTTAAACCTGATGGCCGCCATGACTTTCCAACGCTACCGCGTGACTATGCGACTAAATCTGCTGCAGAGCATTTAGCCTTTTGGCAAGCTCAAGATGCAAACAATATTCCCGATTCATGGCGTAAATTTGAACATATCGCCCAATATTGGTTAGCCAAAGGCGTAGATGGTTTTCGTTATGACATGGCCGAAATGGTGCCTGTGGAATTTTGGAGCTATCTCAATAGTCACATCAAGCACACTAATCCAAACGCATTTATCCTTGCAGAAGTGTATAACCCCGACTTATACCGTGATTATATTCATTTAGGCAAGATGGATTATCTTTACGATAAAGTCGATTTATACGACACCTTAAAAGCCATCATTCAAAGTAAGGCCAGTACAGCAGCCATTGCGACAGTTCAAGCAAAAGTCAGTGACATCGACCAGCATATGCTGCACTTTTTAGAAAACCATGATGAGCAACGCATTAATACCAGCGATTTTGCCGGCAATCCATTTAACGCCTTACCTGCTATGGTGGTATCGACCACGTTAAGTCGCTCACCTACCTTATTGTATTTTGGCCAAGATGTGGGCGAACAAGGCGCTGAAATAGCAGGCTTTGGCCAACCGACTCGCACTAGTATTTTTGACTATGTGGGCGTGCCAGCCCATCAACGTTGGATGAATAACGGCAAGTTTGATGGCGGCCAATCCACAGCCGATGAAAAAGCCCTGCGCACCTATTATCAAACGCTATTAAGCCTAAGCCATACAGCATCGGCGTTAAGCGGTGATTACATGGAATTAGACACCCTACAGCGCCAGCTGAATACTCAAGGTTACGATAACCAAGTATTTGCTTTTAGCCGTTTTAACCACAACCAACAATTGATCATTGTCAGTAATTTCAGCCAAAAACAAAGCAAACAATTTACCCTTGTGTTACCAAAGACGTTAATACAAAACTGGCATATTACAGGCAATAAAACGCTGACGAACTTATTAACAAATAACACAATAAGTCAGCAACTTATTTTAAATAACCAAGGTGGTGCCAGTGTTGATATTAACCTGCAACCACTGCAATCAGTGATCCTTGAACTAAAAAACTAACATCGGGCGTAGCGATCCTAGGCTGCCCAGACACATAACAATCATTATCCTCTGACAATTTAGGGAGGATAATGATTGTACTCAAGCTATCGGCCCTGCAATTTACCCATCCCTCTCTGTACGCAGATATTCCTCATCCGTTTCAAACAACAATTATTCTCTAATACGCGTTAAATCAATTCGCTAATAGCGACACATAACAGTACTGATCATAGACCTTTACTGGCGTATTAATGATTAGCCAACTAATGTTATCTTCGATACATGAACATCATCGTGTTATAGGACATAACAATGATCAAACCACTTATCGTAACAATAACAACACTATCGCTTTCTATGAGTGCAATTGCGAAGGAAAACCACAGCGAACATCAGATCTCGATAGCTGATAATGTTATTGCTACACAAAGGGAAAACCTTGCAAATAGTACTAAAGGTAGAGGTTTTGGGCCTCAATCACCCCGAGATTTAAACTCACTGGTAGGAACCAATCCAATCAATTTTTCTCCTGCGCCAGCTTATACAGAAATGAATTTATGTAACATCCATTTCCATAAAAATGCTGAACATTCAGGAGGTGAATTTACTACCTATGCCGGTAACGGCAATGGCCAAGGCGTGACATCTGGCTATCAATATTCAGGTAAATTAACTAAAGCCGAATTGATGCCAGTGGACCATGCTATTTGCTCTAGTGAACACGGCGCTTTAATCTCTGGTGATACCATAGAAGTCCATTATGTATATTCAAGTGCACAGGTTAGCCCTGGCCCAACATTAGGCGCTTGCTTAAACGAGGCAATCAATAACCCACAGCTACGAGTTGAAACGCAAGTCTTTGTCTTAGTCAATGACGCTAAAGCGCTAGATTTTTCAACATTAACGGCATTAGATATCAAAAATGGACTTCACCAAGCACTGAATATGCTTAGTAATACTGGCGAAGCGATTCAATATCTTGGCTCAACAACAGGCCCAAGCTACAATCAAGTCGGTTCGCCATTTCAAGTGTCTTGGAGTGTTCATCCTAAAGTCGCGAAAGTGAATATTGACACTGTCGGTAACTGGTGTGAGGGTAACGTGTTCAAAGAAGATCATCCTCATGGTGTGAGAAACTTAGTCACGAATCCTGCACTACTGTCACCGATGAAATAAGCTATATTATCAATAACCTTAATTGGTCAAATCTAAAAGTCTCAGCTAACCTCTGTGACTTTTTATTTTTGGCCTTATTATTTTACCTATCAATAATATAGAACTAAACAGCCTTTTATTGGCCTGATGAGCAGCATCAACAGTTGAATAAATCTCACTTCAGCATGCTCAATCACATCACGCTTAGCGCTTGTTTTAACAAGCGTATTGCTCAATTGTACTTGTCTATGCCAGCTAAAACTCAACCATTAGATTAATCAGGTTACAGTCAAGCTTAAAACTGGGATAATAGCGACAATAAAAGCTGTAACTGATTGATTATTCGACTACGTTATCCGCTTTATGCTTAATTTACTTTCAAATAGGATATACCGATGCGCGCTTTTGTAGTTAGAGCCAGAGCTGCTCCAGTTGATAGTCAGCAGTTTTTAGCGGGTATTGGCGAATCGGCTCATACTGAAATTTTAGCCCACACCTTAATGAACACCATTTTTGTCGCCCAATCCCATCGCGACAATGTCGTGGTATATTTGGTGTTAGAGAGCACCCTTGATTTTTCACGTACCATCTGTTTTCGTTCAAGCGAATTAGGTCATATCGGTGGGTTTCATGAGCAAAACCTAACCAATAAAATTGCTAAAGCCTTAAGCGCATCAAAAGGGATGACGAAAGAACAGTTACGTGAAGTAGAGCCTGGAATTACGGTGCGCACGGTGAGTTTTGAAAAGTTAATACAAGAATTAGCTGAAGATTATCAACTGTATATGTTGGAGAAAAAAGGCACCCCAGTACGTGATGTAGAGTTTGCTGCTAATCCATGCTTTTTACTAACAGATCATATTCCTATGCCTAAAAAAAGCTTTAACAGCTTGAAGCGCCTTGGTACCCAACATATCAATTTAGGGCCAAAAATGTTGTTCGCATCTCAATGTGTGGTGTTAATCCACAATGAATTAGATATGAGATTGTAATCGATATGGCCTGCAGTGATTAATTGAATTGTGGGTCAGTCAATTTTGCCATCATTCCGCTAATGCTTGTAGAGTGGAGTTTGATTTTATCTTTGTCATCTCATCGCTTCTTGCAAATCATCACAAAAATAGCCACCACCACTCTACAGAGCTAAAAATTCTTTAACACCTTAACCAATATTGTATTTCTCGCTAAACTGAACAGACAAAGCGTCCTAAACTGTTCAATGTTTAGTTGTCTCAACTCACTTAGCTCCGACAATCGATGGACGCGTTCCTGCTACAATCATAGCAGCAAGCTTGATAACGATGCTCTATAAACCGTCGATATAGAGGGGGTTAAACAGTTTGGCGAATAACTTAAGCGGCTGATTTTATAATATCAGTCATTTATAAGCTGATATAAATTAATATAATTTAGGAGGTTACAAATTTGAACCAATTAACAGAGCAGCTTATAGATTGCCCCTATTGTGGTGAAACAATTGAAGTTCTTATTGATTCATCAGATGCAGGACAACAGTATATTGAAGATTGCCAAGTATGTTGCAAACCGATAAATTTCTTGGTTACTGAAAGTGTTAATGGTGAGATTACGGTGAATGTTTATAGTGAAGATGAAGCATTTTAATCAATATTAAATCACTTGGGCTTTTCCTGTATAGATTCTTATATTTAAAAAGTTCGCTAAAGATCTGTGTTATCAATTGTCTGGCCCAGACTGTAGAATATATGCAGCTAAAACACACAGTGCCCCCATTCATTGGGGGGTCGGTGAAAGTACAGGTTTAGCTCCTTTTAAATACATGCATAGCAAATAGTATTTTCTTCGATGTAGTCTCAATTGAACCGAGGAGTCAATCTAGGGTTATTAAACTTCATATTTTGGCGTTTTTCAGCAATGTAAGCCTGTATTCAATAATAACCCGTATCGGCTAAAGTTTATCTGGCGCTATAGTTAATCTAGTAATAGTTATCAAATTAGCACTACATCCCTACAGGCATGATATCAAGCCACTGTTCCTGCTTTAAATCAGCTTTATTGCGCACTATTTTAATTTAATGCCGAGCGTATTGAGCATTACAGCTCAACCTTTAACCTTGTATTAAAATACCAGCCCAAAGCTGAAACAGCACAATCATTTGAGGATTTCATACGCGGCTTTATCACTTTGAGTTATCAGCGCCATCGACCAAGTGGTAATACATTAACGCTTTTTATCCGAAAATGAGTTAGCTAATAAACGGTTATCTTTTGCGAGCGGACATCCTGAATACGTATGCAGATCTTTGCTGCAAAATCTAAAAACGTCATATATTGATTGCTGAATAAATAAAATAATAAACAAGGACTTCGTATGACGTACGCTAACTCAACTGCCTCAACTGCCTCAACAACTCATATAAGCTTTACTCCCAACATAATTAGCTTTTCATGTGCTCTGGCACTGTCAGCAATGGCAATGCCTAGCATAGTGCAAGCTAAAACGGTTAATGTGACCTCTCCAGATAAACACATTGCCATCAGTTTGACTGATGACAATGGCCGTCCTGAATACCAAGTTGAATTTAACGGTAAAACCGTAGTTAACCCGAGCAAACTAGGTCTGGTATTCCAGCAATTAGGTGAATTAGGGCTGGATTTCAACATAAAAAATGTAACTAACAACAACGTTGACCAAACTTGGCAGCAACCTTGGGGTGAACGTGAAAACGTGCGTGATCATTACAATCGCATCGTAGCGACCCTCAGTAATGGTCAGGTAGATTTCGATATTGAATTTAAAGCCTTTAATGACGGGATTGGTTTTCGCTACTTAGTACCAAAACAAGCAGGGCTTGCTAACACGCCTAAGCTGGATATTACTGACGAATTAACCGAATTTGCGATACCTGACCCGCAGCACACGACCGCCTGGTGGATCCCTGGACGTGGTTGGAACCGATACGAATATTTATACCGTACTACCTCGCTTGATAAAATCGATAGAGCTCATACGCCCATGACGTTTCGAACGGCAGATGGCGTGCATTTAAGTATTCATGAAGCGGCCCTAACCGACTATGCAGCCATGGTGTTAAACCAAGGTAGAGATGGTATTTTACGTGCCGATTTAACCCCGTGGTCAGACGGAATACGAGTTAAAACCCAACCGGGATTTTCTACACCTTGGCGAACCATTCAAATTGCTAAAGATGCCCCTGGTTTATTAAATTCTGATTTAATTCTGAACCTTAACGAGCCTAACAAGCTTGGCGATGTGTCTTGGGTGCAACCGGGTAAATACGTCGGAATTTGGTGGGGAATGCATTTAAATGAAAACACCTGGGGAAGCGGCCCTAAGCATGGCGCCACCACCAGCGAAACTAAGCGTTATATGGACTTTGCCGCCCAATATGGTTTTGATGGGGTATTGGTTGAAGGTTGGAATGAAGGCTGGGATGGCAGTTGGTTCGATAATGGCGATGTATTTAGCTTTACTAAAGCATACCCAGATTTTGATATGGATGCGATTACTGAATACGGTCAAAGTAAACATGTACGCTTAATTGGTCATCATGAAACCTCTGGCTCGGTAACCAATTACCGTAAGCAAATGAGTGATGCTTATGATTTGTATCAAAAGCATGGCGTGACACAAGTAAAAACTGGTTATGTGGCCGATGGTGGCGATATTAAGCGGGTTGACGAAAATGGCATTGTGCGACATGAATGGCACGACGGCCAATTTATGGTTAATGAATATTTGCACAGTGTGACCGAAGCCGCTAAGCGTGGTATTAGCATCAACACCCATGAACCCATTAAAGATACTGGCCTGCGCCGTACTTATCCAAACTGGATTGCCCGCGAAGGTGCTCGTGGGCAAGAGTTTAATGCATGGGGTAATCCACCCAATACGCCTGAGCATACGGCAATATTACCTTATACTCGTATGCTAGCCGGTCCGATGGACTTCACCCCGGGGATATTTAATTTAGCCCCTGAGGGTTTAGATGCAGTTAATCGAGTTAAAACCACATTAACAAAACAATTGGCTTTGTACGTTGTGCTGTATAGCCCAATCCAAATGGCGGCAGATTTACCCCGTAACTATGTACAACGCTTAGATGCATTTCAATTTATTCAAGATGTGCCGACTGACTGGAGTAACAGTATCGCCCTTGCCGGAGAAATTGGCGATTACGTAGCTTTTGCACGCAAACAACGCGGCGCTGAAGATTGGTATTTAGGCGCGTTAACTGATGAACAACCCCGTAAATTAAGCTTAAAGCTGGACTTTTTAACTACAGGTAAACGTTATGAAGCGCAAATATATCGTGACGGTAGCAAAGCTGATTGGTTAACCAACCCTTATGATTATGTGATTGAAACTAAAACCGTCACTGCAAAAGATACTGTCGATTTATCATTAGCAGCCAGCGGCGGTACTGCCATTCGTTTTAAGGCACTGTGATGTGTTAAAACGAATGTTGCATCTGTGTTTGTATCAGGTTACTTGAATGGCATGAATACGTATGTATTCAGTTGTACCATTCTCTCGCTCAGGGATACTATAAACCAAGCTATTTCGTCTGTGATTTCAGGATGAAATGGGTTAGGTCGTTTCTGATGTATCTTGGTCCATAGAGAGCATCAGCTTTAAAGTACCTTCATTATCTTTATTAATTGCTGATTTAATAGAAGTCGACAGAGAATAAAGCGTAGGTCTTGGCGAATACCCGTCTTAGGGAGATGCGTATTCGCTATTTTTTTAGCTATTAATAACGGGATCTTCATCGCGATCAGCAACAAACCAGCGGGAACCCCTTGGGCTAAAAAGGTAGCCAAAAACCAGTAAGACTAACAACAAATAAGATTAAGATTAGAATTAAAAGAAGTAAGCACAACGACTTACCAAAAAGGATGTCACATGTCTGGCCATAATCATAAAAACGTCACCCAACAACCGCAGCTAAATTTTTGGCAAATTTTCAACATGTGTTTTGGCTTTTTGGGGATCCAATTTGGTTTTGCCCTACAAAATGCCAATGTCAGTCGTATTTTTCAAACCTTAGGCGCGTCTATCGACGACATTCCCATTCTATGGATTGCCGCCCCACTTACAGGCCTAATTGTCCAGCCCATCATTGGCTACTTAAGCGACAACACTTGGAATAGCCTTGGTCGCCGTCGCCCGTATTTTTTAATTGGTGCCGTTCTTACTACCTTGTCACTGTTTATAATGCCGCACTCGCCGACATTATGGATTGCTGCGGGTATGCTGTGGATCATGGACGCCTCAATCAATATCGCCATGGAGCCCTTTCGCGCTTTTGTTGGTGATAATTTGCCTAAAAGCCAACGTACCCAAGGGTACGCCATGCAAAGTTTCTTTATCGGCATTGGCGCAGTGGTCGCTTCAGCCATGCCATACATGTTAACCAATGTGTTTGATGTGGCTAATACTGCCCCGGCTGGTGAAATTGCCGACTCGGTGCGTTATTCATTTTATTTTGGTGGGGCCATTTTATTTATCGCGGTTGGCTGGACCATTATTTCGACCAAGGAATATTCGCCGGAACAACTGGCAGCGTTTCACCAACATGACACCACAGACAATGAGGCAACCCGCGCGAATACTCGCACCAGCGGTCAATATCAAACTGGCGCTATTATTTGGATAGTCATTGGCGCATTGTTTACTGCTGCCATTATGATCCAAGACCTTGATAAACAATTGTACATATTAAGTTTAGGTATATTTGTCTTTGGCCCATTACAACTATTTTGTGCGCGTAAATTAGCGAAAACGACAACAAACGTTCCCGTGTCAACCCAACAACGTGAAAGTTTTGGCATGTTATTTAATGTGGTCGATGACTTATTTCATATGCCCAAAGCCATGCGACAACTTGCTGTGGTGCAGTTTTTCGCCTGGTTCGCCTTATTTGCCATGTGGATTTATACCACTGCTGCAGTAACGTCACATCATTACCATACCTCAGATGTGCTCAGCCAAGCCTATAACGACGGTGCGGATTGGGTCGGTATGTTGTTTGCTTCTTATAATGGCTTTGCCGCCATTGCCGCGATTATTATTCCATTTTTAGCCAAAGCGGTTGGCATTAGATTAACCCACACCATCAATATGTTTTTAGGTGGACTTGGGCTAATTAGCTTTATGTTTATTCAAGATCCCACTCAATTGTGGATCCCCATGATTGGTGTTGGTTTTGCTTGGGCATCTATCCTATCAGTTCCTTACGCCATGTTATCAGCCGCACTTCCTCCTCAAAAAATGGGAGTGTATTTAGGCATATTTAACTTTTTCATTGTTATCCCACAGCTACTTGCAGCCAGTATTTTAGGTTTACTACTCAAGACGTTTTTTGATGGTGAACCAATTTATGCACTGATTTTAGGCGGCGTATCTATGATGATTTCGGGTATTGCAGTGTTATTCGTTAAACAAGAAAAATAACTCTCTTACGATTATCTGTCTTTGTCACAGGTAGCGACTCACGTTAATTTTGCTTAAGACTATTTTGGGGAATTCCATGATAAAGCCTTTTCTCACCCATCGCAGCACCATAGCGGCTGCGATAACTGCTAGCTTTCTCGGTTTATCGTTAAGCGCATGCTCTCCTGCTGAGGATCAAAGTGATGCATCAGCCGAAACAACCACTGAAGTCGTTAAGCTTGCTCCTGGTGCGCCAGGTGTCGAACCCACTTGGGCTTTTTCAGGTAAAACCGGTATAGGTACATCCTATGAGCCCTATGTAAATGGCCAATACCAGGACCAAGCGACAAATCCTGTCAGTAAGGTGTGGTTTTCGATTGCACAAGGTGTGTTAACCGAAACCATGTTTGGCCTAATTCATAACGCCCAGCTTAAAGAACTGCAATTTATTATTACCGGTAATGGCTTTGTTGATACAGAAAAAGACCACACCATTAGCACTATTGAATATTTAGACACAGATGAAACGGGCCGCCCTTTATCTTTGGCTTATAAAATTATCAATAAAGATATTCAAGGTAAATACCAAATCGAAAAGCATATTTTTACCGATCCCGATAGAAATAGCTTAATGATGAAAGTCACTTTTACCGCATTTGAAGCAGGCATAACCCCACATCTTTATGTTAATCCACATATCGATAACAGCGGCGCGAATGACATTGCCAGCGTTGAAGGGCAAACACTCGTTGCGCACACCAGCGATGCTAATTCAACCGTAATGACAATTAAAACCGATGTTGACTTTGTTGCTGCCAGTGCTGGCTTTGTTGGCACATCTGATGGCCTAGTTGATTTGCAAGATAATGGAACATTGGATTGGCACTACCGCACAACCAGTGATACTAATCAAGGCGGTAACGTCGCACTAACTGCGCAATACCCTACCCTAACGAAAGCAAACGACAGCCTAAGCTTTAATTTGGTCATCGGTTTTGGACAAGACAAAGCCAGCAGCTTAGCCACCGCTCAAGCAACATTAAATTCTGGTTACGATGCAGTTAAACAAGCTTATTTAGGTGACGAAACCCATCTTGGTTGGAAAGACTATTTAGCGTCACTTGCGCCATTAAATAATATGAGCGCAAACACCACAGATAACGGCAAACTTCTTTATGCCAGTGCATTAGTGTTAAAAGCACAAGAAGATAAAACCCATGCGGGTGCCCTGATTGCCTCGCTGTCTAACCCTTGGGGCGATACGGTTTCAGCAACGGTTGGCAGTACAGGTTATAAAGCCGTATGGCCACGTGATTTTTACCAATGTGCGATGGCGTTTTTAGCCATGGGCGATACCCAAACCCCAAAAGTGGCATTTGAATATTTAAAACAGGTACAGGTTCAGCAACAAACACCTGGCTTTATTGGTACACCAGGGTGGTTTTTACAAAAAACCCATGTTGATGGTGAAATTGAGTGGGTTGGCGTACAACTGGATCAAACTGCCATGCCTATCATGCTTGGTTGGAAATTATGGCAAGCTGGCATACTAAACGATGCTGAGATCAGCCAGTGGTATCAAGACATGCTTAAACCTGCGGCGGATTTTTTAGTAAACGGTGGCAAGGTAAAACTGGGCTGGAATGACACTGCAATCAATCCGCCAAGCACTCAACAAGAACGTTGGGAAGAACAAACAGGATTTTCACCATCAACAACTGCGGCTATCATTGCCGGTTTAGTTGCCGCCAGTGACATCGCTATGCTGGTAAAAGATGAACAAGCATCTGTGTATACCGATTTAGCACGTAAATTACAACGTCAGCTCGAAAGCACTATGGTGACGACGACAGGCTCGCTTGGTAAACAAACAAACGATACTTCATCAGCCCCTTACTATGTGCGTATTAGCCCAAATGGTGATCCGAACACTACAGATAAACTACTGGATAACAATGGAAAACCAGGGCTAGATCAGCGGATGATTTTAGACGGTGGTTTTTTAGAATTAGTTCGCTATGGCGTAGTCGATGCACAAGATCCTGTGATTAAAAACAGCGTGATGCTGATTGATGATCAAAGTCTTGCTGACAATCTGCGAGTTAAGTATGAATTTAGTGCTAAAGATGGCAGCACAATCCCTGGCTATCGTCGTTATGGTAACGATGGTTATGGTGAAGATACTGTCACGGGCCTTAGCTATGCCGAAAAAGGCAATACCGAAGATCAACGTGGCCGAGTTTGGCCATTCTTTACTGGCGAGCGTGGCCATTATGAATTAGCGCTAGCCAAGGCAAATGGCACTTTATCGGCTGACACCAAGCAAGCACTAATTAATACGTATGTTCAAGGCATGGAAACTTTTGCCAACCAAGGGCTTATGTTGCCAGAACAAGCTTGGGATGGTGTTGGTAATGCTACTCGTTATGACTACAAAATGGGTCAAGGTACTAACTCTGCGACACCACTGGCATGGACTCATGCTGAGTACATTAAACTGGTTCGCTCAATGACCGACGAACAAGTATGGGACTTTTACCCAGTAGTTAAGCAGCAATTAGCTCGATAAACACCATCGCCATTTTACGATTAATAAAGCCGTTGTCGTTTACAACGGCTTTATTTTTTGTATAGATTTTGAAATAAAATCTTGTTAATTCAAGGCTATCTTGTTACAAATGCACTAGATTAAAAAACATTAACGTTAAGGAATAACGAATGGATTGGTATTTAAAGGTTTTAAAACAGTATTTCGATTTTAGCGGCCGAGCACGTCGTAAAGAATACTGGATGTTTGCACTGATCAGCATGATCATTAGTATTGTACTGACCTTATTGGATATGGGTGTTGGCTTATACAGTGAACTTTATGGTGCTGGATTATTGAGTTCTATTTATTCACTCGCCATCGTCATTCCAAGCATCGCAGTGAGTGTCCGTCGTCTTCACGATACTGACCATTCTGGTTGGTGGTTACTATTAATGTTTATCCCGCTGCTAGGTGCATTAATTCTCCTCGTCGTGATGTGCTTTAACAGTAAAGATGACAACGAATATGGCCCGAATCCAAAAGCGGAACCAAACCTTGGTGAGAGTGACAACTTAGCCGTGTAATCTCAAGTTATTCACTAACAGAGGTTAGTATCACTGATCAAAAAAGAGCATAGTCATTGACTATGCTCTTTTAGTATTTGCAGCCGGCTTTATCACTATTAAACTAGCTTTTAGCGGGCATTAACTTACTCACACCTTTGATGGCTAAAAGTACAACGCCACCAGCAACCACGCCAAATAATGCATTGAGTATACTGGGTGTAAGCAATCCCAGAAAGCCACCCACAACATTGATTTGAGTCACCACTGCTTGTGCATGCTCAATCCATTCAAATACCAAATGAATACCATGGGTTAAGATACCGCCACCGACCATAAACATTGCAATAGTGCCGACAAAAGTGAGAGTTTTCATTAAATAAGGGGCGGCAGACACGAGAGTTAATCCCAATTTATGCCCCACTCCACTTGGCTTACGCCTAGCAAGATATAAACCGAGATCGTCTATTTTGACAATACCAGCCACTAAGCCGTACACCCCAAATGTCATCACAATAGCAATAACCGATAAGGTTAAAAATTGCGCCATTAAGTCCATATGAGCTGCGACGCCTAAGCTAATTGCGATAATTTCAGCAGATAAAACAAAATCGGTACGAATGGCACCTTTAATTTTTTGTTTTTCATAGGCGCCTAAATCATCGATGTCTGCTTGTGCTTTCGCGACGACAGTATCGTCATCGACCAAATGAGTCTGCTTATGGGTCATTGAATGGTAAACTTTTTCAAAGCCTTCGTAGCATAAAAATAAACCGCCACACATCAATAATGGCGTAATAGCCCAAGGAATAAAGGCACTGATCAGCATTGCTAAAGGCACTAAAATGACTTTGTTACGCAACGAGCCCATAGCCACAGCGAACACCACCGGCAGTTCTCGCTCAGAGGCAACACCAGATACTTGCTGCGCATTTAACGCTAAATCATCCCCTAGAACCCCCGCGGTTTTACGTGCAGCAACTTTACTCATTGCCGCCACATCATCCAAAATGGTGGCAATATCATCTAATAGGGTTAATAGACTGGCTCCTGCCATAAATCGACTTATCCTTTTAACAGCAAAAAACTAATATCAATAGCAATCATCTAAAACCCCATTCGATTACATTTATAACTACTGGGTGATAGGTAAACTAGTTGTCTTCTACATTGGCACCGCAAGAACTACGCACCACTAAATTTGTTTTGATTAACCGCTGACTGACCTCTTGACCCCGGATTAATTTCAATACACTTTCAACAAGAATTTCACCCGCAAACTGGGTATCTTGTTTAATCGTGGTCAACGCCGGATTAGCAAAGCTCGCCACTGGGATATCGTCATATCCGACTACAGCAACTTGCTCAGGAACGGAAACTCCGCGCTTTTTCAGCGCCCGAATGGCACCTATAGCAATAAGATCGCTGGCAGTAAAAATGGCATCAAATACTATACCGCTGTCTAATAACTGGTTGGTGGCATCATAACCAGAACCTTCAGTATTAATCGCATCATGCTGGAGCTGTTTATCGATTGAAATTCCAGCCGCTTTTAAGGCATCAACGTGACCTAAATATCGATCGCGAAACTCAGGGCTGCGACTGGACGAATCACCTAAAAATGCGATGTGTTTACGGCCTAATCCGAGTAAGTGCTCAGTGGCAATGACTCCACCCTGATGGTTATCACAGCCAATCGACAACACAGATTTGTTGTTATGCTCTGCCCCCCAAATAACGAAATGGGTTTCTTTCTCTATCAATTTATCCAGCTTGTGGGCGTAATCCATATAATCGCCATAGCCTAATAAAATGATGCCATCGGCTTTGTTACTATCCTCGTAATCTGCATGCCAATCACTTGAAAGCTGCTGAAATGAGACCAGTAAATCATAGCCTTGTCGTGCAGTAGCACGCGTAATGGAGCCTAGCATCGATAGAAAAAAAGGGTTAATCATTGAGTCGTCATTGGTAGGATCTTCACAGATCAGTAAAGCTAATGTATGACTGTTTTGTGTCCGTAAATTGCTGGCATTTTTATCAACTTTATAATTAAGCTCTTTGGCAATAGCTTGAATACGCTGACGCGTTTCTAGATTAACCAATGGACTGTTTCTCAACGCACGTGATACGGTCGATTGCGACACGCCTGCGCGGTAAGCTATATCAATAGAAGTCGCTTTAGATGCCATTTTTGATGATTAGCCTTGTATAAGTGATACGCATTACTAAACAAAAGCCAAGCTAAATGAATTAACTGGCCTTTTTCATTAACTCTGTGTGCTTATAATCCAAGCTCACTGAGTAAATCATCAGCATCATCAACAACAATGCCTTTTACATTAGGATCAAGTACATATTTTGAGGCTTCTGATTGAGCTTGCTGTTTTTGTCCGTGAGTTTCAATTAATGAATCAAGATCAAACTCTTCGTCCATTTCAAAATCGGCAGAACGAATGAATTCTGTTTTGTCCATGGCGAATTCAAGATAAAAAATATGATTATTTTCGGTTTTAAAAGTCACTCGTCTTGCGACAGCGTTATCAAGGTTAGTATCAATTGAAATCGTCAACTCTTTATTAATAACCAACATTTTTGGCTGGCTCTGGCTAATTGAAGTTTGTAATTCTTTTGAAATTTTGCCAATAAAGTCGCCCAAAATTTGGTTCATTAATTCGCCCATCACATTACTGACATCATCAGAAGTATGTGAAAAAGCTAATTCAGTTTCTGGCATGCCCATGTTTAGCATATAACGACGATAAATTTCAATTGCTGCGGTGGCAGAAAAGTTGATCACAACTAAACCTGAAAAGCCGCCATCGAAAATAGAAAAACACGCCAAATCAGGTTTCAAGCGAGTACGAGAAATACTTTGAACCATCCCAGCATGGCTAATATGGCTAGCACTTGTACTAGAAAGAACATGAGAAACAGAATGACAAAGCTTTAGTAAAATATCGTCATTCTTTACTGTAGAAGATAAATTCATCGTATTAATACCTTTTCGTTAATTACCCTAATCTTGCGGGTAAATAGAAAAAAAATCAAAATTAAAACAATCAATTAGCATGTTAATTAATCGATCAAACTTATAACCCAACTAATCAATTGATAATCAATACATTTTTATAAAAACAAACATTATTTTTATCAATAACTAAATTCCACTGTTTGCTCACAAAAATAATAATTTAGGCTTAAGTTTTTTGATAAAATCACTATAATTTCGCCACATTAAATGGATATATGATACTAGGATAGACAATGATTGGATTATTGCGACGCTTAACCATTTTAAAGCGCTTATTTATAATGCTAGCTTTGGCCGCTGTCGGCACAGTCGTTTTTGGCTCTTTTTCAATAAAGGAACAATACAATCATTTAATCGAGGAGCAATTTAAGCAGGTTACTGGCCAAGTGGCCTTGTTAAATAGCACACTTGATGCATTCAAGCTCGCAGATCCTAATACCAGTGTCCAAGCAATCACTCAGTTTGCCAGCGACATTAAGGTATCTGAAGATCAAGCTTTTATCATTATCGATAATCAAAATAATATTATTGTTAATCCACTAAACCCTGACTCAATCAATAATCCAATCAGTAGCTTAGGAGCCGTTGATGGTGCAAGATCTTACCAACAGCTTATTAGCACAGCTAAACAACAGCAAACTGCTCAGGCACAATTTGAGATAATTAATCAACAAAATCAATCTCAAACCGTATTAGCCGCAGCAAAGTATTATCCGGCAATGAATTGGATCATTATCACTCAAGTTAACGTCAACAGTGTTAATAACAGCATGACGGGAATTATCATTGATTATTTCATTATTATGATGATTATTTCGGTGCCTATTTTTGGATTCTTTTTATTACTTAATCACTCAATTACCCAGCCACTGAACGTAACAATTGATGCCATGGAGCAAATTGCTAAAGGTGAAGGTGACTTGACCCAGCGCTTGTCAACTGAAGGTAATGATGAAGTGGCCAAATTAGCACATGGGTTTAATCAATTTGTGATTAAAATTGCCAATATGGTTGCAACGCTACAACCGCTTGGAAATACCTTAAATAATGAAGCGGTGCATTTGTTAGACACGGTTAACATGTCCAATCAAAGTGCTAACCAAGTGCACAGTGAAACCCAAAGTGTTGCTGCGGCAATTAACCAGATGTTATCCACTAGCCAAGAAATGGCTCGTAACACTCAGGATGCGGCTGACGGTGCAACAAATGTGAAGCATCAAGCCAAACAAAACCAACAATTAATGCAGCAAACCGTTGCACAAACAGAAAGTTTGGTTAATGAATTACATCAAGCAGAAACGGTATCGTTAACCTTGAGCCAATCATCTGCTGAAATTGGCAGTATTCTAGATGTGATTGGCAGTATTGCCGATCAAACTAATCTGCTGGCACTTAATGCTGCCATTGAAGCGGCACGAGCAGGTGAACATGGTCGAGGTTTTGCTGTAGTAGCAGACGAAGTGCGAGCGCTCGCAAATAGAACACAATCCTCAACAAATGAAATAAATCACATTATTAGTGAAATTCAGACTGGCATTCAATCGGTTATTCAGAGTATTACCAGCACTCAACAGCAGTCTGCCCAGTTACAATCAAAAGCGATGCAGTCTAGTGATGCCATTAGCGAAATTTTAGCGTTAATTGATAATATCAGCAGCATGACAGCACAACTGGCCAGCGCTACAGAAGAGCAAGCATTAGTCACTGAAGACATTAATGTCAACGTCAGTACTATCTCAGAACTCACCGAACAGTCATTAATGGCAAATGAAACCCACAGCCAAGCAGCGCAATCATTACAGACTATTAGTGTCGACATGAGCCAAACCTTAGGTCAGTTCAAAATCTAGTCCCTTTCACTCTTGCTGCCAGTCGAGTAAATCACTGGCAGCCTCAGAGCACATCTAATTGTCCAGCTTAATGGTGTAATATCGAAACAGCTAAAGACTTTGCGCCTAGCATCACTTTTAGCGCTGATCACTTTAGGGTATATTATGGCCATCAGATTAAATGCCTAAACACTTCAACTCAAATATGACCTAAGCTAAATCGTATTTTTAGTCAGTCTATTTGAATGGTTTAGTTAAATGAGTATTTAGTTGTCATTCGTTACTGAGTATTTTATTTATGTATCAAAAAACGGTCACCATTGTTGCTCCTCATGGTATTCATACACGTCCTGCTGCTTTGTTAGTCAAAGAAGCTAAAGCATTTGCTTGTGACGTTATGGTAGAGTGCAATGGCAAACAAGCCAGTGCCAAAAGTTTGTTTAAGTTACAGACATTAGGCCTATACCAAGGTGTGTCTGTCACGGTATTTGCTTCTGGTGAGCATGAACAAGCGGCGGTTGATAAAATTGCCTCACTGCTCGTTACGCTTAGCTAATTAGGACAACTTAATGTCAATCAATGGAATCGTTGTTTCTGCTGGTATCGCTTTTGGTAAAGCACTGACTATCACCAATCAACTGCCGCCACTTGATTTTAAACTGCTTTCTATTGAACAAATTGACGATCAGCAGCAAAAATTAACGCAAGCTATTCATCAGCTTATTGCTCATTTACAACACTGCCAACATCATCTTTGTCCTGAGTGTGATCATTTTCAACTGATTGATAGTGATATTATCCTGCTTGAAGACGAGGAGCTGCAGCAACAGCTGCATCAACATATTCACCAATTTAGAGTTTGTGCTGCGGTGGCGGTTGATCGTATATTTAATCAACATGCTGTAGAAATGTCAGCATTAGACGACCCATATTTAGCAAATCGTAGCATTGATATTATTTGTTTAGCCAAGCGCCTCACCAGTGCGTTACATGGACATTTACAGTGGGACTTATCCGCTCTCACCGAAGACACCATATTACTGGCTGATGATTTAACCCCTGCTGAATTTGCGATATTACCATTAACCCACATTACCGGACTGATCCTCGAATCAGGCGGGCTAACCAGCCATACCGCAATTTTGGCGCGTGCAGCAGGTATTCCTGCATTGCTTAATTACCAATTTTCGCAAACCAAAGATGTCATTGAAGATGGAGCACAACTGGTTTTAGATGGCATGTCAGGCGAGTTACATGTTGCACCTTCAACGGAAGTTTTTGAGCAATTAAAACAAAAACAACAACAAGAAGTAGTCCGTCGCCAAGCCTTGATGATTTACAAAGATAGACCCAGTCAAACTCGTGATGGCCATCAAGTCACTTTACTCGCAAATGTGGGTAACTTAAGCGAAATATCTCACATCACCGATGTAGGGGCTCAAGGCATTGGTTTGTTTCGCACCGAATTTTTACTAATGAATGCCAAAGCACTGCCAGATGAGCAACAACAATATAAACTTTATAGTGATGCCCTTCACAGCTTACAAGGTGAAGTACTGACCATTCGAACCTTTGATATTGGCGCCGATAAAGAAATTCCTTGCTTGCCGCAAACCAATGAAGATAACCCTGCCCTTGGCATTCGGGGTATTCGCTATAGTTTGGCGCACCCAGCAACCTTCATCACTCAAATAAAAGCGATACTGAGGGCTGCAAATCATGGCCAAGTTCGATTAATGTTCCCCATGGTCAGTCAAGTCGAAGAACTTGACGCCGCGTTCTTATTAATTGAACGTGCTAAACAAGAATTAAATCAGCAAGAAAAAGGCTTCGGAACACTGAGTTATGGTATTGTGGTTGAAACCCCTGCTGCTGTATTTAATTTACCCAGCATGTTGCCAATGCTTGATTTTGTCAGTATTGGTACAAATGATTTAACTCAATATACCTTAGCGGCCGATCGCACCAATCCGAATTTAGCCAAACAATACCCTCCATTATCGCCTGCTGTGATCCAGCTGATTTCTATGACAGTAAGTCACTGTAAACAGGCTCAGGTTAAGGTATCTTTATGTGGTGAACTTGGCAGCGACCCACAAGTCTTACCTTTATTAGTCGGACTCGGTCTTGATGAATTGAGTATCAATCCGGCCAATTTATTAGACGTAAAAGTGGCATTAATCGAGGGTAATTACAGTCATTTTGTTCACCATGCACAACACATCACACAGTTAACTCGCATTACTGATATTCGTAAAGCCATTAACGCTTTTGCACAAGATTGCGTTTAATCACACAAATAATGTTGGTAAAGTGAGTATAGCCGTTTACAATTAACCGCATAAAAATATTAATAAAAGGGGCTAGTTCTTATGGGATTTTTAAGCCGCATTCGACGACTGATTTCAGGCCAACCACCGCTAACGGGTGGTATTGCCATTTATGCACCTGTATCGGGTGAGATTGTCGCAATCGAAAAAGTACCTGACGTGGTATTTGCAGAAAAAATTGTTGGTGATGGTATTGCTATCGACCCTAAGGGCGAATTTATTGTTGCCCCAATTGATGGCACTATTGGGAAAATTTTTGAGACTAATCATGCGTTTAGCATTGAATCACCACAAGGGCTTGAATTGTTTGTCCATTTTGGTGTTGGCACCGTTGAGCTTAGGGGCAATGGTTTTAAACGTTTGGCCGAAGAAGGCCAACAAGTTAAAGCCGGTGAAGCAATCTTATCTTTTGATTTAGCCTATTTACGTGGCAAGGTCGACAGCCTATTGACCCCAGTGGTACTGGCTAATATGGAAGATGTTAAACAACTCGATAAAGCCCAAGGTAGTGTAGTTGCTGGTAAAGATGTTATTTTTACCGTACAAATGTAACATCAAATTGGCTAGTTCTATTTAACAACCCTGTTCAATAGTTGTCGTAAACATTCGCTTCACAATAATATGCAACCTTCACCTTAAGCGATCGTAGGTTGCATATTATGAAATCTTTTCAAAACAGCTTCTTCGGCTTGTTCAAGCCGCCCCACAATGCCACAATGTTGCTAATATCCAGTTTGCACTAGGCTGTCTTCAAAGCTCATTTTGAGAGCTAAAGCTTAACGTCACAACCCAATAGACATTAATGGAGTATTCTTTTGACTTTATATGGCATAAAAAATTGCGATACAGTTCGTAAGGCGCGCAAATGGCTTGAAGCCGAAAAGATTGATTACACGTTTCACGATTTTCGTGAAGATGGCTTGAGTGAAACAACCGTTGCACAGTGGGCTAATATTGCGGGTTGGGAAAAGCTATTTAATAAGCGCAGCACCAGTTTTCGTGGGTTAACTGACGCTGAAAAAACGGATATTTGCCAAGACAAAGCCATCGCCTTAATGGTGCAATATCCAACGTTGGTAAAGCGCCCTGTGTTAGTTAATGATGATAAAATACTGATTGGCTTTAACGTCGCAGAATACCAAGCGTGGTTTGCATAATGAATAACGATGTAGTTGAATTAGCAAAAGATCTGATTTCACGTCCCTCGGTAACACCACTGGATGAAGGTTGCCAAACCCTGATGGCCAAGCGTCTTGCTGCCATTGGTTTTAATATTGAACCTATGGTCTTTGAAGACACCACTAACATGTGGGCAAGACGAGGAAACAGCGATCCTGTATTTTGCTTTGCCGGCCATACCGATGTCGTCCCCACTGGCGACCTGAACCGCTGGCATACACCGCCATTTGAGCCGACCATCATAGATAACTATTTACATGGCCGCGGCGCGGCAGACATGAAAGGCTCGTTAGCTGCAATGATTGTCGCAACTGAACGCTTTATTGCTAAGCATCCCGACCATCATGGTTCTATCGCGTATTTAATTACCAGTGACGAAGAAGGTCCGTTTATCAATGGTACCACCCGCGTGATTGATACCCTTGAAGCTCGTAATGAAAAAATGACTTGGGCGTTAGTTGGCGAACCCTCTTCTACCCATAAGTTAGGTGATGTGGTTAAAAATGGCCGCCGTGGAAGCTTAACCGGTAATTTGACCGTTAATGGTATTCAAGGTCATGTCGCTTACCCTCACCTTGCTGACAACCCGATTCATAAGGCGGTTCCTGCACTAACAGAACTGGCGCAAATGCATTGGGACAGTGGTAATGAATTTTTCCCCCCAACCAGTTTCCAAATTGCTAATATTAATGGGGGTACGGGTGCGTCAAATGTGATCCCAGGCGATTTACAAGTCATGTTTAACTTCCGTTACTCCACAGAAGTCACAGCAGAAGAGCTGATCCAACGAGTGGTGAGTATTCTTGATGCCCATGGCTTAGATTATGATATCAATTGGATTTTTAATGGCCTACCGTTTCTAACCGGAGATGGCCCACTGCTTGACGCCACACGCGAAGCCATTCGAGAAGTGACTGGCTATGAAACCGATCCACAAACCTCTGGTGGCACTTCAGATGGACGCTTTATTGCACCAACTGGCGCCCAAGTGCTGGAGCTAGGCCCAGTAAATGCCACTATTCATAAAGTAAACGAGTGTGTCAACGTGGCTGACTTAGAAATATTGGCCAATTGCTATGAGCGTATTTTGGAAAAACTCTTGTGCAAATAAAGCCCCAATCGCCTTTAATCGATATCCCTAGCGAACACGCTAAGCTATACGGTTTAGGCGATCATCATTTGGTCTCTATTGGGCAGTATTTACTGGAGCAGCGAACTGCAACTGCATTTAAACAGCTGCAGGTCGCGGCATCAATGGCTGGATTTGATGTCCAGATATGCTCGGCATATCGGCCGTTTGATCGTCAATTGAACATTTGGAATGCCAAAGCCAATGGTCAACGGCCGTTGCTAGATAACACCTCAACCCCTGTGGTATTCAATAGTCTTTCACCACAACAACTGATTGATACTATTTTGATATGGTCTGCATTACCTGGGGCGTCACGACACCACTGGGGCACTGACCTCGATGTATATGATGCCAATGGTATTAGCCAACAATCATTACAATTAGTCACCGCAGAATACACAAACGACGGCCCTTGCGCCCCGCTACATCGCTGGCTCAAGTTACACGCAGGCGAATTTGGATTTTACTTTCCATATCAAGCCAATTTAAGCGGTGTCAGTCCTGAACCTTGGCACATGAGTTATTATCCTGTGGCAAATGAGTTATTAGTTGAATTTAGCGCGCTGGAATTAGCAAAAGTATTGTCTGCTGCAGAAATATCATTAAAATTACCGCTACTTGAACGACTAACTGAGTTAGTTGATCATTATGTTTTCTTTGTTGCGCCTTCTCCGACGTAATGTCTGCGCGCACAGCCCTTTATATGAGTCTGTTATGTCCACTTTAATGCCCCATAAAATGATTGATAATCAACCTCTGTATTACGTGGATCAAGGCCATGGGCCTGTGGTTATTTTTTGCCATGGTTTACTCGCCTCCAGTGCCATGTGGCAAGGACAAATTGATAAATTATCGTCACAATATCGTTGTATCGCCATCGACTTTTGGGGCCATGGTCAAACAACCACAGTCCCTGACAATACCCAAAACCTACAAGATGTGGCCCAGCAGGTATTAACATTAATGGATATGCTTGATATTGGATCGGCAGCTATCATAGGTCATGGTAGTGGCGGCGCGATTGCTGCAGAAGTTATTTTACAAGCACCTGCACGTATCCATGGGTTAGTGATGTTAAACAGTTTTGTCGGATTCGAGCCACAAGTTAACTGCATAAAATACCAAGGACTCATGGCAAAAATTGCCAATGAACAAACGATCTCAGCTGAACTTGCACAAACTATTAGCGGGTTATTTTTCAGTAAAGAGATCCAGCAATTGAGTCAACAAGATGCTAACCTTAGTACTGTAGTGGCGCAATTCAATACACAACTAACCACTTATTCAAGCGCACAACTTGCGGTATTACTTAACATGGCCAACATGGCTATCTTTAAACGCGATACCTTAGAATATGTTGAGTTACTGACTTTACCCACATTAATCGCAGTCGGCTTAAGTGGCTATTTGCGTACCGCATTGGAAAGTTATTTAATGCATGATTCTATCGATGGCAGTCAATTATTGCACATTGAACAAGCGGGTCATTTTGCTAACATCGAAAAGCCAGCCATTTTCAATCAGCATCTTATTGATTTTTTGAGTAAAGTTAATTTTAATTAATCACATCAATGGATAGACCAGATCGATAGGCATTGCTGATATACTCGTAACAAAATGACATATAGCCTGTAATGACTTACAGGTTTAAAAACGACCTAATTCGAGCATCAATGAAACTTCTTAAACCATTATTTGATAATAATCGCCGTTGGGCAGAACGGATCAGTAGAGAAGATCCTACCTTTTTTGCTCAACTGGCAAAGCAACAAAACCCAGAGTACTTGTGGATTGGATGCTCAGATAGCCGTGTGCCATCAAACCAAATTATCGACCTCCTGCCCGGTGAAGTATTTGTTCACCGTAACATTGCTAACATGGTTATTCACACTGATTTAAATTGCTTATCTGTATTGCAATATGCTGTTGATGTGCTGAAAGTAAAGCACATAATGGTTGTTGGTCATTACGGCTGCGGTGGTGTTAGGGCTGCAATGAATAAAGAACGATTAGGTTTAATTGACAATTGGCTTGGTCATTTACGCGACATATACCGTATTCATCAAGACGACCTTGAATCAATGACTGAGCAACAACGTTTTGATCGTCTGTGTGAGCTTAATGTCATCGAACAAGTGTCAAATGTGGTATCGACTAATATCGTTCAAGAAGCCTGGGATCGTGGTCAAGAAGTCGCAATACACGGTTGGATTTATGGGATTGATAACGGATTGCTTACTGATTTAGACGTGACCATTGACCGTACAAATGGCCGTGTTAATGGGCAAAATCTAGCATAACTGTTTAATCTATCTTCATCTGCTGTTTTAATTGGCCTGTTATTTAGCAGGCCTTTGTTTATTGTTATTAAAAATATGCAATAAAAGTCGCGAACCACTACTGAAGAACGTTATAATCAAGCCGTTTATTTAGCGCTACTATGCGCAGAATTTTTAGGAGATGATTTCCATGCCTGGTTTTGAATTATTTGGTCCTGAGGAAAAGCAGGAAGTTGCTGATGTAATGGAGAACGGTTTTACCTTCCGTTATAACTTCGACCATATGCGCAATGATCGCTGGAAAACCCGCGACATGGAGCAACTACTTTGCGAAAAGATGAACGTAAAACACGCTCATTTAGTATCAAGTGGTACTGCTGCATTACAAACTGCAATGGCAGCAGCAGGCGTTGGTGCTGGTGATGAAGTTATTGTGCCTCCATTTACCTTTGTCGCCTCTGTTGAAGCCGTGTTTATGGCCGGTGCTGTGCCTATTTTTGCTGAAATTGACGAAACATTATGTTTATCTCCAGAGGGCATTGAAGCCGTTATCACACCACGAACCAAGGCAATAAACCTTGTTCATATGTGCGGCTCTATGGCGAAAATGGACGAAATAAAAGCCGTGTGTAAGAAGCACAACTTAGTGATTTTAGAAGACGCATGTCAAGCTATCGGCGGCAGTTATAAAGGTCAAGCATTAGGTACAATTGGTGATGTGGGTTGTTACTCTTTTGACTCAGTCAAAACCATCACCTGTGGTGAAGGTGGCGCAATTGTCACTAACAACAGCGATATTTATAACCATTCGCACATGTTTTCTGACCATGGTCATGACCACGTCGGCAGTGATCGTGGTGCAGAATCACATCCTATTATGGGGTTGAATTTCCGTATTTCTGAAATGAATGCAGCCATGGGTTTAGCGCAATTACGTAAGCTTGATAAAATCATTGCCATTCAGCGTAAAAACAAAAAAACTATCAAAGATGCTATGGCTTCTATTGCAGAAATCACTTTCCGTGAAATTCCTGATCCTGAAGGCGATTCTGCTGGCTTCTTAACATTTATGATGCCAACAGAAGCGCGTACCCAAGAAATTAACCAAAAGCTGGCTGCCAACAAAGTTGATGGCTGTTTTTACTGGTATGTTAACAACTGGCATTACCTTAAAAACTGGAAGCACATCCAAGAACTCAAAGCACCGGCGGCGTTACCGATCATGCTAATTGCTGATCGCCCAGATTATACTAAGGTGCTGACACCTAAGTCTGACGCTATCATGAGCCGCACAATTTCTATGCTGATCAAGTTATCTTGGACAGATGAGCAAATTGCTGAGCGTATTGAAAACATCAAACGTGCTTTTGCCTAGTCTAAACACCTCTGAGCCTGTAATGGCTCAGAGCACTTTTTACAGTACTTATCTCAATGGAGACTGTTGTAATGAGTTTTAAAAATTTTAAATGCGTACCAAAAATGATTTTCGGCCGTGGCTCATTCGTGCAACTTGATGTTGTACTAGGTCAAGAACGCAAAGAAGCTAACGATTTTGTGGTCTTTTTAGTTGATGATGTTCACCAAGGTAAGCCACTGGCTGACCGCGTACCAACTAAAGCGCACGACTTACTGATTTACGTAAACGTAGATGAAGAGCCCACCACCGAACAAGTTGATGGATTAACGGCTCAAGTTAAAGCCTTTAACACGACATTGCCTGTAAGCGTAGTCGGTTTAGGTGGCGGTTCAACCATGGATTTAGCTAAAGCGGTATCGTTAATGCTAACTAACCCAGGCAGTTCTTCAGAATACCAAGGTTGGGATTTAATTAAAAATCCTGCTGTACACCATATTGGTATTCCAACAGTCTCTGGTACGGGTGCTGAAGCATCTCGTACAGCAGTATTGTGCGGCCCGGTGCGTAAACTCGGATTAAACTCTGACTACACTGTATTTGATCAAATCATTATGGACTCTGAACTTATTGCCGGAGTACCGACTGATCAATGGTTCTATACTGGTATGGATTGCTTTATCCATTGTGTTGAATCATTACAGGGGACTTATTTAAATGAGTTCGCTAAAGCATTCGCTGAAAAATCGATGGATTTATGCCGTCAGGTGTTCTTAGACGACCACGCAGAAAAAGATGACAAGCTAATGATGGCATCTTATATGGGCGGTATGAGCATTGCTTATAGTCAAGTGGGGGCATGTCATGCAGTGTCTTACGGCTTAGGTTATGTGCTGGGCTATCATCACGGCATTGGTAACTGTTTAGCTTTTAATGTGTTAGAAGAATTCTACCCAGAAGGCGTAACTGAATTCCGTAAAATGATGAAAATTCATAACATCACTTTACCTAAAAACATCTGTAAAGACTTACCGGATGAGACTATCGCTAAGATGGTTGCTGTGACCAAGAGCATGGGCCCACTTTGGGACAACGTGTATGGTAAAGGCTGGGAAGAAAAAGTTACCGACGAAATGCTGACTAAGTTGTTCCGTCGTATATAATACACGATAGATTCAATCATAAAGGGCTCTTATGAGCCCTTTTATTTATTGTCTACACCATAATCACTACACAAATAGGTCATATTAATGAACGTTACTCTATTAATCCCGGCACGTTATGGTTCAAGCCGTTTCCCGGGCAAGCCGCTGGCCCCGATTAATGGTAAACCCATGATCCAACATGTTTACGAACGTGCTTCTTTAGCCAAAGGTGTCGATAATATTTATGTTGCCACTGATGATGACCGCATTAAACACGCGGTAGAATCTTTTGGCGGTAAAGTTGTTATGACTAGCCCTGAAGCTGCTTCTGGGACCGATCGTATTAATGATGCTATTGAGCAACTGGGTCTTAGCGATGACGATTTAGTGATTAATTTACAAGGTGATCAGCCACTGATTGATCCTATCTCAATTGAGCAAATCATTAGCCTATTTGAACGTCATCCTGGTGAGTTTGAAATGGCGACGTTAGGATTTGAAATTGTCGATAAAAGAGAGCTAGATGACCCAATGCACGTTAAAATGGTCTTTGATAATGACTATAATGCATTGTATTTCTCACGGGCTCGGATTCCTTTTGGCCGTGATACCAACGACTACCCTGTCTATAAACACTTAGGTGTTTATGCTTACACAAAACGTTTTGTGAATGCCTTTGCTAAGTTACCTTTAGGTAGACTTGAAGATCTGGAAAAATTAGAGCAGCTTCGCGCTCTTGAATACGGCCATAAAATTAAAATTGCTATCAGCGCATTTGACTCACCAGAAGTTGATACCCCTGAAGATATTCGCAAATGCGAATTGCGCTTAGCTGTCGACTAACTAACATGTGTTAATCTAGTCTGAGTACTAAAGCAATAAGGCGATAAATACTAAGGTTAAACAGGAGTTTTCCATGAGTTTAGAAGGTTATGAAGTATGGCTAATTATTATTTTAGTCATCGGGATTATCGCGAGTAATATTGCAGTATTAAAATATTCAGCCAAATTTAAGATGCCTCAGTTTGGAGCACAAAAAGATAGCACCGATAAAACCGCACCTAAAGACAGCTCACAACAAGCAACTGATAAACTTAATCAACAACCTTCTAGCGAAGACGATAAAGACAGTAAAGATAAGCCCCTATAGTGCGAATACAATAACGTCATCTAAGCGCGGTTTTCCTGCAACACATACGGCTATTTTCATCGTTCATCAGCACAGCGTATTTAGTCCATAAAAAAAGCTAACACCATAACGGGTTAGCTTTTTTATCACTCAATTGAGGATCTTCAGGGGTTATTCACTGTCGAACGAGACTCGTTGTTGCTGTTGGTTATTGGGCCAAGCATTGATGACCGCTTTAACTAATGATGCCAGCGGTATTGCAAAGAACACGCCCCATACCCCCCATAAGCCACCGAAGACTAATACAGCCGCAATGATCATTACCGGATGTAAATCAACGGCATCAGAGAACAATAACGGTACCAAAACATTACCGTCCAACGCCTGAATAATGCCATAACCTAACATTAAATAACCAAATTCAGCACTAAAGCCCCATTGAAAAAATGCCACTAACGCAATCGGTAAAGTCACTAATGTTGCCCCGACATAAGGGATCAACACAGATAATCCGGTCAACACGCCAAGTAACGCAGAATAACTTAGCCCCATAATCGCAAAGAAAATATAACTGGCTACGCCAACAATAACAATTTCAATTACTTTGCCACGAATATAGTTAAAAATTTGCTGATCCATTTCAAACCACACTTTTCGCGCTAAACCGCGGTTAGTGGGAAAAAATCGTTTACTACCATTTATCAAATAATCTTTATCTTTCAAAAAGAAAAATACCAACAATGGTACTAAAATGGCGTACACCATTAACACCAGTAATGATGCTGAATAACCAAGAATTTGTTTACCTAAATCAATAATATGCTGCGTATCGAGCATCTTTTTGATTTCTTCCATCATTGAATCAAGCTGCGGAGCACTGATAAATTGAGGGTAATCGGCACTAAATTCTCTAACCAGCAACATACCCTTATCGATCATAGAAGGTAAATCAGTTACCAATGACACCCCTTGGCGCCATATACTGGGCACTAAACCAAACATCAAAATAATCATTAAGCCTAAAAACACCACCAAGACGATTGACGCCGCCATCGTTCTGCTTATACCCAATCGCGACATTTGTGCTACTGGCCATTCAAGTAAAAAGGCTAGTACCAAAGCAACGAGCAATGGCGCAAGCAGACCAGAACCAAAGTATAATGCCAAACCAATTCCCACAATGATAAACACTAAGGTGATGGCTTGCGGGTCACTAAAACGGGTTTTGCACCAATCAGTTAAAAATTCCAGCATTGAAGAACCTTATATATACAATTTCAATTTGTTTTGGTGATGATAAATGATAAGCAGTGCGGTTGATCAGCAATGATTTCAATATCAAAACCCATTTTTTTTATCAACAAGGGAACATCTCGGCGTGAACCGGGGTCTGATAACAGTACATGTAATTTTTCATCTACATCCATGTGCCTCAGTAAAAGTTTTACTTTTACCAAAGGATAGGGACAAACATAAGGTGTTAAATCAATTAAAATCATTATCAACTTGCTTTAAACAATCTAGGGCTATTATCCTAGCTTGAACAATAAACCACAAGCAATGTAACTTAAGCAAACTTGTTGGTTAAGCTTAAATTTTCAATTCAATCATCATTAAAGGTTTCGCTTGAGCAAATTATCATTATCGACCTTTTCAAAAACACTGGCCGCGAGCGCAATTAGCGTACTATTTGCCGCCAGTATTGGCCACAGTTTTGCCAATAATGATCTTCCAGATCTGGGTACGGCTGCAGTTAATACCTTTAGTTTAGAAAAAGAAACCGTTTACGGTGACGCATACATGCGGGTTATTCGTTCTTCTGCCCCCGTATTAAGTGATCCGGTGCTAAGTCAGTATTTATCAGAACTGGGTAATAAGCTGGTTGCTAATGCTACAGGAGTCAAAACACCGTTTTATTTCTTTTTACTGCGCAATGATGAAATTAACGCATTTGCATTTTTCGGTGGTCATGTTGGCGTTCATACTGGCTTATTTTTAAATGCTGACAACGAAAGTGAATTGGCATCAGTACTTGCACACGAAATTACTCACGTAACTCAACGTCATCTTGCGCGCTCACTTGAAGCACAAGAGAAAAGTTCTACGGCTACTATTGTGGGTATGTTAGGCGCAATTTTATTAACCATAGCAGCCCCTCAAGCAGGTATGGCTGCACTAGCGACAACCCAAGCACTGTCAACACAAGCAAAAATTAACTATACCCGCTCAAATGAGCAAGAGGCCGACCGTATTGGCATGCAAACTCTTGTTGATGCAGGGTTTGATCCCAATGCTGCCGCCACATTTTTCGGTCAGCTGGCTATTCGTTATCGTTTTACCACCACCCCACCACAAATGTTACTGACGCATCCATTACCAGAGTCTCGAATTACAGAAGCCCGTAACCGTGCGGCTCAATACGCTAAACGATATGTACCTAACAGCCTTAACTTTCAATTAGCCAAAGCGCGTATCCAAGTGCGTTTTTCAAGTTTAAGTGACGATGCGGCATTATCTTTATTTGAACAACAACTCAAAAAGAATGAATATACTTTTAAAGAGGCTGCTCTCTACGGCAAAGCGCTGGCACTTTTCCGTTTACAGAAATTTGATCAAGCTGAGGTCATCATTGATGACTTGCTTAAGCAAGATGACAATAATTTGTTCTATATCGATACCAAAACAGATTTATTAGATCAGAAAAAAGACTATACAAATGCCATCGCATTATTAGAAGCGCAACGGAAAATAAAACCAACTTCACAGGTGATCAATACTAACTTAGCCAATATTTATGTGCAGGCTGATCAGCCCCAACAAGCCATTCCGCTTTTAGAGGAACTGATATTTTTCGATAAGCAGAATATGCTGCCTTATCAAATTATGGCTGATGCGTACCGCAAGTTAGATAACAAAGCCCTCGAGTATTACAGTAATGCTGAATTTATGGCCTTATCAGCTAACTACAAGGGAGCGATTGACCAACTCAACTATGCTTATCGCTATTCAGATGGTAAAACCTTACAACTGGCAAGAATTGAAGCAAGAATAAGACAATTTAGACAAGCTGATAGGGAAATGGAGGCGTTAAAGTAGCCGCAATAATTTAACCTTACAAGCCATTCTTTGATAGAATGATGGCAAACAATAAATGAATTTATTGTTTGCCATTTTTTAATGACGGACTCTAAACATGACAACCTCAAAAACAATTATTTACCATAACCCGCGCTGCTCAAAAAGCCGTGAAACCTTAGCATTACTGCAGGCTAATAACGCCGATATCACAGTCGTTGAATATTTAAAGACGCCGCCATCCGCCACGGAAATACAGACCATGTTACAGCTTCTGGGTTTAACGGCGCGCCAGCTAATGCGAACCAAAGAAGATGAATATAAAAGCCAACACTTAGCAGATGCATCCTTATCAGAAGCGCACCTTATTGCTGCTATGGTGGCAACACCTAAGTTAATTGAACGCCCAATTGTGCTAGCCAATAACAAAGCTGCTATTGGCCGTCCTCCTGAAAATGTTTTGTCTATTCTGTAACGAGTACCATAATGACTTCCCAAACCTTGTTTCAACTAAGCCGAATCGGTTACCTTGCGTTACTCCTACTGCTTAGCGGTTGGTTTATTCAACAAGGCATCAATGGCACCTATTCGCTAGGGTTCAGCTTAATATGGATTGTACCTTTATTATTTCCGCTAAAAGGTATTTTAACTGGTAATCCTTATACTTATGCATGGGCCAGCTTTATTCTGTGTGTGTATTTATTGCATGGCTTAACCCTGGCTTACATCACTACCGATGCGTTTGTGTTTGCGGTGATTGAATCAGTACTGATTGGCATTCTATTAATCACTTTTCCATTTTATGCCCGCAAGCGAGGTAGAGAGCTAGGATTAGGGCTAAAGAAAAAGTCTGAGCAACAATAAACCACCTTCATTTTTGTTGTTTATCTAAGCGCTTTCGGGCGCTTTTTTGTTGATTGCATTTAAACAAGACAGCATGCTACATTTATTCGTTAACAAGATGTTGCATAGTGTGTTTTTTAATAACAACAAAATAATCATGGAGTGGTTTAATGACGTTATCGCGAAAATTAGGGCCCTACAGCCTTTTAGCCTGTGCGATGTTAGTTAGCGCATGCGGAGGAGATTCAAACAATAACGATCAAGGTACGCCTACCTCATCCGCTTTCGAAATTTGCAGTGAAAATATCACTTACTCTATTGCCGACACAAACTCCCAACTGACTTTTATTGTTGAACACCATTATGCCAAAGACAAACCCGGTAGCATTATTGCCAATCTCAATCAACAAGACAGTATTGGTAAAATATTTTTGTGGCAGCAGATTTCAGGACCAAGCCTTGAACTTACAGCAGTCAATAGCCAAGTTTTAGCATTCACACCGACAAGTAACAAAGATTACGCTTTTAAGGTGACTGTCTCTGGCGATAACATCAGTTTTGAAGAAACGGTATCCATTACTGCCGATTCAGGTGACAGTATTTTACGTATTAACAGCGATCATCAAATGGTCAATAGAACTGATGCGAGTTTACGTATACAGAATATTAACGGCCAAGTACCTGAAAATATTAGCTGGTGCATGTATCCTAGTGATAATAATAAAGCCTTTACCAACGTGGATTTAAGTGACATTACTAGGCCACTGTTTGTTGCGCCAAACGTCGATACCGATCAACTCTTCAGTCTTAAAGCCACGGCCTCATTTGATGGCCAAACGATCAGTGATGACGTCAATTTACTCGTAACCAAAGAAAAAGCGGCCCCAACGGATGCCTACTTCAGTTACCCCGTTGCACGAACGCACGCTTACAAGCCTGACTCACCTTATGCTAACCAACTGGCCTCTTGTGTTTACTCCAATCAATTCGTTGAGCCATGCAATATTGTTAATGTGCTGCCCTTCATTAGCCAAGATACTAAGCCAGACCCGATTGATACTATTATGGACAGAGTACTCGTTTCACACGACTGGATGGCCGTAAACTTTGAAGCCTATTTACGTGCACAAACTCACAATGATTTTGTAGAATTGCTGCAATCAGTGACTGCTATCGTCATCAGTTACGATATTAGACCGGCCTTTTATGCTGGTTATATAGGAGCAATATATTTAGACCCTGAATACCTGTGGCTAACTTCAGCACAGCGAGATACGATTAATGAAACGCCTGATTATCGTAGCAACTTTGGTGAAGAGCTTAATTATCTCTCGCCATATCGTTATGTCAAAAACAACGATTATGCTGGTCAATATATAGAAATAGGCAATCGTACTAACCGTACCATGGAGAATATGTCTTCTAATCTAGCCAGGCTCTTATATCACGAACTTGCTCATGCAAATGATTATTACCCACAAAGCATACATGCCAATATTCAAGGTCCAACCTTAAAAGAAGAATATCAACGTCGATATGAGGCTAATGCGATGACCTCTGATCAACTCAACATCCGCTACCCATTAACCAGTACTGAGATGTATGGTCTTGCAAACGTTAATTACTCTGGCGAGTCAGCAAATAATACCCAAAAAGCTTATACACCGAGTGACGTCGCACAATTTTTTGCCAACGATCTTGCCAACGATGACTATGCTTATTCATCAACACGAGAAGATGCAGCGATGCTATTTGAAGAAGTGATGATGAGCCATCGATATGGTATTTTGCGTGATATCGCGATTACTGACAAACCAGAAGTTGCCACAAGTTCAACCATTGTGGTTGAATGGGGTCAGCGTGGCCGTATCGGCCAACCTGAGTTATATGATCGTGCCAGCTATGTTGTGAGCCAAATGTTACCTGCAATAGAGGTAACACAAGTGATGGATGGTTTACCCGCACCTGTGGCGTTAATTAACGGTCTGAGTTGGGCACAAAATTTAGTGCTAACAACTGATCCATCAAAATCATCACAGAAAGTCTCATCTCAAGCTGAACAAAACGCTGTTGACCCTCGACCATTACAATTTAGTGGCAATGATCATCTGCAGCAATAAGTTATTAACTCTCTAAACAAAAACGCCAAATGAATTCATTTGGCGTTTTTGTTTATCTAATAGGATAGACTGACAACGATAATTTTTTATAAGTAATTATAGTCTAAGCATCTCTTTTATAAAGGGAATAGTCAGTTTTCGCTGATGTACCATAGAGGCTTTATCGAGTTTATCGAGCACATCAAACAAGGTGCGTAAATCACGAGCCATACGTGTGAGTAAAAAACGCCCTACTTCATCAGATAACTGCAAGCCACGCATTGCCGCACGGCGTTGTAATGCAAGCAGTTTTTCATCATCAGCCATAGGTTGCAGTTGATATATGAGTCCCCACTGCATTCGAGAAACCAAATCGGGCAGTAAAAAACCCGTTTCTGAAGGTGAGGCTTTACCGCTCACAATCAAACGACAATCTTGTTGCTCTGCAATACGATTATACAAATGAAAAATGGCTTCTTCCCATACAGGGTGACCCGCTATCGCTTCAACATCGTCAATACAAATCAAGTCAAGCGATTCTAGGCCCTCAAACAAGGCCGGAGAAATACTTGCGTGAATGCCAAGTGGGATATACAAAGTACGGCGGTCTAAGTCGTTAGCATGTGCGCAAGCAGCATGCATTAAATGTGTTCTGCCTGACTTTTCGGGACCATAAAGATATAAAGAAGAAGCCAAGGATCCCTCAGCACTGGCTTGAAGTTTTTGGATCAACTCGTCATTACCCGAAGCGGGGTAATAACTCTGAAAAGTTTCATCGTCAGGTAAATAAACGGGTAAAGATAATTGTCTTGGTGAGTTTTGTGTCACTCAGATAGGTCTCAAAATCATAAACGAACTAACATCATTATACCTAAGTGAGTCCATTATGCGAATATAGGCAATAAGCCTCAACATAAAGATACCTCAGATACAGCATTTCACGCTATACGATAAAACAGTATAGCGCACCGATTGAGCATACTTATTGACCCAACCATTGATAAATCAGCTTAGGTTTAGTGTTGTCAGTAGTTGACTCATAAAATGAATCGACACTGCCCACAGTATCTAATTGTGATAAGCGACTATCAATATTAAGCAACCGCTGTAAATCATCTAAATTACTAAACAAGTCAATAGTATAGGTGGCAGAGTCGCCCTTAAACTGGCTTAATGTTATGGACTTAACGGCACTAAGCTGACGAAGGTAACGTTCAACATTCACCACTTGAGTCATATTGTTTAATCCGGTAAATCTGACTTGTGTTGTAAGGTCACCGCCTGTAGAAGCAATAGCATATTGACTAATATAATAATCCGCCAGAATACTCATCATACTTTTGGTTGCTTGTTGATAATCGGTGGCATCACCTTGTTGAGAAATTAAAGCCACCAACACACCATTAGTTCTGTTTTTATCGAATAACTTGATGCTGTAATGTAGGTTGCTACCTTGGGTATCAATATTGGCAACAGCAAAGTAATCAGCTTGGTAACGGGTTGATGCTTTGGCTAATACATCGGTAAACATACCACGCACATCAGTAATGCTCACTTGCATAACATCATCTAAATCCATAATAGGCAACAATAATGGAATGCCTTTATTATTAGACTCTTGGGCTAAATCAGTACGTATATCTGTGGCCGAATCATCAGCTAAAATAGTCTGCTGATTATTTTCATCAACGGATATCCACAACAAGGTTAATGGCCGCTGGCTCCCCCAAACAGGTAAACCGGCTTCGCGTAATGTTGAAATCACCCGCTGATGGTCAAAACTGGCTTTGAGCATCAACTCACCATTTGACTCATAATAACCATATTGAGTCAAAATGACCTCAGGAGCATTAATTTGAGCTTTAACTAGGGGGTGAAGCACCACACTAGGTAAACCAGAATTTTTCAAGAAAACAGCAGCTAATGCCTCTTTTAGCGCATTATCTTTAACATCATTTGCACGTGAACTCACCGCAATATCGGCTTCATCTAACTTGCCGACTTCAGCAGCATACACAGTCGCAATAGAGGTTAATGCAATTATCGGTAACACAATGAGATTAATTAGTTTTTTCAGCATCAGATAACATAAACGCAGCAAATATAAGTGAACAAATTATATCATAATAAAATTCTATCGAGTAATGGATAACGAAAACTCTTTTTTACTACTGCCAAATTGACCCTATATTGTAGCCATATCAAATAACATTAATCGCTACAGCGTCCTCAAAGTTGTTATGCATATGATGGCTTTTATGTGACAATTCGCGCCGTTTGAGCACACGCTAACTTTCTAAATACTGATGGAGAACAATATGAAACGCGTGTTAATTCCGCTACAGGGCGCACAAATGTTATTTGTCGCTTTTGGTGCGCTTGTACTAATGCCGTTATTGACGGGTTTAGATACCAGTGTCGCCTTATTTACAGCCGGTTTCGGTACCCTTCTGTTTCAATTAGTCACTAAACGCCAAGTTCCTGTATTTCTCGCTTCTTCCTTTGCCTTTATCGCCCCCATTTTATATGGCGTGCAAACATGGGGTATTCCAGCCACCATGGGTGGTTTAATGGCTGCTGGCGCAGTTTACATGCTACTTGGGCTAACGGTAAAACTGCGCGGCACAGGATTTATTCATACCCTGTTACCCCCTGTGGTTGTCGGCCCAGTAATTATGATCATCGGTTTAGGCTTAGCGCCAGTCGCTGTCAATATGGCATTAGGTAAAAGTGGTGATGGTAGCTTAGTCATCGTTGAGCCCAATATTGCCCTAATAATTTCTCTTTCAGCCTTAACGACTACCATAATCGTGGCGATTTTTGCTAAAGGATTAGTTCGTTTAATGCCTATTCTGGCCGGTATTTTAGTCGGCTATGGCACTAGCTTAGCCTTTGGTGTTGTTGATTTTACGCCCGTAAGTGAAGCCGCTTGGTTAGCTATGCCAAACTTTGTTGCCCCAGAGTTTAACTGGCAAGCTATTTTATTTATGATCCCAGTGGCCATTGCGCCTGCCGTTGAACACATTGGTGATATTTTGGCTATTTCAAATGTGACAGGTAAAGATTATTTTAAAAAGCCTGGCTTACATCGCACCCTGACTGGTGACGGTATTGCCACAATTGCAGCAGCAGCATTGGGTGGTCCACCTAACACCACATACAGTGAGGTAACTGGCGCGGTGACACTCACTAAAAGTTTTGACCCTCGCATTATGACGTGGACAGCGATTACCGCAATTACCTTAGCTTTTGTTGGCAAACTGGGCGCCATGATGCAAACAATTCCCGTTCCCGTCATGGGTGGCATAATGTGCCTACTCTTTGGCTCAATTGCCGCAGTGGGATTAAACACCCTAATTCGTCATCAAGTCGATTTATCTGAACCCCGTAATCTCAGTATTGTTGGGGTAACGTTAGTGTTCGGTATTGGTGGCATGGCATTTGGCATTGGCTCATTTAGTTTAACCGGTATCAGCTTATGCGGGATTGTGGCTATTTTGATGAACTTGATTTTACCAGCGATAAAAAAGCCACCAACTGAGGCATAACCTCTTTAACATAGAAGCTGCTTAATCAGTAAGGCGCTATAAAAAAGCCCCAATCGCAAATTGCGATTGGGGCTTTTTAATCAGTGCATTAAACACTCAATCAATACTCATTACTCTGCAGCGTCTTCGGTGCGGAATTTATCAGCAGTCGCTTTAATGATTGGCTGAAGTTCACCTTTTTGGAACATTTCAGTGATGATGTCACAACCACCAATCAACTCGCCTTCAACCCATAGCTGTGGGAATGTTGGCCAGTTAGCAAATTTTGGTAGTTCAGCACGAATATCTGGGTGCTGTAAAATATCTACGAAGGCAAATTGTTCACCACAATTGATCATCACTTGAGCAACTTGAGATGAAAATCCACAGCTTGGTAGCTTAGGTGAACCTTTCATGTACACAATAATTGGGTTTTCGCTAATTTGCTGTTTAATCTTTTCTACAGTTTCCATTGGATTTCCTAAGTACGACGAATGAACACATAACGACTATTGTACGACACCTAGACAAAGAACAAAATGCCACAGTTTGTAGGGTTTATCTAAAATCCATTAAATAGCTACAGCAATCCAGATAATTCCCAAACAATGATTCACATCACAAAAATAATCAGTACAATAGAAGTAGAGCAATGTTACCTGATTGGTAAACAAAACGATAACCTGAATCCATGGAGAGATACTAATGGCTTTCGAACTACCAGCTTTACCTTATGCAAAGAACGCACTTGAACCACACATTTCTCAAGAAACCATTGAGTTCCATTATGGTAAGCATCACAACACTTACGTGGTAAAACTAAACGGTTTAGTTGAAGGAACTGAATTTGCTAACAAGACGCTAGAAGAAGTTGTTAAAACTTCAACTGGTGGTATGTTCAACAACGCCGCTCAAGTTTGGAACCACACTTTTTACTGGAACTGTTTAGCGCCTAACGCTGGCGGCGAAGCAACTGGCGATATCGCTGCTGCTATCAATGCATCTTTTGGTTCTTTTGAAGAATTCAAAGCTAAATTTACCGATTCTGCAGTCAACAACTTCGGTAGTGCTTGGACTTGGTTAGTTAAAAAAGCTGACGGTTCATTAGCCATTGTTAACACTAGTAATGCTGCTACACCGTTAACAGATGAATCAGTGACTATTTTATTAACTGTAGACGTCTGGGAACATGCTTACTACGTTGATTACCGTAACGCACGTCCAGAGTATTTAGCGCACTTCTGGCAACTTGTTAACTGGGAATTTGTTAACAAGAACTTTGCTGCTTAATCTTCATTAGCTGCAAAAAAATAAAGGAGCCTTTTGGCTCCTTTTTTTAAATCTTTTCTTGCCACAAAGCATGACCCACATCACACTTCTATTTTTGCAACTATTGCAAATGCTACTGTTTGTCTTTGTTTTTATTTAATTTATTTTCCATTAAAACTTCGCCAAGTCATTTACCCTGTCCTACACTTTACTCGTAAAGCCTAATATTGCGCTAATTGGTCCAGTAATATAGTTAAACCATTGCGTTAACCACAGAGGCATTTTACGTAATACAACTGCATGTTTTGAGGGGGTTATTATGGGTATTTTTGAGCATTATCAACAACGATATCAACAAAAACGCGACGAAGAATATACCTTGGAGCAATTTCTTGATATTTGTAAACAAGACAAAAGTGCCTATGTATCTGCTGCCGAACGCTTATTAATGGCCATTGGTGAACCGCAGATTATCGACACAGCAAAAAATCCTGTCTTAAGCCGTATTTTTTCTAATCGTGTTATTGCAAGCTATCCCGCATTCAAAGACTTTTATGGTATGGAAGACGCGATTGAACAGATTGTGGCTTATTTAAAGCATTCTGCTCAAGGCTTAGAAGAATCAAAACAAATTTTGTATCTTCTCGGTCCTGTTGGTGGCGGTAAATCGTCCATTGCCGAAAAACTCAAGGTACTTATGCAGCATGTGCCTATTTACATACTAAGTGCTGATGGGGTTCGTAGTCCGGTTAACGACCATCCTTTTTGCTTGTTTGATCCCGAAGAAGACAGTCAGTTACTGAACAATGAATACCAGATCCCCAGTCGTTATATCAAAACAATTATGTCTCCATGGGCAGTAAAACGTTTACACCAATACGGTGGCGATATTTCAAAGTTCAAAGTAGTAAAAGTGTATCCATCGGTGCTAGACCAAATCGGCATTGCTAAAACAGAACCCGGTGATGAAAACAACCAAGATATTTCAGCTTTAGTCGGTAAAGTCGATATTCGTCAATTAGAGCATTTCTCACAAGATGATGCTGATGCCTATGCCTACTCAGGTGCATTATGCAGAGCAAACCAAGGCTTAATGGAATTTGTCGAAATGTTTAAGGCACCGATTAAGGTATTACATCCATTATTGACTGCAACCCAGGAAGGTAATTACAACAGTACTGAGGGCTTATCAGCACTACCGTACAACGGCATTATTTTAGCCCATTCGAATGAATCAGAATGGTCAACGTTTAGAAATAATAAAAACAATGAAGCATTTTTAGATCGCGTCTATATCGTCAAAGTGCCCTACTGCTTGAGGGTTTCTGAAGAAATGGCGATCTACCAAAAACTATTAGCCAATTCAGAATTATCAAACGCATCTTGTGCCCCAGGCACCTTAGAAACATTGGCACAATTTAGTGTGCTCTCTCGCTTAAAAGCACCGGATAACTCATCTATTTATTCCAAGATGCGTGTATACAATGGTGAAAGCTTAAAAGATACCGACCCAAAAGCAAAGTCCTACCAAGAATACCGTGACTACGCTGGCGTAGATGAAGGAATGCAAGGACTATCCACCCGCTTTGCCTTTAAAATTCTATCCAGAGTGTTTAACTTTGACAGTGCAGAAATAGCCGCAAATCCAGTGCACTTATTTTATGTACTCGAAAAACAAATTGAGCAAGAACAATTTCCGAATGAAGTAAGTGAAAAATATTTAGAGTTCCTTAAAGGTTATTTAATCCCTAAGTATGTTGAATTTATTGGCAAGGAAATACAAACCGCTTACCTTGAGTCCTATTCAGAATACGGCCAAAATATTTTTGACCGCTATGTTACTTATGCCGATTTTTGGATTCAAGATCAAGAATATCGAGATCCCGAAACCGGACAGCTGTTCGATCGTGGGGCACTCAATGCAGAACTGGAAAAAATAGAAAAACCTGCTGGAATTAGTAATCCAAAAGACTTCCGTAATGAGATTGTTAACTTTGTTCTGCGAGCTCGCGCCAACAATGAAGGCAATAATCCGTTGTGGACCAGTTATGAAAAATTACGCGTTGTGATAGAGAAAAAAATGTTTTCTAACACTGAGGATTTACTGCCAGTGATTTCATTTAACGGCAAAACATCCAATGACGATCAGCGTAAGCATGACGATTTTGTTAATCGTATGATGGAAAAAGGCTACACCAAAAAACAAGTCAGATTATTGTCAGAATGGTATTTACGAGTGCGCAAATCATCGTAAAACGCCAGGTTGGCAGAGTCAGCCCTTGCTGACTTTGCCATGAATTAGACTTGGGAGAGGCGTATGGCAAATTTTATTGATAGACGACTCAATGCAAAAGGAAAAAGCACCGTCAATCGGCAGCGTTTTATTGAGCGCTATAAAAAACAAATCAAAAAAGCTGTCGGAGAAGCTGTCACTCGTCGCAGTGTTACTGATATTGATAAAGGTGAACAGATTAGCATTCCGACTCGAGACCTTAGTGAACCGGTTTTCAGACAAGGTCAAGGTGGCAGAAGGGACAGAGTACACCCTGGGAATGATCAATTTAATCGCGGTGACCAAGTTCAACGACCTAAATCTGGCCAAGGCGGTTCTGGGCAAGGTGATGCATCAAATAGCGGTGACGGTGATGATGATTTTGTATTTACTATCTCAAAAGACGAATATCTAGAGTTACTGTTCGACGATCTCGAACTGCCTAATTTACAAAAAAATCAGCTAAATAAATTGGTTGAATATCAAACCTATCGAGCGGGATTTACCAATGATGGCGTGCCCGCTAACATTAATATTGTCAGATCGTTGCGTTCATCTTTGGCGAGACGAATTGCCATGAGCGGTGGCAAAAAGAAAGCGCTACAGGCATTGGAAGCCGAACTAGTCATGCTGGAGGACACGCCAGGTGCTCAAGCAGAAAGAATTTTAGCCATAAAGGAACAGATATTATTACTCAAGCAGCAAATCGCAAAAGTACCTTTTATCGATACTTTTGATTTGCGCTTTAACAACTATGCCAAACGTGAAATCCCTTCTAGCCAAGCGGTAATGTTTTGTCTGATGGATGTATCTGGATCAATGGATCAAGAAACCAAAGATATGGCTAAGCGTTTCTATATATTACTTTACCTCTTCCTGACGCGCAGTTATCAAAATCTGGAGGTGGTGTATATTCGCCATCATACACAGGCTAAAGAAGTCGACGAACATGAGTTTTTTTACTCACAAGAAACTGGCGGGACTATCGTATCAAGTGCATTGAAGCTAATGCATGAAATACAGCAAGCACGCTACCCAGAAAATGAATGGAATATTTATGCCGCTCAAGCCTCTGACGGTGATAATTGGGCCGATGACTCGCCAGCCTGCTATGAGATTTTAGCAAAACATATTTTGCCAAAGGTTCGCTATTTTAGTTACATAGAAATAACCCATCGCGCTCATCAGACGTTATGGCACCAATATGAAAAACTGCAACAGCAATTTGACAACATTGCAGTGCAGAATATTACCCACGTAGAAGACATATACCCAGTATTTCGCGAACTCTTTAAAAAACAAACTATGTAGGGGGTGATCATGGTGAATATAAAACGTAGCCCATTAGATGATGGACCCGAGTGGACATTTGACTTACTGCAACAATATCAACATGAAATTGAAAATGCAGCGACATTTTTTAAACTTGAAACTTACCCAAATCAAATTGAAATTATTACTGCTGAACAAATGATGGATGCCTATGCTGGCATTGGTATGCCCATTGGTTATACCCACTGGTCATTTGGCAAGCGGTTTATCCAAACAGAGCAAGGCTATAAACGTGGCCAGATGGGTTTGGCATACGAAATTGTGATTAATTCAAACCCATGTATTGCCTATTTAATGGAAGAAAATACCATTACCATGCAAGCATTAGTCATGGCGCACGCTTGTTATGGTCATAATAGTTTTTTTAAAAATAACTATTTATTCGATACTTGGACCGATGCCAGCTCGATTATCGATTATTTAGTCTTTGCTAAAAATTATATCCGCGAATGTGAGTTACGTTATGGGGTTGAACAAGTTGAGTTAATTCTCGACTCTTGTCATGCATTGATGAATTACGGTGTTGACCGCTATAAACGCCCAGCAGAAGTGTCACTGAAGCAAGAGCAAGAAAAACAGCAGCAACGTGAAGATTATTTACAGAGCCAAGTCAATGACTTGTGGCGAACTCTGCCAACATCACCACAAAAAGAAACGCCAGAAACAAGTACTATTTTCCCAAGTGAGCCCCAAGAAAACATTCTATATTTTATTGAAAAAAATGCCCCATTACTGGCTTCATGGCAACGTGAATTAGTCCGAATTGTTCGTAAAATGGCGCAATATTTTTATCCACAAAAACAAACTCAAGTGATGAATGAAGGTTGGGCGACATTTTGGCATTACACCATACTCAATCATTTATACGATAATGGTAAAGTCACTGACCGTTTTATGATGGAGTTTTTGCAAAATCATACTGCTGTGGTTGCGCAACCTGCCTACAATAGCCCTTACTATAATGGCATAAACCCTTATGCCTTAGGTTTTGCAATGTTTGTCGATATAAAACGAATTTGCCAAACACCAACCGATGAAGATAAAAAGTGGTTTCCCGACATTGCCGGCAGTGATTGGCTTGAAACGGTTCACTTTGCGATGAAGCACTTTAAAGATGAGAGTTTTATTAGCCAATATTTATCACCAAAAGTGATTCGTGATTTTAAATTATTTGCTATTTTAGATGATGAAAAACGCAGCCAACTTTCTATTTCGGCCATTCATGATGAGCAAGGTTATCAAGATATCCGCAACACTCTGTCACAACAATATAATTTATCCAATATAGAACCCAATATTCAGGTGCAACAAGTGCAAGTGAATGGCGATCGTTCTATTACCTTACGCTACATCCCCTATGACAGCATCCCACTTGCAGATAACCATCAAGAGATGTTGAAGCATCTACATCGGCTATGGGGTTTCAATGTCAGCTTAGAGCAAGTAGACGATGTAGGTATTGTGAGGGTATTATCAAGCTGTCCTGAAGCGACAGCATAAAAAAAGCCAATCGACTTGATTGGCTTTTCAAATTGAAACTCAATATCCGAGGTAAATAAATCGGTATTCTCTATTAACGATAAATGCTCAACTCATCACGGTAAATTAAGTATTATCATGGCCCATTTCAGCAGGCAGGTCATCACGCAGCTTTTGCCACATTTTGCCACTTTCAATACCATTGGCTCGCATCAATGCTGGTACATCAATATAATTTTTAGCTTGGGCGAGTTTTTCCAGCTTAAGATAAAAGCTTAGGGTTAATTCACGGGCTTCTTGGCTGGAAAAATAATAACGACCCACTCGATTATAAAGGCCTTTAAAGCCATTTAAAATCAATACATATAATGGGTTACCCGATGCAAATGCTAATGTGTGATGCAACTTATAATCAAATGCAGCATAGGCTTCAGCGTTATTTTCTAAACTGTGAATGTCGGCCAAGACTTCAACCACTTTTTCAGGATTGTGGCGAATGGATGCACGAAAATAAATGTTGCTTACGTTACCACGAGCAGCCATGAGTTGATCGACGAGTAATGGAAAACCATCAGGGTTCAAATCAGCAATGGTTTCTAAAATATTTAAACTAGAGGTTTCCCAAAAGTTGTTCACTTGAGTAGGTTTACCATGCTGAATTTTTAACCAACCATCTCGTGCAAGACGCTGAAGAACTTCTCTTAACGTCGTACGAGTGACACCGATAAGTTCTGAGAGCTCACGTTCAGCAGGTAAAATTGATCCGGGTGGAAATTTATTTTCCCAAATGGAACGAACAATATATTTCTCGGCAAAACTCGCTGGCCCTTTGGCATTGATGATCATCAGCCTTCATATCCTATTGCTAAACAATGGCGAAACTATTGCACTGATCATACCAGAGCGGTGGAAAATAAAAACCATTGTTTATTCAGGACGCTCATTACGACTATTTTTTAACCTACTATGAGCCATTACAACTTCAATAATCAGATACTATTCACATTAAATTACTAAAATCATAAACCTATAGCAATTTTATCGATAAAATAACACAAGTTTAGTATATACTCATGTAGCTAGCTTGTTGATGTAATGTAGTATTTTTGGGAGCAAATAACGACATTACAATTCAATTTTGTTTGAGCTACACTAGCAGCGAAAATACAAGAGCCATATCGAGTTTGCCGCATAATTATGTAGGCTAACACATTGTTTGCTATATCAAGACACTATAATTTCACAACAATAAATAGACGGTAATGTTCAATTTGCCTCGATAGGTTATTTGGCGCAAATTAATGAAAAGTTGATATCCATCAAGTTTTTAATATGAAGTTGCTTCTATTCTCCCAGTTCTGTTGAAAATAATAATGTGTTGCTAGCATCAAAAATGGTACCAATACTGTAACAATCACAATATCGGAGAGGCTGCTATGCAGGCAACCAAAAGTCAGGCGCTGTTTGTTAACTTTTTAGGTAATTCACCTAAATGGTACAAATACGCAATTTTGGCATTTTTAGTCATCAACCCCCTGCTCTTTTTCTATGTAAATCCTTTTGTCGCTGGATGGGTGCTAGTGGTGGAATTTATTTTCACTTTAGCTATGGCATTAAAATGTTATCCACTGCAACCGGGTGGTCTTTTAGCCATTCAAGCCGTCATCATAGGAATGACTTCGCCCTCACAAGTGCTACATGAAATAGAAGCTAATTTAGAAGTATTGCTCTTATTGGTATTTATGGTCGCTGGTATTTACTTTATGAAACAGCTATTGCTGTTTGTATTTACCAAAATGATCACTAAAGTACGCTCAAAAATTATCGTGTCTTTGATGTTTTGTACTGCATCAGCTTTTTTATCAGCCTTCTTAGATGCCTTAACCGTGATTGCGGTGATCATTGCTGTTGCCGTCGGTTTTTACTCTATCTACCACAAAGTCGCATCGGGTAAGAGTTTTAGTGATAGTAACGGTCACGACCATACGTCTGAGTCTAGCGGACAATTAAATGATGACGAATTAGAATCGTTTCGGGCATTTTTACGTAATTTATTAATGCACTCAGGTATCGGTACTGCACTGGGTGGCGTATGTACTATGGTGGGTGAACCGCAAAACTTAATCATTGCGGCGCAGGCCCATTGGCAATTTGGTGAGTTTTTCTTACGTATGGCACCTGTGACTATGCCGGTATTGATTGCCGGTATATTAACGTGTTTTCTTGTCGAGAAATTCAAAGTATTTGGTTATGGAGCCCAATTACCTGATGCGGTACATAGGATCTTATCTGATTACGCTGCTCATGAAGACTCACACAGAACCAACCAAGATAAAATGAAACTCGTCGTTCAGGCTCTTATTGGTGTGTGGTTAATTGCTGGTTTAGCACTTCATTTAGCTTCTGTTGGCTTGATTGGGTTATCTGTCATCATCTTAGCTACAGCATTTAATGGCATTACAGACGAACATTCATTAGGTAAAGCATTCGAAGAAGCGTTGCCTTTCACTGCGTTACTTGCTGTATTTTTTGCCATCGTAGGTGTCATCATTGATCAAGATTTATTCGCTCCAGTGATCCAATGGGCATTGAGTTATGAAGGCAATATGCAGCTAGTTATTTTCTACATTGCTAACGGCTTACTGTCTATGGTGAGTGATAACGTGTTTGTGGGTACAGTCTACATTAATGAAGTAAAATCTGCGTTAATGAGTGGCCAAATTACTCGAGACCAATTTGACTTACTAGCTGTAGCAATTAATACCGGTACTAACCTACCTTCGGTTGCGACACCAAACGGTCAAGCGGCATTCTTATTCTTGTTAACATCTGCTATTGCGCCACTTATTCGCTTGTCTTATGGCCGGATGGTGTGGATGGCACTCCCCTATACTATCGTGCTATCGATTGTGGGGGTAATGGCGATTGAGACAGGTTTCTTAACCGACATGACTAACACATTATATGAGAGCCAATTAATTATTCACCACTCAGCTAAAGACTTAAGTGGCGCGGCAATGGGACATTAATTACATCAGCTTAATGGACTTAGCTGATAAATTATTTTAAAGTCACTATAGTTTGTTTAAACACCCTCATTTGAGGGTGTTTTTTTATCTCTTCGCACACTTAGGAATCCGACATTGTCACCATTACAGCAGTTTAGTCATAGCCGTCTTTCTTGGGGTTTATTGTTATTCTCCGCCATAGGACTAGAGTTGGCGGCACTCTTTTTTCAATATGGAATGGATCTCGCTCCGTGTGTGATGTGTATTTACATTCGTGTAGCGGTATTGGGTCTTATATTGACTGGGCTTGTGGGTATACTACAACCCAAAGTGTGGTTTTTACGCTTGGTCGGAATCGTTAGCTGGGGAGTATCAGCTATTTGGGGATTTAAATTAGCCTATGAGCTAAACCAGATGCAAGTTAATCCATCACCATTTGAAACGTGTTCCTTTTATCCTGAGTTCCCAAGCTTTATGCCATTAGACACTTGGTTACCTTCCGTCTTTTCGCCGACAGGCATGTGTAGCGACTCGCCTTGGTCATGGTTGTCTGTCAGTATGGCGCAGTGGATGATGGTTGGATTTGCTGTTTACGGTTTGATTTGGTTAATCGTCTTGTTACCGGCACTTAAACCGACTAACAAGAGTCAGTAATTTATGCCTTAGAGTCATTCCATTGCACTAGATTAAGCATTGTTGATTAAAAATCGGCTCGAATAGCAGGCCAAATAAAGGGCTGAATAAGCGATGAATGCTTAATATTGAGGCGGACGCGCCTGATAAAATAGAGATTAAGTGAATAATACATGCGGATTAAACTTTAGCGAGTTTATCAATAGAAGTAGACTAGCACTATTTTTATACGTTAACCGCACATGCTAGCTAGTGAACAAATTGATTCGAGTGTCTTATCTATTCAACTCTTTTATGCCGCGACAACTTGCTTAGCTTTACGCAGTGGATGTAAACGATTATGCATTACTTTTATGATATCAAATTGTGCTAATGATTTATTTTCAGATAGCTGACAGTATTGTGACAAAATCATCACAGTTGCTGCTTGTAAGCCATTTGCAATAACTAATGCCAATACTTTAGAGTAGCCGCAGTTGAGCTGAAACAACTTACCCACATCACAATAAACACACTCATCACTGACGTCAAAAAACCAAGATTTAGGCATTTGTGATTGTAATAAAAAATGCGCGGCAGTTGCGTTCAGTGCAGTTTGTACAATACCTGCATCGGAGATATGCAACACTTTAGGAAGGGTTTCGAGCATTTTAATGTAAAATTTGGCGTGTTCAAGGTTAAATTCAGCTGCCTTTAGAGCATCTGGAATTAACAATTTTGTCTTATATGGCGTTAAGAACTCCATCTCAGAACCCAACGAAATACTTAATTGCTTCAAGCTTTCATTGTATTCCCAATGCCAGTCCTTATTTGGCATTAATAACATGACTATTTACACCTAAATATTGAACACGCTTATATATTAGATGATTTTTCACTCAATATCAAAATTTAATTATAAATTATAACATAAATTTCAGAGTGTTAGCGCGATCGAACGATCAAAATTTCGATCGCGGCATGATTTTTGATCAATGCAAAGCTGTTTTAGGCGCTATTTTGAACAATATGCCTTTGCGATCTGATCAACTAATTTAGGTCCTTGATAAATAAAACCTGAGTATATCTGCACCATAGTTGAGCCCGCATCAAACTTAGCTATCGCATCTGCGGCACTATTGATCCCACCAACACCAATGATCGGGATCTTACCTTGCAAACAGATCGCTAATTGTTTGATCACTTGAGTCGATAAATCAGTCAAAGGCTTACCGCTTAAACCGCCCATTTCTTCGGCATGTTTTAAACCAGTTACAGTATCTCGGCTTAATGTCGTATTAGTCGCAATCACACCATCAAACTGATTACTCAGTAACGAATCCGCAATCGCTTTAATCTCGTCTGAACTTAAATCAGGCGCAATCTTGAGCGCAACCGGGACATATTTGCCGTGTTTAGCGGTTAATTCTGTTTGTTTCGCTTTAATTGAACTGAGTAAGTCGTCAAGTAACTCACCGTATTGCATTGAACGTAAACCTGGGGTGTTTGGTGAAGAGATATTCACCGCAATATAACTGGCGTATGGATACACTTTATCCATGCAGATCAAGTAGTCATCCTTACCCTGCTCTACTGGAGTATCTTTGTTTTTACCTATATTCACACCAACCATAATGTCAGACTTTTTGGCCATTAAATTACGAACCAGATTATCCACACCTTTATTGTTAAAACCCATCCGATTAATAATCCCTTTAGCAGGTTTTAATCGAAATAATCTTGGTTGATCGTTACCCGGTTGCGGGCGTGGTGTTACGGTTCCGACTTCAACATGGCCAAACCCCATCGCATGAAAAGCATCAATTGACTCGCCGTCTTTATCTAATCCCGCTGCTAAGCCAACAGGATTAGGAAACGTCAAACCCATACAGGTTACAGGAGCGGATTTAACCTGTTGACGATAGAAACAGTTTAATGGGTTATTTCCGGTAATTTTCAAGCTACCAATCGCTAGATTATGAGCTAACTCAGGGTCCATCTGAAACATTACTTTCTGTGCAAGTTTGTAAAACATGTTTTCTCCTAGACCTAAAAAAAGCCCCGGCAATCGCCAGGGCTTATTCACATTATAAAAACTACTTCTGACCTACGCAATGTAAAATCAGTAAGTTCAGTTCCCGTAAGGCGACTGAGAACTTCGCAAATTCATGGGTTTGAGAAACCTTGAAATCCGCTAGCATGTGATACCATCTTTCGAGTAAAGGCTTATTTTGTTCAATCCACTGATTAATCACACTATCTGCATCACAAGTCTCGGTACAAGTACGTAATACAGCAGAACTTAATGCACGTTGCTGCCAATCAAGTTCTTCTCTGAATGCTGCACGGGCAAGTGCTTGCCAATGGTTAGCAACAGGTTGAGCACTGATTTGTTCTAAGAACCAATGTAACTCAACTTTTGCACCGAGTTTAAAGTAAGTCTCAGATACCAGTTCAACTGACTTGTTCTCGATTTGAGCAATTTGTGCAATGTCTAACGCTGAGAATAATGTACTCATTTTAGCCACAACTTGTGCAACAGCTTGAGGAACATTTTCGGTGGTTAGCGCAGCAATCTCAGCAGAAATTACTTTCACTTCAGCATCTATCATGTATTGGTCAACATTGGCTTTAAGCTGTTCAAACACTGGCTTAAAGAACGCAATAGTTTGGTCAATATCATGAGCACGATTACGATGGCGGATAAACCAACGACACGCGCGACGCATACTACGACGTAATTGATGCAACATTTCACCCTGCACCACTGCAGGGATGACGCCACTTAAATCAGTAATTGAAGTGGTTAAGTCATCAAGGCCAAAGATTTCTCGGGCCATAGTGTAACAAATGGCGGCTTCAGCAACTGTTGCACCGGTCTCATCTTGCATACGTTGTACAAAATTAAAGCCCATATCATTAACTAATTCATTGGCTAATGATGTAGCAATAATTTCACCGCGAAGAGGATGAGCGGTCATTTTATTAGCATATTTTGCTTGAAGCTTTTTAGGGAAATAAGCCACTAGCAATTTACTTAAAAATGCATCTTCAGTGATTTCAGGGGTCACTAATTGCTCTTTCAATACCATTTTAGCGTACGCAACTAATACCGATATTTCAGGGCGAGTTAACGCGCGTCCATTGGCTAAACGTTCAGCTAAATCGTCATCAGTAGGTAAAAACTCAAGCGCGCGATCAAGCTTGCCGTCTTTTTCAAGATATTGAATAAAACGAATCTGCTCTTTCAACTGCGACACGCCATCGACTTGAGTCACAGAGATAGTACGAGTCTGATCTTTACAGTCTTGAATGACAATCTCGCTAACTTGATCTGTCATGTCTTCAAGTAGACGGTTACGTTGTTTAACCGTTAACTCGCCTTCTGCCACCAAGGTATTCAAGAAAATTTTAATGTTAACTTCGTTGTCTGAGCAATCAACACCACCAACGTTATCAACAAAGTCGGTGTTCATACGGCCACCATTAGCGCAGTATTCAATACGACCTAATTGGGTACAACCTAAGTTACCGCCTTCACCAATAATTTTGGCGCGAATTTCTTTACCGTTAACGCGTAAAGTGTCATTAGCACGATCGCCAACTTCAGCATGAGATTCTTTGCTCGACTTAACATAAGTCCCGATACCACCATTCCAAATCAAGTCTACTGGCATTTTCAGTAGTTCTTTCATCAGTTCGGTTGGGTTCATGGTGTCTTTATCAGTCGCTAACATCTGCTTAATTTCTGGGGTCAATTTAATTGACTTGGCAGAGCGTAAGAAGATCCCGCCGCCTTTAGAAATCAGTTTCGCGTTATAATCTTCCCAACTTGAGCGTGGCAAGACAAACAAACGCTGACGTTCAGCATAGCTTTCGGCAATTTTTGGCGTTGGGTCGATAAAGATATGCATATGGTTAAATGCAGCAACTAATTGAGTTTGCTCAGATAACAACATACCGTTACCAAATACATCACCCGCCATATCACCAATCGCCACACAGCTAAATGGAGTGGTTTGGCAATCTACACCAATTTCACGGAAATGGCGTTTAACCGATTCCCAAGCTCCACGTGCGGTAATCCCCATTTTCTTGTGGTCATAACCATTACTACCACCAGAGGCAAACGCATCGCCTAACCAGAAGTTGTATTCGATCGCAATCGCGTTAGCGATATCTGAGAAAGTCGCGGTGCCTTTGTCGGCTGCAACCACTAAATAAGGATCGTCTTCATCATGACGAACAACATCTGCAGGCGGAACAACTTCACCGTTAATTATGTTGTCAGAAATGTCTAATAATGCGCGAATAAAGATACGGTAACACTCTTGCCCTTCGGTGAATAAAGCCTCACGGCCACCCTCTGTTGGCAGTTGCTTACACACAAATCCACCTTTTGCGCCTACAGGCACAATCACGGTGTTTTTCACTTGTTGTGCTTTTACTAAGCCTAACACTTCAGTACGGAAATCTTCGCGACGATCTGACCAGCGTAAACCACCACGAGCCACTTTACCGCCACGTAGATGGACACCTTCAACACGAGGTGAATACACAAAGATCTCAAACTTAGGCATCGGCTTAGGCATTTCTGGAATTAAGCTCGGTGCAAATTTAAACGAGATATAATCCTTTGATTTGCCGCCAATCGCAGTTTGATAGAAGTTAGTACGCAACGTGGCATTAATTAAATCTAAATAACGTCGAATAATTCGGTCATCATCTAAACTTGAAACGTCATCAAGCTGAATATTCACTTGCTCGAGGAATTTACTCAAGGTGCGTGTCTTTAGCTTAGGATTGAACTTACGAATGAACATCTTAACCAATAAATCCGCAAGTTTTGGATAGCGGCTAAAGGTTTCTTCAATGTAAGACTGACTGAATGTAGCGTCAATTTGGCGCATGTACTTAGCATATGCACGTAAAATAGACACTTCACGGCCACTTAAGCCCGTTGAAAGTACCATGCGATTGAAGCCATCGTCTTCTAACTTCTTTTGCCACACTTGTAATAAGGCTGTTTGGAAACGATCTTGACTATCAGCAAGGTTTTCTGTCGCTGCGCCTTGGACTGTCATTAAGAAGTCTAAGATCCAGAACGTAGCACCATCATTAGTTTTCACTTCATATGGGCGTTCGTTGATCACACGTAAACCAAAGTTTTCTAGCATTGGTAATACGTCAGACAAGTGAATTGGCTCGTCTTTATGGAACAATTTTAAACGCACTTTATTGTCGTTTAATGCTGTTTCTTGTGGCTGATAAAATAACATGCCTAACTTATGTTCATCATCCAATGCTTCTAGATGCTGCATATCAACTACAGCTGAGCTTGGAAGAACATCATCTTTATAGCTAGGTGGGAAAGCATTTAAATAACGTTTTGTCAGTCCTGTACCAGCTTGTTCACCGACAGTATTATTTAACGCTGTGTGCAATTTATCATCCCACGAGCGAGCGGCTTCGATAAGATTTTTTTCAATAGCGGCCACATCAACATCCATATTGTTATTATCAACTTTGATAATATAATGAGTTCGAGCCAGAGTAGACTCAGAAAAATACGTTGTGAACTCAACATCTTCATTGCTCTTGAAATGTTGCGCTAGAATGCGTTGAGTATCTTGACGTAACTTAGTGTTATAACGGTCTTTAGACACATACACTAAACACGACAAGAAGCGGCCATAGCCATCTTTACGAACAAACAACTTTAACTTATCGCGATCTTGCATTTCCAATATGCCATAAGCGATATTAGACAGCTCATGGTCTTTAGCTTGGATTAGCTCATCACGAGGTAAGTTTTCAAGGATGTTCATTAACGCTTTATAGTCATGAGAACGCGGCGCTAGACCTGAGTTATCAAGAATGCGCTGAACTTTTTCACCCAACAATGGGATCTCGCGTGGACTACGGTTATAAAGATTAGAAGCATATAAACCGATGAAGCGATCTTCACCAATTACGTTGCCTTTTTTGTCAAAGCGTTTAACGCCAATATAATCTACGTAAGCAGGACGATGCACACGGCTTTTGGCAGAGCTTTTGGTCAGAACAAGTAAGCTTTCATCTAATGCCTCTTTGCGGGCAGAATCAGATAAACTTGAAAGTAACAAACCGCGCTCACTGTGTGAGGTTTTTGAACGGTTCATTAGTCCTAAGCTAGATTCAATATTAGGGACAAGCTCAACATCACCTTCAACGCGTTTTAAATCATAATAGCGATAACCGAGCAAAGTGAAATGGTGGTTGTTCAAGTAGTTTAAAAAATCAACAGACTCTTGAAGTTCCGCTTTTTCACCAGGAAATGGCCGTGAAGGTAATTGTTTAATGGTATCGGTTAATGTGTCTGACATTAATTGCCAATCATTGACCGACGCTGATACATCCGCTAAGACAGATTGAATCTCTTTCTCAATCGCCTTGATGTCGGCATCACTATTTTGCTTGTCAATTTCGACTAAGAAAACCGCAACATTATTGCTGCCTTCTGTAGCTTCATTAACAAATGACACATCAGTGACATTGTTGTTAGCAGCACGCACGACCGCTAATGGCGTATGCAACATCACATGAGCGGTAATGCCCATTCGATTTAACGCCATTGAGAGCGAGTCAACCAAAAAAGGCATATCAAGTTGAATAATCTCAATAATGCTGTGAGTTGACTGCCAGCCATGTTTTGCTTGGCTAGGATTAAACACTCGGATGTGAGTTTCGTCCTGCGCGGTTTTATTCAGCGCATTCCAAAGGCTCAATACGGCACCATATAAATCACTGTCATTACGAGCATTGAGATCGTCTTTTGACATATGGGCGTAGAGGCAATTAGCAAATTGCTCAACTTGTTTGGCTTGAGAATGAGGGATTTTTGTGTGAATTAAATTGACTACATTTTCCAGTAGTACTGAAGGCATTGCATCTTTCAAGGCCATGTTGCAGATTCCTTAAGCGTCTATGGCAGCGCTCTTATCATTATATGGATGCTTCGGCTTGTTGATTCTGTAGGTCCGAGTCATTTTGTGTGTATCACGTAAATAACTGTTTTTAGTTTAACAAAAGAAACTCATAATTGAGATCTGATGCAAAGTTTATTACTAAATTGCTGCTATATCGAGGAAAATTTTAGTGGTACATCCTCTATAAATCCACTCGACAGCATAGATTGGTACTTAAAATGACATTTAAGTCGTTTGCATAGAGTAACTATGCAAAACAAAAAAGGGAGCTAAGCTCCCTTTTTTGTTTAATTGCATGTTTTAGTTACTTTTTTCTCCAAAACATAGCTGAAAGTGCGGGAAGAATAATAATTGCCCCCAACATATTCACTAAAAACATGAAAGTCAGCAAAATTCCCATATCCATTTGGAATTTCAGGTCGGAGAAGAACCAAGTACTCACTCCAATCGCTAAAGTTAGCCCGGTAAATATCACCGCACTGCCACGCTCAACCAATGCTTCGAAATACGCTTGTTGCACAGGCATGCCATTACTGAGCTTGTTGGACATGGTCGATAAGATATAAATCCCGTAATCAACACCAATACCCACCCCTAAGGCGATAACAGGTAAGGTACTGACTGCTAGACCAATATCGAGCAAAGTCATTAAGGCTTGTGCTAACGTCGATACCACATAAAGTGGGATAATCACTGCTATCGTTGCCTTGAGTGACTTAAAGCTAATTAAACATAAGACAAACACTGCACCGTAAACGTACAACATCATTGGCAGCTGAGCTTCACTTACAGCTTCATTGGTTGCAGCCATAACGCCAACCGGACCCGAAGCTAGCTTAAATTGTAACGTGTCGGAGTTAAGCTCAGCAGCAACAGCTTTAACTTTATCAACAACCACCTCAATGGTTTCTGCTTTATGGTCTTTTAAGAACAAGTAAACCGGCATAACAGAGCAGTTGCTATTTAATAAACCCGATGTGGTTGGAACTTGACCCACGGCTTGAACTAGACTGGCTGTGGTGCGCGGTAAAATCTCCCACTTAGGGTTACCTTCGTTAAAACCGGCATTCACTTTTTTGGCAATCGATGCCAAACTCGCGGTTGACTCAACCCCAGGTGTATTAGCCATCATCCACTCAAACTGATCTATCTGCGATAACACAGAATGATATGTACAAGCTTCAGGAGTGGCTTCTACAATCACAGACATAACGTCGGTTGTTATAGAGAAATGTTTGGTAATGAAGAAAGTATCTTGGTTATAGCGAGAGTCTTGATGCAGCGCTGGCGCCCCACCCTGTAAATCACCAATTTGCATTTTTGACGCTTGCTGAAAACCAACGGCATAAAGTATTGCTGTTGAAATCAATACCACTACAGCATATTTCGGAGTGGCAAACTTAGACAGCCAACGCCAAATATTTTCTATTTGTTGACGTTTCTGTGGGTTATCTTGCTTAGTCGGTAATTCGAAATACGAAATCACTAAAGGAAGCAAAATAAGATTAGTGAGAATAATCACTGCAACACCTAATGATGCAGAAATTGCCAGCTCTCGAATAATACCAATATCAATCGAAAGTAAGGTTAAAAAACCCACTGTATCAGATAATAACGCAACGCCACCCGGCACTAACAAGCTGCGAAAAGCCGATGCAGATGCCGCTTTCGTCGTCTGGCCATCTAGCACGCGACGACGCACAGCATTGATCATCTGTACCCCATGACTGACACCAATGGCAAATACCAAAAATGGCACCAAAATCGACATTGGGTCTAAGCCAAATCCGATAACCGTCAATAAGCCTAATTGCCAAAATACCGCAACCAAACTACACATCAATGGTAAAATAGTCAGCACTATCGATTTGGAAAATAGATACACCATCACTGCAGTAATGGCTATGGCGATTAAGAAAAACAACAGTACGCCTTTGGCGCCTTCTGCTACATCACCAGCCATTTTAGCAAAGCCAATGATATGAATTTTAATCTTATCGGTTTCAAACTTACCGCGAAGCTCTTGCTCAAGTTGATTGGCAAATGCAATTGTATCAATGGCTTCACCCGTTTGTGGATCAAACTCCATCAATTGGGCCGATACCATGGCAGAAGTATAATCATTACCGATAAGACGACCTACAATGCCAGCCTTTTCGATATTGTCTCGTACCACTTTAAGGCCATACTCATCGTTACTGAAATCGGCAGGGATAACTGGGCCGCCAGCAAAACCATCTTCAACGACTTCGGTAAAACGCGTTGAAGGCGAAAAAAGTGACTTAACCTGTGAGCGTTCTACACCAGGAATAAAGAATAATTGATCGTGGACATTTTTGAGTGCATCAAAAAATTCCGGATTAAATATATTGCCGCTCGTATCTTCAACTGCAACCATAATGCTGTTGGCACCACCAAAGTCTTTCTGATGCTTGGTATAGGTTTGCATATAAGAGTGATTAAGAGGAATATTTTTACTGAAAGCCGCATCCATTTTTAGTTGGCTGGCTTGGTAACCTAAAAAAATAGTAATAAAAATAAATGAAATTATGACCCATTTTCGATTACGAAATAAATGAGATTCAAATCCATTGACCAGTTTTTCTAACATCTTTTCGGCCTTATTATTGTTGTTTTAATTGTCCAATTTAACCAAAAGGTTAATCAAGCTGAAACAGTCCCTTAGAACCGGCAAACCATAATTGGCCTTTACTGTCTTTAGCAATAGCCACAATGTTTTCACCTTGACGCCTAGCAACAATAGTTGCTCTACCATCATCAACTGATAATACAATTCCAGCATTACCGACTAGGTATAGGTCATTATTAGATGTAACAAGTGCACCATTGATTGATGATTGGACAGGTAGTTCTACTTCTTCCCATGCAGATAAACTTAAATCTGACTTAAATACATGACCACGAAGTCCCATTACATAAACATCATCACCAACCGAAATGGCATTGAACATCGAGCCATCATAGTCAAAATTGGTTTTAGTAAAGGTATGGCCATTATCATCAGATACCGCCACCATACCAAGCTCACCGACCAATAATAAGCGTTTATCTTCAAGACGAATCAAACGGTTAAAGTGAGGTAATAAAGACGCACGCTCCGATAAATACAAGGCTTCATCTTCTGCTTTAAGGTCATTTAAATAAGCAACATCATCTTCAAAGAGCAATTCTTGGTGAAACTCATCTTGCCAAGTTTTACCGCCATCAGCGGTGCGATAAAATAATCCATACGCCCCAACTGCAATACCATCTTCAGGAGTGTAGAAGCGTACATCTAAAAATGGCTTCTCAATTTCAGCTGATTGCATCTGCACTGACCAGGTCTCACCACCATCTTGGGTGTGAATAACCGTGGCATCATGACCGACAGCCCAACCTAGTTTGTCATCAAAAAAAAACACTTTGGTTAACTGGGACAAAACGGGAGTGGCGACTTGATGCCATTGATTATTTTCTAACATCAACACATTGCCACGTTGACCGACGGCAACAAGTTTGTCGCCCGCATTGGCAATATCAAGTAATAAAGAGGATTGAGCTAAGGGTTGAATTTGAACTGAAAGCGGATCGAGTTGGGCATCTACTGAAGCAGTATATAAACATGCACTAATCCCAATCGCCACAATACTGCGAAGCATGCTAAACGTCATACAAACTTCCTTTAAAATTTATAGGGGCGCTAGGCGCCCCATTTTATTATGGCTATTAACGAATACCGGCACGTCTTAATGCGTCTGGTGTGAAGTTAGCTTCAGAAAGTGATGCATCAAAATTATACATACGACCTTCGTTATCTAAACCCATCGCTAAATAACGGCGTGATTGAAGGTCATGGAATACTTCTAAGGTACTCCACAACGTAGGCACTTCGTAGTAATTGATAAGATGAGCAACACCAACACGATAAAGCTCGTCGCGGTTGTCATATATATCCGTTACTGCCACTTGCCATGAATCTTCATCAATATAAAACACGCGAGTTTTATAGGTATGACGCATGCCCTCTTTTAATGTTGCCTTCACTTCCCATACACGATGTTTTTCATAGCGAACAAATTCAGGGTTGATATGACCCGGTTTTAAAATTTGGTCATACTTTAGTTTGTCTGAATGTAATCGATAGTCGTTGTACGGAATATAAATTTCTTTTTTGCCTACGAGTTCCCAGTTATAACGCATTGGAGAACCGTTAAACATATCGAAATCATCGGTTGTTCTTAAACCATCAGAAACAGTACCTGGAGTATCAAACGCGACGTTAGGTGCTTTACGAACGCGACGTTGCCCTGTGTTATAGGTCCAAGCTTGACGTGGAAGCGCCTCTTGGTCCATGGTTTCTTTAACCAGCAATGCAGTACCGGCTAATCGTGCTGGTTGAGTCACAACTTGCTTAAAGTAAAACAAGGTGTTGGTTTCTTTAAGTTTCTCTAAAGTCACTTCAGGACGCGAATATTCGAAACGAATTTCCTCAGAGTTTTCAACTAGAGTATAAGAACCATTCGCCATAGGTGCAGCTTGGCTACGATACGTTTCGACATCTACACCGCGAAAACGCAGGATATGATTCCAAATGACTTCTAGGCCATTAGCAGGAATAGGAAACGGAACGCCAATTGTGGCCCCTTTAATACCATTACCATCAGAAATTAACTCAGCACCAACAGCATTGACTTTAGTTGCATCATAAACATATTGAGGCACAGCCGCTGTACGGCGAGTCTGATAAACATTCATTTTGTAAGTATCTGGATAGACTTCAAATAGTTTGTTTTGACCCGGAGTTAAAAACTCAGCATATTGGGCTTTATTTGCATTGGTTATGGTAAATAAGCTTTTGTCATCTGGGAACGGATCTGGATGATGCATACCCTTGGTGTAACCAGCAATAGGCTTAGTGATACCACCAGTCCAAGCAGGAATTGAACCATCTGCATTTGCCGCTTTTTCTGCACCTTGAGGGGTTAATGTTGTACCCAATTTATCTGCATCAGCTTGTGATACTTTCGCCAGCGCAGCAGGTGCACTTAGTGCGATCATCACTGCTGCCGATAATATCGTCAGTTTCTTCATTATAATTATCCTTTTAGATCGAATACTTGACGTTGAAAGAAATATAATCTCTGTCTGTCATCGCATTTGTTGTTCCTACACCACCAAAGAAGCTGTTGTAAGAAATATCTGCGCCCCAGCGACTTTGATAATCAAAATTGACACCCAAAGCAACAGACTTTCTGCCTTCAGTGAACAAGAACATTGGATCAGGCGTAATGCCATCAACGTCATGAGAGAAAATTACTCTTGGATACATGTTCACACCAGCAAACACGTTGTTAAAGTCAGCTTTGGCCACTAAACGATAACCCCAAGCAAAATCAGTCGGGAATGGATTGGTTTCTGGACCATTATGTAATGCTTCAATAATGCCAGGCATATCTGGATTGCCACCAGAACGCGCAGTACCTGGACCATTTAAGCGTAATTCGTCAAAACCAGGCATGTCATGGATCCAAACACCACCCACTTCAGCAAGCATAGTTAAGTTGTCTAAACCAAGTGTTGGACCAAATAGGTGAGTAAATGTCATCTGTGCTTGAGTCGTATCGGTAAGTATATACCCATCAACTGTTTCGCCAGGCGCCACATTATCCATTTGTGAAATACCATCTAAGTCAGGACGAATGCCTGCATTTGCTAGCTGTTGAGGCATAGCTAAGAAAAGTAATTCAACATCATCAATTTGTAATGGCTCATCTACACGGTGAGAAATTTCACCGGCAACAGATGTATCACCTACTAAAGTGTTGAAACTGAAGCCATATAACTGAATGTCTTCAGGATAAACAATTTGCGACTTGGTAAAGGTTTCCATGCTCAGCAATAAATCACGGTCAATCACGCCACCGCTTTGTGCTAAACGACCATAATCACGACCAATGGCCTCTGTGGTGAAATTAGACGCTGTACCACTGATAAGAGGGCGGCGACTATGGTAATTCATGTAATAAAAACCAAACTCAGTTTCGCCAAGTTCTGGAGAGTAATATCCTAACTTAACACCAAATTGGCCATCATTACTTGGGTCTGCAGCATCCTGAACTAAGGCAGCTTTAGTTGAATACGCTGTCATATAAGCGGCATAAGCAGAATTAAATCCACTGGCTGCGGCAGCTTCGTATAGACGTGTGTATTCAGAAATAAGGAAATCTTGGTTCATATCTGGATTAGAGTTGAAACCTAATTGCGCATTCTGGTTGTATCCGCCAAAACCCGCAAAATCATTGGTCGCAAAGTTTGAACCGGGCGTTGGTACCCAAATAGGCTGCCAATCATATTGATAAAATGCTTCTAGGTTTAAGTTTTCAGATAACCCTAACGATGCCCAAACCATCCCTTGTGGACGGAATGCTTCTTTAAGTTCAGCACCTGGCGCATTGAGAATGTTTAAGTCAACAGCATTGATTTCAGCAATACCATGAGAAATTAGGGTACTTTCCCCCCAAGAAACCACTTGATTACCGACACGAACGCTTAATGGATTAGCGCCGTCGTTTAAATCCCAGTTGGCATAGACAAATGCATCCAATAAGCGAATGTCTTTACATTGCACTTCTGATGCTTTGCTGTCTGCACAAGGATCGAACTCTTTACCGGTTAATGGGTCATTAAAACCATAGTCACCATCATTGAGTTTGCGATCATAAAAATACATACCACGTAAAAACAAACCGTAGTTTTCATACTTAAGTGATAACTCATGAAGACCTTTAACGATCTCTGAAGTCGTATCACCTTTTGCATACAATAAGTTACTTAAATCATTGTTGCTTGAATATGAGCCAGGTTGAGCCCAAATTTCGGCTGACGTATATTTGGTTGAACCAAATGCGCCACCAAATGCTGAGTAACCTGACCAATCAAATTGTGGCTGATTCACCTTACCAATTTGACCACTCCAGTCTCTATCTGACACACGCCAACTGGCACCTGCGGTCCAAGTAGAGTCAAACGTACCTCGTACATCGCCCCATTGAAAAGAAGCAGCTGAGGCTGAAGTGCTCATTCCCAAACATAATGCCGACACCACCCCCAAAGCGAGAGCCGACTTGTTAAATCTTTTTTTAACAATATTCATTTTAGTTCATCTCCGTAACCTGTTGGATTAGTTGTTATAGGAATTTAACCAACATCTTGTTAGCCCACAGGCAACACCATTGTTACAGCATTTAACTATATTGAGCAAGGTCAAAAAAAAGAAAATGTTTAAGAAAATTAACGATGTCGGGGTAAAAATGGCTAAATAAAACCTGCCTATATTTGAATTAACACAGGCGATAAAAATACAATCATTTAACCACTAACGAAAAAAGTTTATTTTCATGTACTTATAAATGTTAACAGCTTGCTACTTCACACACGATTAATCAATCAAACGTTTGAAGTAAATACTCTATAATTTATTAAGGGATTTGAAATTCCCGTCAGGGCAAAGGACTAATTTAAACTCGCCATGGATGCCATTAGGGGTTAAATAAGGTCTAAAATACTTACCATTGATGTGCAATACACGACCTTTGTGGTCCCTTACTTGCACTTTTTCTGCAACCCCTTGGTAATATGGCAAAAAAGCTTCATAACTTACGTTAAGAGAAAAAAATAACTCCATAAATCACTCCATAAAAAGGAGAGCAAGCTCTCCTTTTTAACACACTAAACAGACTGATTAATCCTACTGGATAAATAGTAATTTAAGACTTTATTCAGCTAATGATTTAGTCACTTTCTCATATAAATCGTTCGACAAATCCGGTAATGATTTTAACTCGACCAAACACTGTTTCATTAATTGCTGACGTTCTTGGTCAAATTTAGCAAACTGAATTAATGGGGTAATCATTCGCGAAGCAACTTGTGGATTAGATTTATTCAATTTAACTAAAATTTTAGTTAAATAACGGTAACCTTCTCCATCAGCACGATGAAATTGGTAAGTGTTTGCCGCAGCAAAAGCTCCAATCAATGACCGAATGCGATTAGGATTAGAGAAACTAAAGCTGCTATGTTTAGTAAGTGTCTTAATCTGATCAATCACATCGTCACTATTAACTAAAGCTTGTAAAGTAAGCCACTTATCCATTACGAGTGGGGTTGATTTCCATGTGGACTCAAAGTCACTTAATAGCATAGGCAAACACGCTAACTTTGCCATCGCGGCCGCTTTCAAAGCACCTAAACTGTCGGTCATATTTCTGGCTGAATAGTATTGTTTTTCAACCAACGATTCATGGGTATCAGAGACTTGGCATAATAATGATAAGGCAATATTTTTAAATGCTCTGGCAGCTGGGTTATCGATTAATATCAGTGCTCGATAACACACTAACAGCTCATCTTCGCAAGCAGAGGCGAGTTCTTCAACAACAAATTCTCTGGCTTTTGCCAATGCATCTAAATCAACATGATCTACCTGCTCAATAAGTGCTGAAGCACTCGGGATAGACAAAATTTCAGCGACTAAAGCTTGATCAAGATTAGCATCTAAAATAACACCTCTAAAGGCTTCTATCACTCTGGTGTCAATCATCATTACTTGTTGCTGTTGTAACTGTGCAACGTTATCCCAGATGGTTTGACTGATTAATTGCACCGATGCTTCCCAGCGTGCAACTTCACTCGATGCATGGCGCATAAGATGAACAAGCTGGTCAATGCTAAAATCGTAAACGAGTTTCACCGGTGCAGAAAAATCTTGAAGCAAGGAGGCTGTAGGCGCACTGTCCAGTCCATCAAACACAAATGTTTGGCTGGCTTGTGTCACATCAAGTACTTTATTGACAATGGACTGTCCCGCTCGGTCCAATAACTCCACACTAAAAGGTATATGCAGTGTTTGGCCCTTTACACCTTGTGATACCACCTGCTGAGTAACAGTTAAATGATATTCGCCCTTGTCTGCATCGAAATGATCTTTGACCGTGACGACTGGTGTACCCGCTTGGCTGTACCAACGACGGAATAAGGTTAAGTCTTTACCGCTGGCATCTTGCATGGCATTAACAAAATCATCGCAAGTTACAGCTTGACCATCATGACGTTCAAAATAGCACTTCATACCCGCTTGAAAACCGGCCTCACCTAGAATAGTGTGCATCATGCGGATCACTTCAGCACCCTTGTTATAAACCGTCACTGTGTAGAAATTGTTCATTTCAATCACACTTTCAGGACGAATAGGATGAGACATAGGACCGGTGTCTTCAGCAAACTGTTGATTTTTCATCACGCGAATGGCTTGGATACGATTAACAGCGCGAGACCCCACATCAGAGCTAAATTCTTGATCGCGAAAAACGGTTAAGCCTTCTTTTAAACTCAGCTGAAACCAATCACGACAGGTTACTCGGTTACCCGTCCAGTTGTGAAAGTACTCATGACCAACAACTGACTCAATGCCGTGATAATCTTCATCGGTAGCACTGGCTTTATCAGCAAGAACGTATTTAGTATTAAACACATTCAAACCTTTATTTTCCATCGCTCCCATATTGAAAAAATCAACTGCCACAATCATATAGATGTCGAGATCGTACTCAAGACCAAAACGGGTTTCATCCCATTTCATCGATTTTTTCAATGACGCCATCGCGTGATCGGCTTTATGTAAATTACCTTTATCAACAAAAACTTGCAGCGTCACCTCGCGACCAGACTGAGTGGTATAGCTGTCATTAAGCAAATCAAAGTCACCAGCGACAACTGCAAATAAGTAACTTGGTTTTGGAAATGGATCATGCCACTTAACAAAGTGACGTCCAGAACGTGGCATCTCGCCTTTATCAATTAAATTACCGTTACTTAACAAAAAAGGAAAAGCATGTTTATCGGCTTCAATACGCACGGTATAAATAGCCAAAACATCGGGTCTGTCTAAGAAGTAAGTAATGCGACGAAATCCTTCGGCTTCACATTGCGTGCAATAAGCACCATCAGACATGTAAAGACCTTCAAGGCTCGAATTTGCCTCAGGGTCAAGTAAAGTAACCACCTCTAATTCAAACTCATTTAGCTCAGTGGTGATCGTTAATTGGCTTTCGTGTTGACGATAGTTTGCCGTTGTACCATTAAGCTTGACTGAGCTCAGAGAAATTTGTTCACCATCAAGCACTAAATCATGCTGATGTTGGCCATTACGGATCACCTTACTAACAGCCGTTACTTTGGTATTCTTGCCATCAAGAATAACGTTTAAATCTACATGAGAAATGGTAAATGCAGGCTTAGTATAATCTTTGAGGTGTTTCTCTTGCGCTTGGTTCATACAGGATCCTTTTCAATGGTACTCATGCCAATATGATTAAACTTGTGTGGGAACGTTATCGAATTGGTATTGTTTTTATTTCACTTCAGCCGTGGTTAAGTGATTGGATAAATGGGATAAAATATCAATATGCTGCCTATTCCACCTCAAAAAGGTCATTTTACTAACAAGCCGAATCGACCGCCGTTAACCTACTGCAAGTCGATACAACGCAGTTAGAGATGCGAAGGACTGTTTGCAACCGTTTATTATCCAGAGCTGAGGTTGTTATTATTAAGAAAAAACGCGCCTAAGCGCGTTTGTTAACTGTCACAAAAAATCACTTTGAGTTTGTTTTTGCCAATTTCTCTGCATCCGCCATATCAAGCGTGATATAAGCCGTTTCATCTAAAAAGGCATCCGGTAACTTACTGTCATCGGTCTTTTCTATATCATCTAGTGACTTAACAATTGCTAAACCATCGTGCTCTCTTCGGGCATTTTCTCGATCGAGTGCACGCTTGTCATCATCTTCACGAGAAGCAAGACGTTCACTTTCAACAAGCGAGATGGTTTTGTCATTGTGATGCTTTTTAAATTCAGCTATATCTTGATAAATATAACTAAACTCTTCGTCATTACTGATCCGCGCTTGATGTTTAACATCAAGAGAACTTATCAACATAGGCGTAATATTGCCCAATGTAGTGTATTGAACAGCAGGAACTTTATCCCATGGAAGTGCATTTTTCTCTTCCGATTCCCCATATTCACCCGCTTCTAAAGCAGTAGGCAAGCGCACATCTGGGGTAACACCCTTACGTTGTGTGCTGCCACCATTGATACGGTAAAACTTGGCAATGGTATACTGAACATGACCAATTGGTTTTTCATACATGTCATAAATTCGACCTAAACTTTTATGCTGCTGAACCGTGCCTTTACCATAAGTCGATTCACCCACAATCAAAGCGCGATCATAGTCTTGTAAAGCCGCAGCAAAAATCTCTGATGCAGATGCACTGTAACGATCTACCATCACAGTCAGTGGACCACTGTATGCACTAATACCATCATTATCGCGATTTTGATTAATGCCACCATTGGCGTCACGAATTTGCACAACAGGCCCTTGATCAATAAACAATCCGGTCAATAATGTGGCTTCAGTTAACGCCCCACCACCATTACCACGAAGGTCAATAATAATGCCTTCAACATTGTCTTTTTCAAGTTTAGCGATTTCTTTAGCCACGTCTTGCGACAGATTCATGTAAAATCCAGGGATTTGAATCACACCGACTTTACGATTGGCGTACTGACCTTCTTTAGGTTCAATTACTTTTGAGGTAGCTGCGCGATCTTCTAAACGAATTTTGTCACGGGTAATGACCACTTCAAAAGGTTTAGCATTTGCGCCACCTTTTTTGGGTAAAATTTGTAATACAACTTCGCTACCCTTTGGACCTTTGATCAAATCAACCACATCATCTAAACGCCAGCCAATAACATCAACAATGCCACCGTCTTTTTGACCAACACCAACAATTTTATCTTCTGGCGATAATTTATCACTGTTGGCAGCAGGGCCTCCTGCCACTAAACTTTTGATAACAGTGTAATCATCATCCATTTGCAACACAGCACCAATGCCCTCTAAGCTTAGGTTCATTTCCATTTGGAAACGTTCAGCATTACGTGGGGATAAGTAACTGGTGTGAGGTTCAACGCTGCGAGCAAACGCATTCATTACGGTTTGAAATACGTCTTCGCTTTGGGTTTGGCTTAAACGTTTAATGGCATTATTGTAACGTTTCTCGAGCACTTCAACAATTTCAGGCCATTTTTTACCGGTCAACTTGAGATTTAATGCATCATACTTAACCCGCTGACGCCAAAGCTCATTAACTTCAGCTTCATCTTTTGGCCATTGTGCATCTTTGCGATCAAATTCATAAGCATCGCCTGCTTGGGTAAAATCAAACTCTTTATCGAGCAAAGATAAAGCATAAGCAAAACGTTCGTAGCGACGTTGTTGCACAACTTCATACATAGCAAAGGCGGGGCTAATATCGCCAGACTCGACCATATTATCAAACTGTTCTTTATACTGACTAAAGCTCGCAATATCTGCCGCAGTTAGTACATTACGACGATAATCAAGCTGCTCAAGAAAGCGGGAATATATTTGTTCAGAAAATGCATTATCAAGATTAAAGCGATGATAATGCGAGCGAGTGAACAATGTTGTCACTCGCTTGCTAGCCACTTTATGTTGTGGCTCTTGTGCTAGTTTAGGTAACTCGCTGATTTGAATCGTTGGTGAAATTGCCCATGCCGAAAAGCCGACAAATAAACTGGCAATTGACGCGGCCAAGGTAAGTTTTCGCATCAACAAGTACTCCTTAAATTTCTATAATAGTATGTGCTCTGCACGTACTTTGATGGACAAGCCAGAATCTAACTGAACATGCACATCTTCTTTATTAATATCAGTCACAACACCTGGTACTGGGGTAGCACCTAACTTAACATTAACGCGTTGTTTTTGTTTTAAATCTTCAAGCTTAGCTGGCACAAGTTGAATCACAGGAGCAACGACTGGCGCTGGACGTTCTTTTTTGACAGCTGGAGCGCGTTTAGGTGCCACTTTCTTAGCCGGCTTTTTGGGTGCTAAAGCTTGACGTTTTGCTTTGGCTTTATCTTGGCTCTCTTTGAGCGTCAAAATAGCATGGTCAATATGCTCTTGCTCTAATTCAGCACATTCATTACCGTCAAGATCAATACGTTTAGCGCCCGCTTTAACGCCTTTCAAATAGCGCCAGCTGCTGGTGTAACGACGAAGCGCTACACGTAGTTGTGTTTTACTGACTTTAGAATCATCAGCTAACCGTTCAGCCAAATCTTGAAACAGACCAATTTTTAATGGCTTAGTTTCACCTTCTGCAATAAAGCATAAAGGAAAGGTTTCATATAAATACGCTAAAATTGCGTTGGTGTCGGTCAACTTGTCTGTTGATTCCATTTTTACTTCCACGTTAATAAAGGGACTGATTATGCGGCAGAAATTTGCCATGCAGTCGTTCATCTTTCGTTAAACCTTACCGTTAAGGCTCAACGTACAAAATATCACTATCCGCCAGTTTGCTAAAGTCATTGAAACAAACCTTAACAATTTAACCAAACTTACTCTCAGCTTAATCATCGCTCATCAGTAAATCCAGCACAAATGCGTTTAGCGGCATATTATAAAGCCCGCGACAGCGAATGCGACCATGATTTAATCTATTTTGTTCGCTATTTAACCAAATAGGCAAGTTTCGAAACTTTTTACCATGTTTTCTAAGCCAATTTGATCATCTTGATCGAAACGATTGAGTAATGGACTGTCAATATCTAACACTGCCACCACTTCATTGCCCTGCCTTACAGGAATGACTATTTCGGAATTACTCGCAGAATCGCATGCTATATGACCATCAAATTGATGCACGTCGGCGATGCGTTGGGTGATATTTTCTGCAGCAGCGGTGCCACAAACACCTTTGCCCATATCAATTCGAGTGCACGCAACTTTACCTTGGAAAGGACCAAGGACGAGCTGTTCACCACGCTTGATGTAAAAACCAGCCCAGTTGAGATCCTCAAGGTTGTCATTTAACAACGCTGAAAAATTTGCCATTGCCGCAATCAAATCATCTTCGCCTTCAAGTAACGCTTGAGCTTGACGATTTAATGTTTGGTAAAATTCGGTTTTCATTTCCATTCCTTAAGCTGGTATCTACTTCAAAAGTTTGAAATACGGCTATTCTGCAGCGGTATTTTTAGCCGTAGTCTTTTTGGTTTTAACTGCAGGAGCGTTTTTAACCTGTACTACGCCTTTTAGCAAGTTAGAAAGCTCATCTTTATTGTTTGCGAGATAAAATGCCAACTGTTCGCACTTATTTTCATCGAGTCCAAGATCTGCCTTTATAAGAAAAGGCACTAGGTTATCGGAAATATCGAGCATCTTATCGTAGGCATCAGCCTCTTTTTTCGATATAAATGTCATCTTTTCCACCCCTTCTCTGACCACGACAAATTGGGTTATCACTGCCATGATGTAATCCTCACTGTTTTTATATACAGTGCATAGAATCTCACATAGTTAACTTATGATGCAAGTGTTCTGATTATTCTGATATTATCAAATACACATTAATGAGTTTCTTTTAACAAATGACACATTTATTTGCCAATATGAGGCAAAGTTGAGAGGTTTACCTCTTAGCTACCCGATAATGATTTTCACTATGGATTAGATTAATTTTTCATGAATGAATTTGATGATCATGATTCTATAATATTATGCCGATCATGTGATTTGGCAGTGAGAAAACGAGCGTTACCCTCTAGTTCTCGCGCTATTTGTCCGCGTTGTCATACTGTTCTCTATGATTCACCGTACTGCTCTATCAATGGTATGTTGGCGCTATGCGTTGCCGCGTTAATTATTTTCATTCCCGCTAATTTGTTACCAGTACTCGAAATTCACTTTCTTGGCAGTGTCAGAACCACGACCGTAATGCAGGCTGCTATGACGGTTTGGGCCGAAGGATATTGGGTCGTAGGCTTAGCGGTAATGGTTGCGGCTGTTATCGCCCCTGGATTATTAATATTGTCGATACTGGCGCAAGTTGTTATTGTCAAATTAGAATTGCACAGCTCATTTTGGCAAAGAACTTATACGACATTGCTAAAAAATCATGGTTTGATATCACAAATGACCATGCTAGAAATTTATGTCATCAGCTTCTTGGTATCTGCATTCCAACTATCTGATTTTTCTGATGTCTATTTTGGTATGGGGACATTCAGTTTTACCATGCTGTTTGTCATCATTCTTTTTTTACAACGTGAATATAAACTTGAGCACATGTGGAGTTATGTTGATGCCTAAAACTCCAATGAATCCCGCTAATGAGCTATCCTCAGCAAGTGAAGAGCCTCATGTAAATATTAACCAGGAAGCCCCAAAAAAAGCTCAAGCCTCTTTGCAAGGGCAAAAGTTAGGCTTATGTTTATGCCCTGTCTGTCGCAAGCTGAATTTAACCAGCAAAAATCATTGCCAGCGCTGTTTTAGCCAATTGAGCAATCGTAATTATGCCAGTATCCAGCAGAGTTGGGCTTTATTGATTACAGCCACTATTTTACTTATCGTCGCTAACATCTACCCTATCACCCTCCTGACAAACCGCGGGGTGGTCACTAAGGATACTATTTTTAGTGGTATTAGCCATTTAGTGCAAACAGGCATGTTGCCGATAGCGGTAATTGTTTTTACTGCCAGTATTTTAGTACCTTGGCTTAAGATTTTTGGCTTAGCCACTTATTTAACCGCCATCAGTTTTAACTTGCCGGTATCAAAAAGAAAATTAATGGTTGGTTTTCACATTATTGAATGGATTGGCCGTTGGTCGATGCTCGACTTATTCGTTATCTCATTAACCGTTGCTTTAGTGAATATGGGACAACTGTTAGATGCTAAACCTGCACCTGCTGCAACTGCATTTGCGTTAGTGATCTTACTGACACAACTTGCGGCAAAAGTGTTAGATACTCGTTTACTCTGGGACCGCTTGGAAAACACCGATGACACAAATTGAATCACCGAAAATTGTTAAGAAAAAATTATTCTCGCCAATATGGTTATTGCCTATTGTCGCCTTAATATTGGGTGCTTGGTTAGGGGTAAAAAGCATTAAAGAGTCAGGCATTGAAATTTTAATCCACTTTCCCAGTGCCGCAGGCATTGATATTGGTAAAACATTAGTAAAATACCAAGGTTTATCGGTCGGTAAAGTCACCGATATTGGTATTGATGATGACCTTAAAGGTGTTAATGTCAAAGTGGTAATGGATTATCGCGCCGACCCATTTTTGAATAAAAACACCTTGTTTTGGTTAGTCAAACCCAAAGCCAGTATTACCGGAGTCGAAGGCTTAGATACGCTATTTTCGGGTAATTATATTGCCATCCAGCCCGGAGATGGCCGTTCGGCAACTGAATTTGAAGCACAGCGCGAAGCACCCGCAATTCTCCCCGGCAGTGAAGGCATAATGATCGAGCTTAAATCGCCTAAACTGGGTTCGATTGATGTAGGTTCACCAGTCTTTTTCCGTCAAGCACCCGTTGGCAGCGTTGTCAGCTATCGCTTAGATGGTAATAAGCAAATTATTATCAGCGCTTTTGTTCAAGAGCAATATGCCCATTTAGTTAACAAAGACTCACACTTTTGGAATGTATCTGGGCTGAAGATTGATGCCTCTTTAGCGGGTATTAAAGTCAGTACTGAGAGTATTGCATCTATTTTGGCTGGCGGGATCAGCTTTGATACCGGAAGCTATACTGAAAAAGCGCAAAATGGTGATGCTTATATTCTTTACCAGGATGAGCTTTCTGCTATTGGTGGGGTACATTTTAGTTTAACCGCGACAGACAACGATGGTGTAAATGAAGGCACGTCTATCATCTACCGCGGTATTGCTATTGGTGAAATAGAAAAAGTGAGTTTGACCGACACTGGAGTGCAGTTTAGCGCTCGAGTTGAACATCAATACCGAGGGCTGATCACCAGCGATAGTCAATTTTGGTTAAGTGGAGCTGACTTATCATTAAAAGGCATTAAAAACCTCAGTCGACTGGTCACTGGTAGTGTAATTAATGTGTTACCTGGTACTCAAGCATCTGATAAAGCAATGCAATTTGAGTTAGCCTCTGAGGCCCCAGATTTACTCACTCAAGCTAAGCTTAAGCTCACCGTAGTGGCCAATACGCATACGGGAGTCAGTAATGGCGCGCAAGTTAGATATAAGCAACTCCCTATTGGGCAAATTACCAGTATTAATTTAAGCAAAGACTTTTCAACCGTTGAGTATCAAATTGAAATTCTCCCGGAATTTAAAAACTTACTCACAAAGGGGAGTTTCTTTATTCCAGAAAGCGCCTTAGCCGTTGACGCTTCATTAGCCGGAATTAAGGTTAAGACTCGCGACGTGACCACTATGCTTGAAGGTGCGATTAGCTTAATTCCAAGTAATAGCGCTACCTTGATTGCACCTAACAGCACCTTACCCTTACATGAATCAATCGAGTCAGCACAGGTGCTTTACGCCCAGCAACAGATGACAAACTTTACCTTGACCAGTATTGATGGCGCCGATTTAACTGAAGGGTCACCGATTTATTATAAGAAAATGCAAATAGGTTCGGTCAATAAAATCAATTGGTTTGCTAAGACAGATAAATTTAATATTGATATTAGTATCGACAATAAATTTGTTGCTCTGGTCAAAGCCAATACTGTTTTTTGGCGCAATGATGCTGTCGCCATCAATGCCAGTTTAGCCGGTGTCGATATTAATGTGGCGCCTCTAAAAGGTGCAATCAATGGCAGTATTGCCCTTGGACACATTGACGAGACCGCGAATCCGCAGATCACACAACCTAATCTGCGTTTATATGAGACCAAGTCACTCGCCCTGATGCAGGCTAAGGTGATTAACCTTATCTTGCCTGTGAGTTCTAAAGTGGCTGAGAAAGCCGCTATTCGCTATCAAGGTCATAAAATTGGTGAAATATCACATGTGAAGCTAAACCAAGATTTAACCACAATTAATGCGCAAGCGTATATTTATGGCCAATATGCAAACCATTTTAGTGCCAGTGACAGTGAATATTTTATTGTTGATGCGCAAATTTCTTTAGCCGGTATTAATGCTCCAGAAACGCTACTCACTGGGCCTTACATTGGGGTAATCCCTGGTAATAGTTTGGAATTGATCGATAGCTTTGTTGCTCAACCTCACGCCAACTTTGAGGCTTCGGTGCCTAAAGATTCTTTATCATTCCAATTGGTTGATGATCAGTTAGGCTCTATTAAGGTTGGCACTCCGCTGTTTTTCCGCGGTATTAAGGTTGGTCAAATTGATGGTTATCAACTAGATAAATCAGGCATTGAAATTACCCTGTTTGCTCATGTCAATGCTGAATACAGCCACTTGATAAACCAAAGCAGCCAATTTTGGGATGCTTCTGGGATCAAGTTAGATATCGGTTTATTTTCTGGCGCACAGTTAGAAACGGGCTCACTAGAAACCATACTGGCTGGCGGCATTGCATTTGCAACGCGTGATACAACCTCTGACAGCAATGGTATTGATGCATCGAGCCGTTTTCCATTGCATAAAAATATGCAAGATGAATGGATACAATGGCAACCTTTACAAACTAAGTAGTCTTATCTCGAAATACTCGCGATATAGCAAGATCAAAAGGCCGATATATGTATCGGCCTTTTGATGTTTAACGCTCTTAAGTATCAGGAGGTAATGTTAATCATTAACCATAAAACCAATAACACACAGCGATTGCCGCAGTAATACCGGCAAAGTCGGCTGCTAATCCACAACCTAGCGCATGGCGACCATTACGAATACCAACAGAACCAAAGTACACAGCAAGGACATAAAACGTTGTTTCAGTGCTGCCTTGTAAAATAGCCGCTAGACGACCCGCAAACGAATCAACCCCATGATGACTCATGGTTTCTAACATCATGGCACGCGCGCCAGAACCGCTAAAGGGTTTCATCAATGCAGTAGGCATTGCATCAATAAAGCGCGTATCTGCGCCCAATGCACTAACGCCACTTGCCAACAAGTGTAACGCATAATCTAGTGCGCCAGAGGCTCTAAGAAAGCCAATGGCTAATAACATTGCCAACAAATACGGAATCAGCTGAATGGCTTGGCCAAAGCCTTGCTTAGCGCCGTCGACAAACTCATCATAAACAGCAATTTTGCGATAGCCTGCAACCAAAATAAAACTTAAAATCAGTAACAACAATATGCCATTGCCTAACACCATAGACACTTGCCCTATTGCATCTGCCGACAATGTCACCAAATAAGCTATTGCTGCCATGAATACACTCATAATGACAGCTGCATACGCTAAAATAACACTGTTAAATAACGAAATCCGTTGCACTAAGGCAACAACCAATAGCCCCACTACAGTAGAGACACTCGTGGCCAATAAGATTGGTAGAAAGATATCTGCAGGATTAGCCGCCCCTTGTTGGGCACGATATAGAAATACGGTGACGGGTACTAAGGTGACTGACGAGGTGTTTAACACTAAAAATAAAATTTGGGCGTTGGTTGCAACTGATTTGACAGGGTTAAGGGTTTGTAGATCGTGCATAGCTTTTAAGCCAAGAGGCGTAGCGGCATTATCTAGCCCCAGCATATTGGCAGTCAAATTCATGCTAATACTGCCATAAGCGACATGACCACGAGGCACCTCTGGCATCAACTTAGACAGCAAAGGCTCGAATATCCGCGCAAACAAACCGACAACACCGGCCTTTTCGCCTACTTGCATCAAGCCCATCCACAAGGCTAATACGCCAATTAACCCAATTGAAATGTCAGCTGCTAATTTAGCACTGGCAAACAATGCCGTAACCGACTCACTTAATATATTGACGTTGCCATTCACTAATTGGATTACGATAGACAAGGCTGCAATGATAAAAAATAATAACCACACTCTATTTAACACGCATATCTCCATCATCTAGTCAGTTTTACTAACGTCAATATACAGTAATCATTGCCGATCAGGGCGCACAATTCCGTGATATGATCGCTGCAATGACTGCAAAAATAATTTATCGTTTATTATTATGGCCCAATTAAATACAAACTTTATCAATCATATTGAGAAAGAGTTACCCACTCACTTATCTTTAGAAGAGTTTATCGCCTATTGCGACAAACCGCTTCGTAAATCTATTCGGGTGAATACACTAAAAATTAGCACCGCACAGTTCGTCAATATCATGAGGCAAGCAGGTTGGCTGCTATCGCCGATCCCTTGGTGTGAAGATGGATTTTGGATTGAAGGTAAAGACGATGTTCAACTAGGTAATGCCATAGAACATATCCAAGGCTTGTTTTATATTCAAGAAGCCAGTTCTATGTTGCCACCGACGGCATTGTTTTCAAGTAAAGCCAACCCTGAAATTGTTTTAGATGTGGCTTCTGCCCCCGGCTCTAAAACCACTCAAATGGCAGCCTTAATGAATAACAGTGGCTTGTTAGTGGCCAATGAATATTCTGCCAGCCGAGTAAAGGTATTACACGCCAACGTGCTCCGTATGGGCGCTAGCCACACGGCTCTAACCCATTTTGATGGCAGAGTCTTTGGCGAGTATTTATTTGAAGCATTTGACGCCATTTTACTTGATGCACCTTGCGGCGGTGAAGGTACGGTTCGTAAAGATCCATTGGCCTTAAAACATTGGGATATTGAGGATGTTACCGCCATAGGCGAAACTCAAAAAGATTTGATCGAATCGGCATTTTTAGCGCTAAAACCCGGCGGGACCTTAGTGTATTCAACCTGTACTCTGAGCCAGTTAGAAAACCAGCATATTTGCCAACATTTACAACAAACCTTTCCTGATGCAGTTGAGTTTATCTCATTGGCGCAGTTATTTGATGGCGCAGATAAAGCATGTACCGAAGAAGGTTTTCTACATGTTTGGCCGCAAATTTACGACAGTGAAGGATTCTTTGTCGCCAAAATCCGCAAAACAGCCTCGGTTGAACGACGAAAAAAACAGCCTAAGTCGCAAAAAAACTTCCCTTTTACGGTCGCAAACGATAAACAACAAACAGAGTTAAGGCATTATTTTAAAGAAAGCTTTTCCATCAATATCCCCGCCGACGACATCATTATGTTACGGGATGACGAGTACTGGTTATTCCCAGCTCAGTTTATGCCTTTTATTGGTAAAATGCGTTTTCAGCGTATTGGACTTAAACTCGCAGACGCAATGAAGAAGGGCTACAAAGCGAAACATGAAGCCATCATTGCCTTATCAGCATCAACATACGACGCCCCAAGAACCATTGAGTTGACAGCATCACAAGCTAAAGACTTTTTGATGGGACGCGATATTGCCAGCAACAGCTTTGATGATGCCATACAACAACGTTTGGCTATCACGACACAAGGCGAAATGTTAGTCAGTTATCATCACGCAGTATTAGGCGTAGTAAAGCATTTAGGCCATAGACTGAAAAACAATTTACCGCGAGAGTTAGTCCGCGATAACGTCAATCTAAGCCTATAACGACTTGTAACCAAGTCATTTTTAATCATGACGATAAACCCTATAATCAGTGGCTTGATGTAAAGATGAATTTAATATCAAATTAATAGTGATTTATTTGATTAAATTTCATGCAAAAACCAATCGACCTGACTATAGTTAATCAATGTTTGATTCACTATTTGGCTGCTTAAGCAATCTTAAGCAGCCACGACAGTAGCGCAAGGCTCTTAATCGAGCCCTTTCCCTAGACCCAGAACAATTGGATAGTTTTGGGTCTTTTTTTATCTTATTTTCCAATCAACAAGCAGCAATCCATTACCCCATTATATTGATTTAAAAGTCATTTAATGTGGGAAATGGATTATTATTGCCAGAATCTAGTTAGCGACCGATCAACTTAGCAGCATCTTTGAATAAATTAAAAAAGTTATCCGTGGTGTACTGCGCTAACGCTTCAAATTTTTCACCGCGTAATTCTGCAACAAACTCAGCAACATCTCTAACATAGGCTGGCTGATTCTCTTGACCACGATGTGGCACCGGCGCTAAATAAGGAGAATCAGTTTCTACCAGTAATCTGTCTTTGGGCACTTGACGAATAACACTGCGAAGCTCACCCGCGTTTTTGAAGGTCACAATACCTGAAACAGAAATATAAAAACCTAAATCGATGGCCGCCTTAGCCATTTCCCAGCTTTCAGTAAAGCAATGCAATACGCCGCCGACTTTGTCAGCGCCTCCAGCTTTAAGCATATTAATGGTATCTTCTCGGGCATCACGAGTATGAACAATTAATGGTTTATTCACCTCTACAGCTAAAGCAATTTGTTGTTCAAAACACTGTTGTTGCAAGGTTTTAGTATCATTTGAATAGAAGTAATCCAAACCCGTTTCGCCAATAGCCACTACGCGAGGATCGTCAGCAAAACGTTTAATGTCTTCAATATTCAAGCCTTCTTGCACATCGAGAGGATGTACACCAGAAGACAAAAAAACATTATCAAAGGCTGACACCTTGTCGCGCATGGCTTCAAAGCCTTGTTGGCGGACATTGACGCACAATAAATAGTCAACACCTTGAGTTTTGGCATTGTCCATAATGGATTGTAAACTGGCTGAGTCTGGGGCCGCTTTTAAACGGTCAAGGTGGCAATGTGAATCAATTAGCATGGGAATTCTTTCGCAACTACATTAAAAATAAAACAGATGCGCAAGAATACCTAGCTACATAGTGCAGGTCAAATCGCTAGAGGAAAGTTCGCTCGATAATAACTTTTCAATATGGTGTTTATGGCTTTCAACATCCGTTTTAATTTTAACCCCAATACCAGCAGGACGCCCACCGGATGCCCCTAATGGATTAATCCATACCACAGTGCCTTTAAATTCTGTGGCCTGGGTTGCATCAGGTAATCGATAAGCAATCGTAAGCTCTTGGCCTAAAAAATGACTTTCTGTAGTCGCAATAAATAAACCAGCAGGCTTAATAAACGGCATATAAGCACGATAGAGTTTATGTAATGTATCGTAGTGAACAACAAGATCGACCATAAGTAATTATTTTCATTCCATAAATAGGTTAGATGTTAGTATAACCAAATAGCGTTAATTGGTTAGCTTCCTAAATGCGAGAACATATTGTTGACACAATGCTTGAGTATTCACGCTGGGCATAGTTTCAAGCTTATGACACATCTTCATCACTTGCCCGCCAAGATCAATCACTTTAGCTTGAACTAACGGATTTAATGGCTGACGATCCGCTTTTACTCTACTACTTTTTAACACATATTGACGTAAGTACAAATACAAAACATTAAGTGCATCAACAATTTGTTGTTCAGACACCTTGAGTAAACTAGCACTTAAATGACCCGTTTTTAAACTGTGAGCCCAATCTTGGCGAAATGTTAGCAATTGTTGATAATGCTGACTGGTTAAACTGTTTGCTAACGCCAAAGGACCACCCACAACACTAAGACACCAAGTCACATCGTGAGTTTTACCCTCGGCATTGGCTGCAGGCAACAGCTGCTGCGCAGCTAGCCAGTGTTGGATATCTAACTTAGTCGGTTCAATAAATTTAAGAGTTTGGCAACGGCTAGTAATAGTCGCGAGTAACTGAGCTGATGTATTGGTTTGCAAAATGAGCACAACATCATCACCAGGTTCTTCAAGTGTTTTGAGTAATGCGTTTGCTGCGGCTAAATTTAAGCGCTCAGCATCAACGATTATCGCCACGCGCGCCCCACCTTGCTGAGCCGTTTGCGTTAATTTTTGACATAGCTGACGAATTTGATCAACTTTAATTTGGTTACCATCTGGCTCAATAATATACAGATCTGGATGATTACCAGCAGCCAATAGCAAACAGCTTTTACATTGACCACAAGCACCCACTGGGGTCAGTTGTTGGCAAAGTATTGTTTGTGCCGCAGCTTTAGCGAGCTTATCCCCCCCAAGCGCTCTATCAATATTGAACAAGTGGGCATGGCTAGTTTTACCGCGATAATGTTGATCAACAAAGCGCTGATGCGGCTCGGCTAACCATGGTAATTGGTCAATCTGATAATCACTCATATCGCCACATTATCCTTTTTTATAACAATCACAGCTCTGCCATAAGAACGGGCAAATGATGTTGTAATTGCATCTGTATATCATGATGAACCTGCGCCATAGATTGACTTGCATCGATAACCACTATGCTGTCATCCTCATGGGCTAATTGTAAGTAGGTACGCCTGGCTCGTTCGAAAAAATCAATCGCTTGCTGCTCAATTCTATCAAGTTTGCCGCGACTTGCCGCACGACTTAAGCCGAGTGTTGGATCGATATCTAAATACAAGGTGAGATCAGGTTTAAAGCCTCTCAAACAAGCATCACTGACCGCTTTGACTAAGGGCATTAATCCTCGGCCACCACCTTGGTAAGCCAGTGAAGATAAGTTATGCCTATCACCCAGCACCCACTTACCTGCAGCTAATGCCGGTTTGATAACATTAGCGATTAACTGTGATCGGGCAGCATAAATAAGCAAACACTCTGCTTCGTCACACAAGGGGTCAGTCTCATCAGCAATTTTAACTAAATCGCGCATTTTTTCTGCTAATGGCGTGCCGCCTGGCTCACGGGTACACACAGGAGCCTGACCAATATGGCGCTGAATAATATCATTAACCAGGGCTATCGCGCTTGATTTACCCGCACCTTCTAATCCTTCAATGACAATAAACTTGCCTTGCTGTTGACTCATTTTCTTTTTCTCTGAAATTCATTTACGGCATTGTTATGTGCTTTTAACGTGGATGAAAACACATGGCTACCATCATTACGTGACACAAAATATAAATAATTTACGTTAGCAGGATTGGCCGCTGCAAAGAGTGATGCTCGGCTAGGGGCAGCAATTGGCGTTGGTGGTAAACCATCAATAGTATAAGTATTAAATGCAGTCGCTTGGCGTAAATCTTTACGGGTAATATTGCCTTTATAACGCTCACCCATACCATAAATAACCGTCGGGTCGGTTTGCAAGCGCATGCCTTTTTTGAGTCGATTATTAAACACTGCGGAAACCCAATCACGTTCTTCAGGTTTACCAGTTTCTTTTTCAATAATAGAAGCAATAATCAATAGCTCATAGGGTGACGATAAAGCTAAATCAGGATCACGCCCTTCCCATGCTTGGGCTAAGCTCTCCTGCATCATGTTGTAACTACGATTTAATATGGTCTGTAAATTATCATCCGCATGATAATGGAATGTTTCCGGATAAAACTTACCTTCAGGCAAGCCAGATGTATCACCATGTTGTAATAACACTTGGTTAAAGTCATCTGCGTTTTTTGCTAAATGTTCAGTCGTTGCCAGAGTTTGTTGCCACTCAGCAATGGTTTTGCCTTCGATTAGGGTCACACTGAAAACCACTTGTTGGCCTAAATACAAACGTTTTAATAATGCTTCTAATGTATCGCCGGGGATCAATTGGTATAAGCCCGTCTTAATATTGGCAAACTTTGGTTCAAGTTTAACCAGGTATTTAACTTTCCAACTATCAGTAATCAATGATTGTTGCTCAAGCTGTTGCGCAAGCTTAATCACCGATGTGCCGGGCTCTACTGTCAGCGTCTGGCTTTCAGTTAACTGCAATGGCTGTTTTTGATAAGTCATTAGGCCAGATACTAGCCAATAGCCACCAATACAAGTCAAGGTGAATAAAGGAATTAAACTAGCTAATATAAATGTTTTTATTTTTTTAATCATATTATAAATTCACACTTAGAATTTGCCTGAATCGCGGTGTTTGCGTCCAACGGCTAAATTGAAAATCGTCAATGGCGGTAACATCAATCATGCCAAATAAACTGTTGGTTATAAATATATGCTCAGCAGCTTGAACATCGCTTAACGTAAGTCGTGTTGCCATCACAGCAATACCATGACAAAGCAGCGTATCAATGATGATTTCGCGCATCACGCCGCTGACACCCGCATGCGTTATTGCAGGGGTAAGTACTTGATTATTTTTGACGATAAAAAGATTAGCCATTGATGACTCAATCACATAACCATCACAATCAAACACCAACCAATCTTGATAAGTGTCAACTAGAGGTTGAGACTTAATTAGCACCTGTTCCAACCGATTAAGATGTTTTATGCCCGCTAAAAGTGGTTGTCTGCCTAGACATATCGATGATGATGCTAACGAAATGCCACTTTGCTGCCAATCAAGATAATGATCTGGAATGGCATTAACGGACACAACTTCAGTCACGTTTGAGCTTGACGGTGCTTGATAACCACGGCCGCCGACTCCGCGCGTGAGCAAAAGCTTAATACAATGTTGTGGGTATTGCCTTGCGAGTTGCTGCAGTTGCTCTATTAATAAATCACTGGCATGCCACTCAATACCCAAGCGTTCACAGCCCTGCTGCAAACGACAAATATGACCATCAAGGAATAAAATCCCTGCCGGCATATCAGCTGATGCGGTGCGCATAGTTGCAAACACACCATCACCATAAGCAACAGCACGATCAAATGGATTTATCGTGCCGTTCTCGTGATGATTAACCCAAACTGGCGCCATTATTTATCCTGGCTGATCCGGCTTGCGACAGCCTCTTGTTGATCTTTATATTTCGAACTTTTACGAGTGTTATAAGGGCGAGCGACCGCTGAACTTAAGCGCTCAAAATTAAGCGCGCCGATGGTCATGCCTGGGCGTAATGCTAATGGCAACTTGCCACTGTTAAAGAACTCAAGCACGATTTTCCCTTGCCAACCAGGATCAATACGATGCGCAGTCACATGCACCATTAAACCTAAGCGCGCAAGCGATGAGCGACCATCTAACCAGCCGACAACATCGGCAGGTAAAGTGACACTTTCATAGGTCACAGCCAAAGCTAACTCGCCAGGATGGAGGAAAAAAGCTTGGTCGTCAGCGATTTCAATTTTATCGCTCATAATTCGATCAAGGGCTATTTGCATTTCTGCACTGGGGCCACTTAAATCAATAAAAGGTGCCGTATGGTCTTTAAATACCCGAAATTGGCTGCCTAAACGGACATCGACACTGACACCAGAAATGGCTTCTATACCAGGGCGAGGATCGATGATAATGCTACCATTATCTAAACATTGCTCAATTTCTATATCGGTTAAACGCATGCGGCACTCTCTTAAATAAGGCTATCTAGCCAATAAATGCTGAATTCTAGTTTTTAAAATATCCGTTGCGATGCGGTTTTTACCACCACGAGGCACGATAATATCGGCATATTGCTTCGACGGTTCGATAAACTGTAAAAACATTGGACGTACTGTTCGTTTATATTGCGCAATAACGGTTTCCATTGTGCGGCCGCGCTCAGCAACATCGCGGGTTAACCGACGTAAAAAACAAATGTCTAATGGCGTGTCCATAAACACACTGGCATCCATTAACTCACGCAGCTTAGGGTCGGTTAATAACAAAATACCTTCAAGGATAATGACTTTTTTAGGCTGCATGTTAAGCGTTTCAGTGGTACGCGTATGCTCAGTATAGCTATAACAAGGAATACTAACGGCTTCACCTCGTTTTAGCTGAGTTAAATGAGTCGCTAATAATTGATGATCCAATGCTTTTGGATGATCGTAATTGGTTTTGACTCTATCTTCCATGGTCAAATGACTTTGATCCCGATAATAGGCATCTTCATTGATCACACCAATTTGATTGGTTCCTAAATCACGACACAATTCTTCAAAAATTGTTTTAGCAATTAAACTTTTACCTGAAGCCGACGCACCGGCAATCCCAATAATGACACACTGCTGAGAATTCATCTCTTAACCTTACTCGTCTTCTGATATGCTAATTTTTACGGTTGATTGTACTTGTTGAAGTGATAACTCAGCCCCAAGCTTGCGGGCAATTTCGCGATATATCCCTGACACTTCACTTTCTGGTTCGCTCATTACGCTCGGCGTACCATTGTCCATTGATTCACGAATATTGATATGCAGTGGCAGTGCGCCTAACAACGGCACGTTATAGCGTTTAGCTATTTCACTACCACCATGAGTACCAAATGGGTGTTCTTTATGACCACATTCAGGACAAAGATGGAAACTCATGTTCTCGATAATCCCAAGTACTGGGATATTGACCTTGTTAAACATGGTAATGCCTTTTTTAGCATCCGCTAAGGCAATGTCTTGTGGCGTGGTAACAATGACGGCACCGCTTACTGGCACTTTTTGCGACAAGGTTAATTGAATGTCACCGGTTCCAGGTGGCATATCGATAATCAAATAGTCTAATTCAGGCCATTGGGTTTCATTGAGTAACTGCGCTAATGCACCAGCCGCCATAGGACCACGCCATACCGCAGCTTCATCACCACTTAACATAAAACCAATTGATTGCGCAGAAATACCATGAACTAGCGCTGGCGTCATGTGCTTGCCATCTGGCGATTGTGGACGAAAATTAGGAATACCTAACATCAATGGAATAGACGGGCCATAAATGTCGGCATCCAAAATACCCACTTCAGCGCCTTCAGCCTTTAAGGCTAATGCAAGATTCACTGCGGTAGTTGATTTACCCACACCACCTTTACCTGATGCCACGGCAATAACTTGCTTTACGTTAGGAATAGGTGCAATAGCAGGCAGTGCTGAATAAACTCGAGGCTGAAAATCAATTTCACACTCCACTTCATCAATCGCGTCAAGTACAGCCAATTTATTGGTCACAGCCATCACAGTATCGCGATATTGTGTCATACACGGATAAGGATAAACTAAGCCTAATTGTAGGCGTTTTCCTTCTATCGACAGTGCGGTTACACATCCTGCACTCACTAAGCCTTTACGCAAATAAGGGTCTTCAAATGCTTCTAAAATATCTAACACTGGTGACAATAATTCATCACTTAATTGATAATTTGTATGTGTATTGACCAAAACGGCAACTCCGAAGTAGAAATTTGCTCAAGTGTATCAGAACTTGGTAAAAAAATAGCGACTATTAAGCTTTTTTAAGTCATGTTTTGGTGAAAAAAGTCTGCAAATCAGTTAGTATCAGGCAATATTTTTGGTGTAATTTGATATCGAGACAAAATGACAAAATCACAGCGTAAAATACTGGTCACAAGTGCCCTACCTTATGCCAACGGCCCGATCCACCTAGGCCACATGCTTGAGTACATCCAAACGGATATCTGGTCACGTTTTCAAAAATTACGTGGTCATGAATGCCACTACATTTGCGCCGACGATGCTCACGGCACACCGATCATGCTCAAAGCGCAGCAAATGGGTATTACACCAGAAGAAATGATTGCTCAGGTTCAAAAGGAACATCAGCAAGATTTCGCCGACTTCAATATCCAGTTTGATAATTTCCACAGCACTCATAGCGAAGAAAATCGCGCCTTAGCCTGTGATATTTACCTAAAACTGCGTGATGGTGGTTACATCAAAACCAAAACCATTTCACAATTATATGACCCTGAAAAATTAATGTTCTTACCAGACCGTTTTGTTAAAGGCACCTGCCCAAAATGTAAGTCTGAAGATCAATACGGCGATAACTGTGATAATTGTGGCGCAACCTACAGCACTACGGATTTAATCAATCCTAAGTCAGCCGTATCTGGCGCAACACCGATAATGAAAGACACCGAACATTTCTTTTTTGACCTACCTGCATTTGAAGGCATGTTAAAAGAGTGGATCCAATCAGGTTCCTTGCAACAAGAAATGGCCAACAAGCTTAACGAATGGTTTGATCAAGGCCTAAAGCAATGGGATATCTCCCGTGATGCACCTTACTTTGGATTTGAAATTCCTGACGCTCCAGGTAAGTTTTTCTATGTCTGGTTAGATGCACCTATTGGTTATATGGGGTCATTTAAAAACTTATGTAATAAGCGTGATGACTTAAACTTTGACGATTTCTGGGGCCTAGACTCAACCGCAGAGGTGTATCACTTCATCGGTAAAGACATTGTCTATTTCCACAGTTTATTCTGGCCTGCCATGCTTGAAGGCGCTGGTATTCGTAAACCGACTAGCGTGTATGCTCACGGCTATGTCACTGTTAATGGTTCAAAAATGTCGAAATCAAAAGGCACGTTTATCAAAGCGCGCACTTATCTAGACAATTTGGATCCTGAATACCTACGTTATTATTACGCCGCTAAATTAAACAGCCGTATTGATGATTTAGATTTAAACTTAGAAGATTTTGCCCAACGCGTTAACTCTGACTTGGTCGGAAAATTAGTTAACCTTGCCTCTCGTACCGCTGGTTTTATCAGTAAACGTTTTGACGGTAAATTAGCCAAGGTTACTGACAGCAGCCTAAGCGACATATTCTTAGCCAAAAGCGAGATTATTGCTGAATTATATGAAACCCGCGAATTTGGTAAAGCGATGCGTGAAATCATGGCGCTAGCAGATATTGCTAATGCTTATGTTGCTGACGCCGCACCTTGGCAATTAGTTAAGCATGAAGATAAACAACAAGAAGCACATCAGGTTTGCAGTAATGCATTAAATCTGTTCAGAATTTTGGTGACTTATCTTAAGCCTGTATTACCTAAGCTTGCCGAAAATGTTGAAGGATTTTTACAGTTAACCTTAACATGGGATAATTTGGCCCAAGATTTATCAGGCCATGAAATTGCACCATTTAAAGCCTTAATGCAACGTATCGAACCTAAGAGTATTGAAGCTATCATCGATGCCTCTAAAGAAAACTTGCAAGCCACTAATACGGACGCTCCTAAAACCGATGCGCCGACACAAGCCGTTAATCAATTAGAGCAAGATCCTATCAGCCCAGAAATAAGCTTTGAAGATTTTGCAAAAATTGACTTACGAATTGCTCGTATCAGCAAAGCGGAACATATCGAGAAAGCCAATAAACTACTGCGTCTAGAATTAGATTTAGGCGGCGAAACTAAGCAAGTATTTGCGGGTATAAAATCGGCTTATGCGCCTGAAGACTTAGTGGGTAAACTCACCGTAATGGTGGCAAACCTTGCCCCACGCACGATGAAGTTTGGTGATTCAGAAGGTATGGTATTAGCGGCTGGCCCGGGTGGTAAAGATTTATTTATACTTGAGCCTCATGAAGGTGCGCAGCCAGGTATGCGAGTTAAATAACACTTAACTTCATAAAAAAGACCGCTGCGGCGGTCTTTTTTTTAGTTTGCACCTTCATCAAATCAATAAGCAATTATTAATTATCAAAGCCATTGCAGCTAGTTAGCAGGTTCATCGACAATAATAAAATCATCCATTAATCATTAGCGCTAACATCACCGTCAGATTTTTGGGTTAGCTTAATAGCATGCTGAAGATCAACATCAGCATGATGAGCGGCATTATCTTCATCCATTGCTTGTTTCAATCGCTCTTCATACAACATAAACAGTTTAATAAAATCATTACTATAGCGCTCACCTGCTGATTCTTTCAACCAAAAATCATACAAACGTTTTGAGGCTTCTTTTTCAACACGCTTATAGGTTGCCTTTCGTCTTAAAACATATTCTTCACTGTTACCAAGCAACTGTAACGAGGACACACTCAGTTCAAGTGCTGAATGATGGGTTTCTGATTCGACGATGTCAGCCCCTGCATCTTTTAACAAATGACCATGGCCTCGATCGAAGGCTCTGGCGACAATTTTCAGTTTTGGGTAAGTTTGATGCAAATATTTGACTAATTCGACGCTGCTTTCGCGATTATCGATAGCCACCACAAAAAGCGATGCTTGTTCTATACCGGCAGTTTTTAATAAGTCAGGTCGAGTGGCGTCACCATAATAGGCTTTGGTATTAATACGCCTAATAGTGTCCACTTGCGATACCTGATAATCGAGCACGACAGTTTTAATATTATTTGATATTAAAAAGCGATTGACTACTTGGCCAAAACGGCCAATACCCGCAATAATAACAGTGCCCTCATCATCGATATTATCTTGCTCACGTTGATTGGTTTTCACTTGAAAGCGCGGGTAAATGACTTTATCAAATAAAATGAATAGTCCAGGGGTTAAAAACATCGATAGTGCTACTACGATAGACAAGGTCTGAGCTAAGTCAGTTGGAATAACATGTTGTTGCACACTAAAATTTAGCAATACAAAGCCAAACTCACCCGCTTGAGCTAGGCATAAGGTGAATAACCAACGATCGCTGCCTTTAATCCTGAAAATCAACGCTAGCACGTACAACACCATCGCTTTTATCAACATCACACTTAAAGTGATGGCAATTATTTCAGCAAAATCAGCAAACAACACCGAAAAATCTATCCCGGCACCCACGGTGATAAAAAACAAGCCTAACAACAAGCCTTTAAACGGACCTATATTTGCTTCAAGCTCATGCTTAAACTCACTGTTTGCTAGCACCACGCCCGCTAAAAAGGTACCTAATGCAGGCGAGATCCCCACCAAACTCATTAATGCGGCAATGCCTATCACTAACATAAGTGCTGCAGCTGTTGATATTTCACGCGCACCAGACTCAGCAACGATTTTAAATAAAGGTCGGCTTAAATAATGACCGCCCAACACCACGACACTAATGGCTAACAACAATACAATCGCATACGCCCACCCAGGTAAAGATGCCACTAAGCTTAGCTGCTCGTGTTGTTCACTCATACTGCTTACAGCAGCTTGGGCTTGCTCAACTAATTCAGGTAAAGCCAATAACGGAATAAAGGCCAACATGGGAATAACGGCAATGTCTTGAAACAACAATACCGAAAAGGCATTTTTACCTGCATGAGTCTTATTGAGACGTTTTTCAGATAACGTTTGTAATACAATTGCGGTAGAAGACAGAGAAAAAATTAACCCGATAGTTAATGCAATACTCAATTGATAGCCAGCATAAATGGCACAGGCCATAACCGCCACAACCGAACCCACAACTTGCAGGCCACCCAGTCCGAGTAAACGATTTCGCATCGCCCACAACATTTTTGGTTCAAGTTCTAAGCCAACCAAAAATAGCATCATCACAACACCAAATTCAGCAAAATGTTGGATAGTGTTGGTTTCACTGCCCACTAAACCAATAATAGGTCCAATAACAACCCCAGCAATGAGGTAGCCGAGTACCGAACCCAATCCCAATTTATTTGCTAAAGGGACGGCGATAACGGCAGCGGTTAAATAAATAAAGGCTTGTAAAAAATACTCGGTCATTTACCCAATCTCAAAGAAAGCAATATCATCCGCACACGCTCTGTCATCAATGATACTGGCCACATTCAATACCAATGACCCAGTAACCTTGCCAGAGCGTCGCTACAACCATTTGTGATCTACACAATAGCAAAGTCTTTAAAAACCATGCAGAACACAGTCAACACCGCTAAGCGCCAAGTTATTAATCCAGCTATACCGGATTTACAATATCAATAAAATGATGCTCAATATTGTATTTTTCCGCTAAATGATCGCCTAACGCTTGAATGCCAAATAACTCAGTCGCATGGTGACCAGCAGCAAAATAATGTAAACCTTGCTCGATTGCGGTGTGAAATGTGCGCTCTGATACTTCGCCGCTAATAAACGCATCAACGCCCATTTGTGCAGCATGATCAATATAGTCTTGCGCGCCGCCAGTACACCAAGCCAAGGTCGAAATCATTTTGGTTTCATCCCCTATGTGCAAAGGTTTACGGTTTAATACTGTATTAAGTAACTCACTAAACTCTGCAACCGTCATTGGGTGTTCCAAATGACCATGCCATAATAAATCTTGAGCTACCTGCTCATAAACTCTTGGGCTAATAATGCCTAACTGTTGGGCTAACTGAGCATTGTTACCAACACCATGATGAGCATCTAACGGTAAGTGATAACCAAATAAACTGATATCATTTTCTATTAAGGCCTTGATCCGTCGATATTTCATGCCGGTGATCACTTCGGGCTCATTTTTCCAAAAAAAACCATGATGAACCAAAATAGCATCAGCGTTGACCTTTATCGCCGCATCAATTAATGCTTGGCATGCAGTGACACCGGTGACAATGGTGCGAATATCCGACTTGCCTTCGACCTGTAACCCATTTGGTGCATAGTCTTTAAAGGCAGAAACATTTAAAAAACTATCGAGATAAGACGCTAATGCTTGGCGAGAAACAACTGATGTCTGATGATGTGTGGACATAAAACCCCTAGAAATTAACTAATCTTAAGCAACAAAGATATAAACTTATTCGTATAAACCATGCGGACTTAACCGATATTCACTCAGCCGATAGCGATCCATACTGTACGCCATGGCGATATCATCAGTTTAACCGAATACTGTCGCTCTCGCGAAGAATATCCAAGCTAAAAATTAATTTAAAAAACAAAAATAACCACCAAATAAATTAGGCTTGAGCCGCCAATAAGTACAGTCGATTGTCAAATTCAATCAATATTAAATCCAGATTAAATCGAAACCTAATGATGCAGAAAATATCACTCTACTCGCTGATAAAATCAACTTTCAGATGGAAAATCCGCCAATTTATAGCTCAATTGGACTTTTGATGCATTAACACTTTAAAATTAGTGACAACCTTAATTTAACATGACAACCAATAGGTTATTTACTATGACAACATTGACTAAAGAAGAGGTCATCAGCCAACTACAAACGGCACTAGAACGACAATCTGGTAACACAGTATCAATTGAGCAAGCTGGCAGTTGGTACAAAATTGACGGCCAGAAATCTGTGCGCTTTAGCGAACTTGAAACAATGCTTGCACAACTTACTGCCTCGACGACAAATAAACAGCCTGCGGCAGAGATGCACAAACCTATCGCTAAACCTGCAGCCAAGCCAATCAACAATGCGGCAGCAAAAAAATCACCCAATCGCCAAGCTCAAATAACTTCAGGCGGTTTAACGCCTAAGCAGTTATGGCGTCAAAAGCTCGAGCACACTTCAGGTAAGCAAACATTACCTCGTGGGTTTTAATCACCTTTAGCAAAGTAGCCAATGTACTGTTGCAAATGGATTTTGCCCTTGTAATACACAAAAGGAGCCTAGGCTCCTTTTTGTTTTATTGCGTATGCCATTACATCGCCAAATCAACCCTGACATAACCGCTTAAATAAACAACTCTCACTTCATCACCGGCAGCAAAACGCATCCCCGGATCTGCATCTTGGATAACCATAACTTGGCTTCCGTCTTCTTGTTTTATCATGAGTTCAACTAATTTAGTTTCAAGATAATACTGTTGGTTTCCATGCTGACTGCCTATACCGCCACCAATTAATGCCCCTAAAACGGTAGCTACATCTTGGCCTGAACCGCCACCGAACTGATGTCCTATAACTCCACCGACTAAGGCGCCACCAAAAGTTTTCCAGCCGCTATGGCTGTCTTCAACGAGCTGTTTTTCAGTGATGTTTTTTACCGATTCAATCTGACCATAGATGACTTTTTCCACGGGTACGGCTTGATTTCGCTCATAAGCAGCTTGGCTTTGACCACAAAACAAGCACATAGTCAGTAAAACTACAAAAATACTCTTCACATTGACAGTTATGATTTTAAACATGATCAATATCCGCTAAGTTAACGATAAGGTATGCCAAATAATATACTCATTTTGAACTCACTGTCTTATTTAAATCAATCCATCGACTTCCCGCCACCCGAGCTGGCGCTTATCGATCCCAATGGCTTATTAGCCATTGGGGGAGATTTACGTCCAGAGCGCTTAGCAGAAGCCTATTATCAAGGTATTTTCCCTTGGTTTAATGTCAGTGATCCCATTTTATGGTGGTCACCAGATCCTCGAGCGGTATTTGAACCTCGTCATCCATTTGGCAGCAAAAGCTTGATTAAGTTTCTTAAAAAATCCACCTGGCGATACACTATCAATCATGCCTTTTTAGATGTCTTAGCCGGTTGCGCTCAGCCACGAAGTTCACAGGATGGCACGTGGATTTCTGCCGAAATCCAAATGGCTTATTATGAACTTCATCTGCAAGGTCTTGCGCATTCTATTGAAGTCTGGGATGGCGACGATTTAGTGGGTGGGCTTTACGGTATTCCAGTGGGCAGTGTTTTTTGCGGTGAATCGATGTTTCATCGGCAAACTAATGCATCAAAAGCTGCATTTGCTATACTGAATCAACACTTGGTGAAACATGATTTTCAATTAATTGATGCGCAAGTAATGAATCCACATTTATTAAGTCTTGGGGCTATGGCGATACCAAGAAGTGAGTTTTTATCCATACTTCACTGCGGCCGAGATCAAACAAAGTCAGCATCCATATGGATCAAACAAGAGGTGTTTATTGAATTCTAAATCGGTTAGTGTCGGCATAAGCCAACCTTTTGATTGCAACTATATTGAAGGCAATAAAGAGCAATTATTGGTAATCCAAGAACCACAAATAGACCCATCGCTGTTTGAACAACTTCTTGCGATGGGGTTTCGTCGCAACGGTAACGCAATTTATAAACCACGCTGCCCGAGTTGCCAATCTTGCCAATCTATTCGACTGAATGTGAATGATTTTGTGTTGTCCAAACGCCAAAAAAGAACCTTAAAAAACAACCGAGACTTGCATTGGAAGATCAGTCATACATCACGGCCAGAGCACTATGACTTATACCAACGCTATATCAATGAACGCCATAGCGATGGCCCTATGTACCCGGCATCACAAGCTCAATATGATGATTTTTTACTATCAGATTGGTTACCGCCAATGTTTATTGAACTGTTTGATAAAGACCAATTAATTGGCGTGGCGGTGACCGATGAGATGGCGCAAAGTTTCTCGGCCATATACAGCTATTTCGACCCAGACTACGCAGAACGATCACTGGGTTCATTGATGATTTTAATTCAATGCCAATTGGCTAAGTCGTTAGGTAAACGATTTTTGTATTTGGGCTATCAAATTGATCAAAATAGAAAAATGAGTTACAAACGCCAATATCGTCCATATCAAATTTTAACGGCTCTTGGTTGGCAAGTTGGCGAAAATCTTACGCCTCTTTCTTGTTAACGGCCTTTACAGTTCGGCGTTTTTGGGGCATGATACGCCCGATTTTTTCATATTTGAAGGCTAATGGGATAACTAATTAATGGCGAAAGAAGACAACATTGAAATGCAGGGCACTATCCTTGAGACCTTGCCAAATACAATGTTCCGCGTAGAGCTTGAAAATGGACATGTGGTGATAGCCCACATCTCTGGCAAAATGCGCAAAAACTACATCCGTATTTTAACGGGTGACAAAGTCACTGTACAGTTGACACCTTATGACTTATCTAAAGGTCGTATCGTCTTCCGCGCACGTTAATCGCTAGCCTCAACAATGTAAAAACCGACTGCCTGTCGGTTTTTTTGTTGTTATACCAAACTGCATAAATACAGTGTATTCAACGTAACGCAACACGCATCAAACAAGACGAATGTTCAACGTAATGGGTAACCCTTTTATCAGACATTCAACCAAGCATCGCGATGGTTGTAATCCGTTTTGCAGAAGCACCTCATACGATCCACTGCTATGTTTATTGATTTAAAAGGGGATACCCATTTTGTTATCAATACCCATTGAATTGAACAGTAAGAAATGCTTTACCTTGATGACTGATTTATTGAAGCAACGGTAATAGGCGCAATTAACACGCATAAAAAAAGATGACCCATGGGTCATCTTTTTTAATAGCATATTGTGAATCAAATTGATTATTACGAGACTTTTTCCAACGACTCGCAATCGATGTTGATCTCACCATCTTTGACGTCAATATGCGCAATACCACCTCGTTCAAGCACACCGAACAAGATTTCATCGGCTAACGGACGTTTAATCAATTCTGTCACCACACGTGACATTGGGCGCGCACCCATTGATTTATCATAGCCCTTCTCAGCCAGCAAGGTTCGCGCTTCATCACTGACATCCAGGGTGACACGTTTATCATCTAGCTGTGCCTGCAATTCCACTAAGAACTTATCCACCACTTTGGCAATAACTGTCATGTCTAAATGGTTAAACCAGACGATTGAATCTAAACGGTTACGGAACTCAGGTGAAAACATCTTATTGATTTCAGCTAACGCATCTTGGGTGTGATCTTGCTGTCTAAAACCAATCGATTTACGAATAGTTTCTTGTACACCAGCATTGGTGGTCATCACTAAGGTGACATTTCTAAAATCAGCTTTGCGACCATTGTTGTCGGTCAATGTCCCGTGATCCATGACTTGCAATAGTAAATTGAATACATCCGGGTGTGCCTTTTCAATCTCATCAAGCAACACCACACAATGCGGATTTTTAATCACAGCGTCGGTGAGCATGCCACCTTGATCATAACCAACGTAGCCAGGAGGCGCACCGATTAAGCGTGACACGGTATGACGTTCCATGTACTCAGACATATCAAAGCGGATCAGTTTAAGGTTAAGACAATTGGCCAATTGATTGGTCACTTCTGTTTTACCTACCCCTGTTGGGCCTGCAAACATAAAGCTTCCTACTGGCTTTTTCTCAGAACCTAAACCACTACGCGATAAGCGTATGGCAGCGCTAAGGCTCTCAATCGCTTTGTCTTGACCAAATACAACCATCTTAAGGTTACGTTCAAGGTTGCGCAGCATATCCTTGTCAGTCGACGATACCGACTTCTCAGGAATACGGGCTAACTTGGCAATGATGGCTTCAATTTCAGCTTGGCCAATGGTCTTTTTACGTTTGCTTTGCGGCATCATCACCATACGAGCACCGGCTTCATCAATCACATCAATCGCTTTGTCAGGTAAATGACGATCGTTGATGTGTTTCGCCGACAAAATAGCCGCACTGCTGATAGCAGCTTGGGTATAACGCACACCATGGTATTCTTCGTACTTGGATTTAAGCCCCATCAATATTTTGGTGGTTTCGGCCACAGAAGGCTCATTGATATCAATTTTTTGGAAGCGACGAGCTAAAGCGCGGTCTTTCTCAAAAATACTTTGATACTCTTGGAATGTAGTCGATCCCATGCAGCGTAACTTACCACTAGACAATAATGGCTTGAGTAAGTTAGAGGCATCCATGACCCCACCAGACGCGGCGCCAGCACCAATAATGGTATGGATTTCATCAATAAATAAAATCGCATGTTCATCTGCAGCCAATTCTTTCAACAAGCTTTTAAAACGCTTTTCAAAATCACCACGATATTTAGTGCCCGCTAATAACGAGCCTAAATCTAGCGAGTACACGGTGGCATTAGCCATCACATCTGGCACTTGTTTATTGACAATCCGATAAGCCAAACCTTCTGCAATAGCCGTCTTACCGACGCCAGCTTCACCCACAAGCAAGGGATTATTCTTGCGGCGACGACACAGGGTTTGAATTGCACGCTCAATTTCAGCATCACGCCCAATAAGTGGATCGATAATACCGTCTTGCGCAAGTTGGTTTAAATTGGCGGCAAATTGCGCCAACATGCTGCGATCTTCGGCAGTTTCAGATTGGTCTTCAACACGTTCTTGATCTGGTGATTCACCAGAATCATCTTCTTTAGCCATGCCATGAGAAATAAAATTCACTACATCTAGGCGAGTAATATCACAACGGCGCAACAAATAAACCGCTTGTGATTCTTGCTCACTAAAAATAGCCACCAGCACATTGGCACCGGAGACTTCGTTGCGACCAGATGATTGCACATGGAACACCGCACGCTGCAGAACACGTTGAAATCCCAAGGTAGGTTGAGTTTCACGTTCTTCAGTCGATTCAGCAATAATCGGCGTGGTTTGTTGAATGAAATTAGCCACTTCTTCACGTAAACGATTCACATCCGCACCACAAGCAATTAATGCTTCGTAGGCAGAGGGATTGTCGATCAGCGCTAATAATAAATGTTCTACCGTCATGTATTCATGACGTGAATCTCTAGCTTGCTGAAACGCTAGGTTCAAGGTGACTTCCAGGTCTTTGTTCAGCATAAGCACCTCTTAAATTTAACCACAGACTATGAGAAATCGATATTATGCTTTCTCTAACGTACACAGTAACGGATGTTGGTTTTCTCTTGCAAACTGATTTACTTGAAAAACTTTTGTTTCTGCTATTCCAAATGGAAATACACCACACAATCCTTTACCTTGATTATGAATAGCTAACATTATATCAACAGCTTGCTGTTCATTTTTCTCAAAGAATCGTTGTAATACTTCTACCACAAAATCCATTGGGGTGTAATCATCATTATTTAACACCACTTTATACATATTGGGCGGTTGTAGTTCAGATTCAACCTTTTCCGCAATATGTTCTACGTTGCCTAATTTAGCCATTGTTTAATACTAGCCTCTCGTTTGGTTCCCGACCACTTGATATTGTTAAATTAATTAAATGTTGCCTTTTTGTTAATTAGCTCTTGACTTCTTTTCGTACAAATTTCATTCTGTTTGCTAGGCGGCGAATACTAGACCGCTGGATAATAAGTTTTACTATCTTACTGGTAAGTAGACAACAGAAGGAAGTGGAAGTATGGCAAACGGAACTGTTAAATGGTTCAACAACGCCAAAGGATTCGGGTTTATTTGCCCTGATCAGGGTGGTGAAGATGTATTTGCGCACTATTCAACTATCGAAATGGAAGGTTATCGTACCTTAAAAGCAGGTCAACCTGTATGCTTCGAAGTTGAAGAAGGCCCTAAAGGAATGCATGCTTCAGCCATCTCGCCAACAATTTAATTGGTGAGACTATAAAACAAAAAGACAGGGATTTTAATCCCTGTCTTTTTTTATTATCTAAAAAACGTCAAATTTATCAATTTAACACCTTGATACCAAGATGGATTCATTAAACAAAAATCACGTTTAGTGAGCGGTTATGCCCTTAACCAATAACAAATTGGTTTAATGTTGCACTAGGACGCATAGCGTGTTCGGCTTTAGTTGCATCTAAACGGTAATAACCACCTAAATCAACTGCAGGACCTTGTGAACCATTCAACTCTGCAAGGATAACCGTTTCATTTATAGCCAATGATTGGGCGAGTGGAGCAAAATGCGCCGCCAGCTCTGCATCCTCAGTTTGCTCTGTTAATGCTTGTGCCCAATACATCGCTAGGTAGAAGTGACTACCACGGTTATCGAGTTCGCCTACGCGACGAGAAGGTGATTTATTGGTGTCAAGGAACACGCCAATAGCCACATCTAAGGTATCTGCTAGCACTTGCGCTTTAGCATTGTTTGTTGTTTGGCTTAAGTGCTCTAAAGAAGCCGCTAGTGCCAAAAACTCACCTAATGAATCCCAACGTAAGTGACCTTCTTTTTCGACTTGTTGCACGTGTTTAGGCGCTGAACCACCGGCACCTGTTTCAAATAAGCCACCACCACTCATCAATGGAACGATAGACAACATCTTTGCACTGGTACCCAGCTCAAGAATTGGGAATAAGTCTGTTAAGTAGTCACGTAATACGTTACCCGTTACAGAAATAGTATCTTCACCTTTAATAATGCGCTCTAAAGTAAAACGAGTCGCATCTTCTGGGGTCATGATTTGGATGTCTAAACCAGCGGTATCTTGCTCGGCAAGATATACAGTCACTTTCTTAATTAACTCAGCATCGTGAGCACGATTGCTGTCCAACCAGAATACTGCAGGAGTGTTGCTTAAACGCGAGCGCTTAACGGCTAGCTTAACCCAGTCGCGAATAGGCGCATCTTTCACTTGGCACATACGGTAAATATCGCCAGCTTCAACGTTATGACTCATTAATACATCGCCAGCTTGATTAATTACATTAACCGTACCTGCAGCTTTAATTTCAAACGTTTTATCATGGCTACCGTACTCTTCTGCTTTTTGAGCCATTAAGCCCACGTTAGGCACGCTGCCCATAGTGGTCGGGTCAAATGCACCGTGCTTTTTACAGAACGAAATAGTTTCTTGATAAACACCGGCGTAACTACGATCTGGGATCATTGCTTTGGTGTCTTGCAACTGGCCATCTGGGCCCCACATTTTACCAGAAGAGCGAATCGCTGCTGGCATTGAAGCATCAATAATGATGTCGCTTGGTACGTGTAAGTTGGTGATACCTTTGTCTGAATCTACCATTGCAAGTGCTGGACGAGCAGCATAAACAGCAGCAATATCAGCTTCAATTTCGTTGCGCTTAGCTTCTGGTAAAGTACTGATTTTGGCATAGACATCACCAAAACCATTGTTTACATCTACGCCGAGCTCAGCAAATAATGCGCCATGCTTATCAAATACATCTTTAAAGAACACTTTCACTGCCAAACCGAATAATATTGGGTCAGACACTTTCATCATGGTGGCTTTAAGGTGTAAAGATAATAATATATATTCAGATTTTGCCGCTTCAATTTCACGAGTATAAAATTCTACAAGGGCTTTTTTACTCATCACTGAAGAATCAATCACTTCGTCAGCCAATAGTGCTAAACCACTTTTCAGAACAACGTCTTTACCGTCTTGCTGAGTCAATACGATATTGACTTTATCTGCAGTTGCTAAGGTTACAGACTCTTCGCTACCGTAGAAGTCACCTTCGCTCATATGTGCAACGTGAGACTTAGAATCACTGGCCCATTTACCCATTGAATGAGGGTTTTTCTTGGCGTAGTTTTTCACTGAGGTTGGTGCACGACGGTCAGAGTTACCTTCACGTAATACTGGGTTTACTGCACTGCCTTTAATTTTGTCGTAACGTGACTGCGCTTCAACTTCAGCGTCATTTTTAGGCTCATCAGTATAATTAGGAATGTCATAGCCTTTTGCTTGAAGTTCAGCAATACATGCTTTTAACTGAGGCACTGACGCACTGATGTTAGGTAACTTAATGATGTTGGCTTCTGGCTTGTTAGCCAATTCACCTAATTCTGTTAACGCATCGGCAATTTTTTGCTCTGCGGTTAATTTTTCAGGGAAGTTAGCAATAACACGACCCGACAAAGAAATATCACGCGTTTCAACTTTCACACCTGCTGCGTCAGTAAAAGTACGGATAATAGGCAATAAAGATAGCGTAGCAAGTGCCGGCGCTTCATCAGTTTCTGTGTATATGATCGTTGGAGTGTTATCTTTCATTTTATTTCCTACATTATTGTAAATTAATAATTTATTAGAATAAATTGCGTAAGCATTTGACGGGCTTTGATGGATAACACTCGCATAAGTAAGCCAAGATCAGCGATCTAGGTCCACTTGTTATCAGCCAAGTATGTGAAATCCCCTATCCCATTTTTTATTATATTTTGTTCTCAAACCTCTGAGATTTGACGGTTAAATTCGCCAGCTCAGAATGATAAATTAGGCACAGATCACAATTTTTAGGCGGACATCATAGATCATTCTTAATAATTTTCAAATTCCACTAAGGGCGAATACGCAGTAAACTAACATAAATTGATTTATATTCGCTTACTTATCACTCACTCGTATTAGCAAAGGATGTTAACCATACCTTTATGGCAAAAATCGGTAAATTGAGTCCATTCAAAAAAACATCTCCCTACAAAGCAGACATGTCGACAAAAGCTGGCAATCGCAGCAGGGTGAAATCGCGTCCGCCGCAAAAACCTCGACCTGAAAATCCACTCATTGTGTTATTTAATAAACCTTTTGATGTGTTGTGCCAATTTACCGATGAAGCAGGCCGGCAAACATTAAAAGACTTTATTCCAGTTGCAGATGTTTATGCTGCCGGGCGTTTAGACCGTGACAGTGAAGGTTTATTGTTACTCACCAACGACGGGCAATTGCAGGCAAAGTTGACTCATCCAGCTAAAAAAACCTTCAAAACCTATTGGGTCCAAGTTGAAGGTGAGCCGTCAATTGACACCATTAACGCACTTTGTAATGGCGTAGAATTAAAAGATGGTATGACCTTACCTGCAAAAGTCAGTCTAATGGACTCACCCGCGGTTTGGCCCAGAAACCCACCAGTGCGTGAGCGCAAAGCCATTCCAACAAGCTGGCTAGAAGTACAAATTTGTGAAGGTCGAAATCGCCAAGTTAGGCGCATGACAGCACATGTCGGCCATCCAACCTTAAGACTAATCCGTTATAAAATAGGCCAATGGTGTCTAGATGATTTACCAAATGGTGAATATAAACTGATCAACACAGCAAAGTAATCGCTGGCAGACACTGTATACAAGAGGACAAGATGACTGAACGTTATAAACCTAATACCACTGTCGCTTGCGTGGTCCACTGCCAAGGTAAATTTTTATTGGTTGAAGAACGCATTAACGGTGCCATTAAATTTAATCAACCGGCTGGGCATTTAGAGGCAAATGAATCGATAATTGAAGCATGTGCTCGTGAAATAGTCGAGGAAACCGGACTCGCGTTATCACCTCAAGCCATTGTCGGCATCTACCAATTTAGCGCCTCGGACGAGTTAGCCTTTGTGCGCTATACATTTTGTATCGAACTGTCTGAGCAACGCCAAGCGCTTCCTCTGGACTGTGCCATTATAACCACGCACTGGCTAAGCCTAGCTGAAATCATTGCCCTTGGTAGCCAGCTTCGTAGCCCGCTAGTGGTAAAAAGTATTGCAGACTTTGTGCAGCAAGCCGATAAAAACCACCCATCACAGCACACCCCTCTGTCACTGCTGAATGTCGATTACTTTTAATGACTGGTGTCAGGCAATTTGCCTGCACCTCAAGATAGCCCATTAAGCGAATGCGTGATAGAATATGCGCCGCACAAATGTCATGTTTACTCAGCATTATCGGAATCAATCGGTTCAATACGTGCAAGCAACAATATCCAACATCTCGACCAACAAAAATCGAGTGCAATTGCCTTGAAACATTGGCATTGCGGCACCATATACACACTATCTATCTTCAAGGTTTTTAGGATTTATGACATCAATCAACCCAGCATCAAACGGTAAAAAAGTCATTGTCGGTATGTCCGGCGGTGTAGACTCTTCAGTATCAGCTTACTTGTTAATGCAGCAAGGCTACGAGGTTGAAGGTCTGTTTATGAAAAACTGGGAAGAAGACGACACTGATGAATATTGCGCAGCAGCCGATGATTTAAAAGATGCACAATCGGTATGTGACAAGCTCGGGATTAAAATGCATACCGTTAATTTTGCTGCAGAATACTGGGACAATGTATTTGAATACTTTTTAGCAGAATACAAAGCGGGCCGCACACCGAACCCTGACATTATGTGCAATAAAGAAATCAAATTTAAAGCCTTTCTTGAATTTGCCGACGACATTTTAGACGCCGATTACATCGCCATGGGCCATTATGTCCGCCGTCGAGATAACAGTGATGGCAGCGTTGAAATGCTCCGCGGTGTTGATGGTAATAAAGATCAGAGCTATTTTTTATACACCTTAAGTCATGAACAAGTCAGTCGCAGCTTATTCCCGGTTGGTGAACTTGAAAAGCATCAAGTTCGCGAAATAGCCCAAAAACTGGGATTAATTACTCACGACAAAAAAGACAGCACTGGCATATGCTTTATCGGTGAACGCAAATTTACCGACTTTTTAGCCACCTATTTACCTGCACAGCCTGGTGATATTGAAACCTCTGAAGGCGAAGTCATTGGAACTCACCAAGGTTTGATGTACCACACGCTTGGACAACGCAAAGGCCTTGGCATTGGTGGACTTAAAAACAGTAATGAAGACCCATGGTATGTGGTTGAAAAAGATTTAGTCCGTAATGTGTTGATTGTAGCGCAAGGGGGTAATCATCCTCGCCTTATGTCCAACGGCATGACAGTTAATCAACTGCATTGGGTCGATCGAAAAGGTCCCGCCAATCATTGCCATATCACAGTTAAAACTCGTTATCGTCAACGTGATGTCGGCTGCACACTCTCTTATGATGACGCCGAAAACATTACCGTGATGTTTGATGAACCCGTTGCCGCAGTGACCCCAGGGCAATCAGCAGTATTTTATGATGGTGACATCTGTTTAGGTGGCGGCATAATCGATACCTTAATCCGAGGATAATCCGTGAGCCAAACTCCAGACAACATCTTGTTTGAACGCACTATGGCTTTTGCCGGTATTTTACAAGCTATCGGTCAAGTGCAGTATTTAGCCCGCCACGGTGAAAGTGACAAAGACGCCTTAGCGGCAACTCTTAACACTATTTTAGTCACCGAACCAGAATCCACAGCAGATGTGTATCAGGATAAAACCATTTTAGATAATGGTTACCAATTGATCCAAAATCAGCTTGGGGATGGCAGCAACAAAGATGTCGAAACCACTCGTTACCTTGTTGGCGTGTTAACCCTGGAACGAAAGCTTGCACGCTCACCAAATGGTTTGGGCATGCTTGCTGAGCGCATCAATCAAGTGCATCGCCAATTAGCACACTTTGCCATTACCGATGAACAAGTCCTGGCCAATTTTGCCAGTATTTATAGTGATGTCATCAGCGAATTAGGGCCTAAATTACAAATATCGGGTAATCCCGATTGCCTTAAGCAACCTCAGGTGCAACATAAAATTCGTGCATTGCTGCTTGCAGCAATGCGCAGTGCAGTATTATGGCGTCAATTAGGTGGCAAACGCCGCCATCTGGTGTTTGCTCGCAAGGCAATATTTGACACAGCAAAACAAAGCCAAAATAACAATTAATCGAATCACCCTACAACTAAGTTCATCAAGGAGCTTCAAATGGATCTTTCCGCACTAACTGCTATCTCTCCGATAGACGGTCGTTATGGTAGCAAAACCGCCTCATTACGAGGGATTTTCAGCGAGTTCGGTCTTACTAAGTACCGTGTTCAAGTTGAAATCAATTGGTTAAAGCTATTATCTAGCTGCCCAGAGATTGAAGAAGTTCCCCCTTTTAGCGAAACCGCCCTCGCCTTGTTAGACAGCATCAAAGACAATTTTAGCGAACAAGACGCCCTGCGTATTAAGGCGATTGAAAGCACCACTAATCATGATGTAAAAGCGGTTGAGTATTTCATTAAAGAGCAAATTGCCGACAACGCCGAGCTAGTTGCTATCGATGAATTTGTGCACTTTGCCTGTACTTCTGAAGACATCAACAACTTATCTCATGGCTTAATGTTAAAAGAAGCGCGCGAGCAAGTGTTAGTACCACATTGTCAGCAAATTATTGATGCTATCAAAAAATTAGCGCATGACAATAAAAGCGTACCGCTAATGTCGCGAACCCATGGCCAGCCAGCATCGCCATCAACACTTGGTAAAGAAATGGCTAACGTTGCTGTGCGTTTAGATCGTCAATTAAACCAAATCAACGCAGTTGAAATCATGGGTAAAATTAACGGTGCTGTGGGTAACTATAATGCCCACATTTCAGCCTACCCTGAAGTTAACTGGCATGAGCTGTCGCAACGTTTTGTAACCAGTCTTGGTATTAATTGGAACGCGTATACCACCCAAATTGAGCCGCATGATTACATTGCTGAATTGTTCGATGCCATTGCCCGTTTCAACACCATCCTAATCGATTTTGATCGTGATATTTGGGGTTATGTTGCACTAGGCCACTTTAAGCAGCGCACTATCGCTGGCGAAATTGGTTCATCAACCATGCCGCACAAAGTCAATCCAATTGATTTTGAAAACTCCGAAGGTAACTTAGGTATCGCTAACGCGCTAATGCAACACTTAGCGGCTAAATTACCGGTATCAAGATGGCAACGTGACCTAACTGACTCAACCGTATTACGTAACTTAGGTGTAGGTATGGCTCACTCGTTAATAGCTTATCAAGCGACCTTAAAAGGCATTAGCAAGTTAGAAGTCAATGAAGCACAACTTTTAGCTGAATTAGACAAAAACTGGGAAGTTCTGGCAGAACCAGTACAAACCGTTATGCGTCGTTACGGCATTGAAAAACCGTATGAGAAACTAAAAGAACTGACACGTGGTAAGCGCATTGATGCGGCACAACTTGCTGTATTTATTGATGGTCTTGAATTACCAGAACACGTAAAAGTTGAATTGAAAAAAATGACCCCAGCAAACTATATTGGCCGCGCAGAAGCCTTTGTTGATGAGCTAAAATAGTCTTACACGCTTTATGCATATTATGAGCGGTCGCATATGTGGCCGCTTTTTTATTGTATGAAATACCTGTTATTATTCTGCTGAAAATACGTTATTGTTCATTAAGACTCACTAATCTCAACTCAGATTAAGAGATGGGCTAAGTAAGCTAAATCAGAATATTGCACCTATTTATTATCCCGATCTGAGATTAACCATGTACACATTAAATATTGATACCCAAGCCTTTATTAAACAGCATTGGCAACAAAAACCACTTGTGATCAAACAGGCTTTTGTCGACTTTGACGACCCTATCGCAGCAGATGAACTTGCTGGACTTGCCTGTGAAGAAGAAATTTCGTCACGTGTTGTGGTGACCAAAGGTGATGACTGGGACGTTGTTCAAGGTCCATTTGAAGACTACGACCAATTTGGTGAAGACAACTGGCAATTATTAGTCCAAGCCGTCAATCATTGGTACCCAGATTCGCAAGCTTTAGTCGAAGCGTTCCGATTTTTACCAGACTGGCGCTTTGACGACTTAATGGCATCATTTGCCACACCTGGTGGTGGTGTTGGCCCGCATATCGATAATTACGATGTGTTTATCATTCAAGGTGATGGGGAACGTCGTTGGAAAGTGGGCGATAAAGGGCAACATAAGCGCCGCGGCGATAATCCAAACTCGCCTTTGGTTGACGATTTTGAGCCGATTATTGATGTGATTTTACAAAAAGGTGATGTACTTTATATTCCACCAGGATACCCACATTGCGGCGAAACATTATCACTGGCTATGTCGTATTCCATTGGATTTAGAGCCCCAAGTCAGCAAGAGCTATTAACTGAATTAGCTGACGCGTTAATTGACAGCAACCAGGGGCAGAAGCGTTTCACGTCATCTGACGAGCCAGCAGAACCCGGCCTTATCAGCCAAACTCATCAACAAGGCATCATGGATTTATTGACGCAGTTGGCACAAGATCCTGCCAGCTACCAGACTATGTTAGGTAAATTACTCAGTCAAAATCGTTTTGAACTGGATATTTGTGAAGGCGAAGAGCCATTAACGGCTGATGATTTATTAGAAGCCATTGAACAAGGTGCGGTTATTCAACGTATCGGTGGTCTAAAAGTCTTGCGCTTAGAAAATGATAACCTACCACGTTTGTTTATTAACGGTGAAGTGTACACCTTTGCTGATGCGCCGAATGACATGCTACAACTTTTGGCCAATCAAGTGAGCATTACCCCTAATGAGGCTCATTTATTCACTGACAATCTGGCAGCGCTAGATGTCATCACGGGATTACTCAATCAAGGATTATTCTACTTAGCAGAAGACGATTGCGAATAAGCGTCTGAGCAATAGCGTATAAGCGACTAAGCTGAGTGATGGTTATTAACCTCGCTTAGCTAAAATAATAAAAAAGGCACTAGCAGTGCCTTTTTTGTGTCTGTTACTTTAGTTTGGTGACTCAGGCTGTTACGCCCACAATTTTTCATCTTGATGCATTTTATATAGACTTTCTGCACGCGACACCAATAACTGCGCAAATTTCAGTTGGGTAGCATCTTTGGTGACACCTGACTTATGCAAGTTTTCCGCTTTAAGTTGCCACATCATCGAAAAATGTCTAATCGCGTCACGCGCCGTTGCGGCCACTTTCACATCAACATAGTCCGACGGTAAATCGCCTGACATCACCCAAAAGGTTTGTTTTTTAGGCTGTTTCGATTCCATCTTCCAAATAGCTAAATAAGGTGCAAGATAACGACTTTCGTCAGCAAGGACTTTGCTTGGGATCACCCCTTTTTCAGCCAAAAAACGATTCGCCTTTTGGAATTGAGTTCGCACCCATTCTTGTCTTAATGCTTCTGGCTCTGGTGTTGGCTGTGCAACCTGTTCTGCAACTTCTTCAGTCATAATACTTCCTATCTTATTGTTATAATGCAGATTAGAACAAAAAACTTACCTGCGATTTAATCAAAAAACAATTACGTAACACAAAATACTTTACGTTTACGTAAAGTGGCAAGCTAAATTGCCACACTAATCACAAAAATAACTAAATCATGCTTTGTTGAGAGTATCTCTAAATGCTATCTTGCTGCAATAAATATAACAAGCAGTCGTTAGCACCTTATGTACTCAATTGCATCAGGTGCCAAAACTTTACTTTAACAAGCTAGTAAACGGAGATGTCACGTGGCAGTTTTTAATCATGTTTCGTTCGATGAACACGAACAGGTGGTCTTTTGTCATGATAAGCAAAGTGGTTTAAAAGCCATCATTGCCGTACACAACACTAACCTCGGCCCAGCGGTAGGTGGTTGTCGTATGTGGAATTATCAATCGGATGATGAAGCTTTAACAGACGTATTACGCCTTTCTCGCGGTATGACTTATAAGAATGCATTGGCCGGTCTTACTATGGGTGGTGGTAAAGCGGTTATTATTGCCGATCCGAAAACCACCGACCGCGAAGCGTTATTTCTTGCATTCGGACGCTTTGTGAACAGTTTAGGCGGAAAATACTACTCAGCTGAAGATGTTGGTGTTTCAACGTCAGACATGATGATAGCCAATCGTGAAACTGAATTCGTAGCAGGTCTGGAAGGTAAATCAGGTGATCCATCACCTCTGACCGCCTTAGGCACTTACCTTGGTATTAAAGCTGCGATAAAACATCAACGAGGTATCGACAGCCTACAAGGCATTAAAGTGTCAGTGCAAGGAGTCGGTCACGTGGGTTACTACTTGTGTAAGCATTTACACGAAGCAGGCGCTGAGCTGATTGTAACCGACATTCATCAAGCTTCACTTGACCGTGTTGCTAGCGAATTTGGTGCAACTCTTGTCGCACCGCAAGATATCTATACCCAAGATGTTGATGTATATGCGCCATGTGCATTAGGTGCAACACTTAACGATACGACCTTACCATTACTCAAAGCCACCATAGTTGCCGGTTGTGCCAACAACCAGTTAGCTGAAGTTCGCCATGGTGAAAAACTCAAGCAAATGGGTATTTTGTATGCGCCAGATTATGTGATTAACGCTGGCGGTATTATCAATGTGTCGTTCGAGAAAAACTATGATGCTATAGCGTCAACCGCCAAAGTAGAACAGATTTACAATACGCTACTGACCATTTTTGAGTGTGCTGATGCTGAAGATCGCACCACAGGCTCAGTTGCAGATGAAATGGCTAAAGCGATTATCGACGCGGCTCGTTAATATCAATCATTAATATGCTTGATTAAGAGTGATTTTTACTCTGATGTACAAGGAAATGCTCAGGCATTTCCTTTTTTTATGACCCAACTTAAGCAGCAAGCTTAATCAAGTTGCAACAAATCGTTCACCTTAGCGTCAAATAACTGCCCTACTCTAAGTTAACACTGACGCAATCTGTGTATTAGGGTGAAGGCAGATGAACTCCCACAGCAATAAGAGTAACCAGCAACGCCAACCGTTATCTCATTTAACTACGTCTGGGAAAATCCAGCATTTTCATGCACTGTGGATTTCTGATGTGCATTTAGGCAGCATAGATTGCAAAGCAGAATTTTTATTACATTTTCTAAATCATAGCCAGTGCCAATATTTGTATCTGGTGGGCGATATTATTGATATTTGGGCATTAAAAAAACGGGTCTTTTGGCCTGAAAGTCATAACAACGTCATCCAGAAAATCCTCGAACTGGCCAGTAATGGCACTCAAGTTATCTATATCCCCGGTAATCACGATGAAGCGTTTAAAAGCTACGCAGATAGTCACTTTAGAGGCATTACCCTCGCCAAACAGTATGTCCATCAGTCCATTAATGGCAAACGCTTTTTAATTCTTCATGGTGATCAATTTGACGCCCAAGTTTGTGTCAGCAGGATCTACGCTAAATTAGGTGACCATTTATATGATGTTTTACTTTGGTCAAACCGCCAATTACACAGTGTTAGAAGCTGTTTAGGATATCCGTATTGGTCATTAGCCAGCTATATAAAGCTGCGGGTCAATAAAGCCCAACAAGCCATTAATCAGTATCGAGATGCAGTACTTCGCTATTGTGCTAAACAACAGGTCGACATGGTTATCTGTGGTCATATCCATCAACCAGAGTTATCACAGCACACTATCAATAATCGCACTATCACCTATGCCAATGATGGCGACTGGGTCGAAAATTGCACCTTAATTGCTGAAACCCTGACGGGTAACGTGGAGTTGCTCAAGTGGGATGAACAAACGTTACAAGCAAAAGTTGTCAACACGATTTATTTCGGCGCTTCACAAACCGAGTTAATCATTACGCCTCAGCCCCAACACGTTGCATAAATAAGGCTAAAATATGATATTTTCTGTCGATAATGTAGTAGAAAAAAACCTGCCTAATGTGCATAACAAGCCTTGGTTAGCCGTGCCAACAAGAGCAATGTTGCGCTATTTACTGCATGAAAAGCAGTGTAACGACATGGCCAATGAACACGCGCATTTATCCGGCGTCGATTTTGTTGAACAAATTCTTGCATGTTTAAATTTCAGTTACAGTGTACCTAATAACGAAATTGAAAATATTCCTATCGAAGGTCGTGTGGTGATCTATGCTAATCACCCTATTGGTTCGTTAGACGCATTAGCGTTAATCAAATTAATTAGCCAAGTTAGACCAGACATAAAAGTCGTTGCCAATGAATTACTCATGGCCATTAAGCCACTGCATTCAATTTTATTGCCAGTACGCAATATGACTGGCGGTACGCCGAAACAACACTTAAATGAAATCCATCATCACCTTAACAACGAAGGTGCGGTATTAATTTTCCCCTCAGGTGAAGTATCACGCTTGCGCCCTACAGGCGTAACAGACTTACATTGGCACAGTGGTTTTTTGAAAATGGCCCGCGCGTGTAATGCACCGCTTTTACCTATATTTGTTGATGCAAAAAACTCAGCCACATTTTATGGTGCATCAATGATCTACAAACCATTAGCCACCTTGCTGCTGGTTAAAGAAATGTTTAAGCAGATGGACCATGTGATGCCGGTGAGAATTGGTCAATTAATTGCCAAGGAAGTGGTCGGCAGCCAAGACTTCCCCCTTAAAACCAAAGTAAAACTGCTTAAAAATCATTTATACCGCATTGGTAAAAATCGCAGCCCATTATTTATAACTCAGAATGCCATTGCCCATCCAGAAAAACGCAGTGAGCTTCAACAAGCGCTACAACAATGTGAATTACTGGGGCAGACCCAAGACAACAAACAAATCTATTTATACAAGCATAGTCAAAGCAGTGCGATTATGCGTGAGATTGGCAGGCTTCGTGAAATTGCATTTAGAGCGGTGGGCGAAGGTACAGGTAAGCGACGTGATACCGACAAATATGATAATCATTATTATCATTTAGTGTTATGGGACAAGGATGAGTTAGAGATTGTTGGCTCTTACCGTTTTGCCAGTGCCAAAATGCTACATGAAACCATTGGTAAAAACAGCCTCTATAGTCAGTCATTATTTGAATACCACGATGCGTTTACTCCCTATTTTGACCAAGGACTCGAGCTAGGACGCAGTTTTGTGCAACCTAAATATTGGGGGCGTCGTAGCTTAGAATATTTATGGCAAGGTATTGGGGCATTTTTAATTAACAATCCCCAGTATCGCTACCTCTTTGGTCCGGTATCATTAAGCGACAATTTACCCGTACAAGCCAAAGAAATGTTGGTGTTTTTTTATAAACATCAATTTGCTACCCAAGATGTTTTAGCCAGCTCATTTAATTCATATCAATTCACTGACGAACGTCAGCATCAATTACACCAGCTATTTAATGGCAGTGACTATGCTGAAAACTTTAAAATACTCAAACGGACACTTGCAAATATGGCTGTATCAGTACCGACACTATTTAAGCAATATGGTGAACTGTGTGATAACCAAGGTGTTCAGTTTTTAGACTTTGGTATTGATGCAGAGTTTGGTGACTGTATCGATGGTTTAGTGTTAGTCGATATCCATCAATTAAAACCGATTAAATATCAAAAATATTTAGCGGGGCATTTACCCGAAAACAAAATTGCATCGTGAGCCAATCGCGCACTAACCTGAGTAAGCAACTGTCATTGGCCGTTAAATGATTGTTACACTGATATTTATCTGATATAAAAGAATAAATATGTGGAGAATCGCTTATGACAACTTCTACCGAAATGCTGACAGAGACATTATCAGATAGCACGACTAACCGTATCAGTGTCTCGGACATCATGACAACTCGAGTGGTTACCATAGAAATGGATGATCGCCTGGTACTTGCCAAAGAAATTTTTGACAATGTCAGCTTTCACCATTTGCTCGTGGTTGATAACGAGAAATTGAGTGGCATATTGTCTCATCGGGACTTTTTACGGGCGCTTAGTCCTAATATTGGTACTGCAGCTGAACTCATTCGAGACACAGAAACCCTGCAAAAAAGGGTTCATCAAGTCATGACTCACAACCCGATCACTATTGCCCCTCATTGCGATATTAACCAAGCAACTAAAATGATTCTAGACAATGATATAGGCTGCTTACCAGTTTTAGAAAACAACATCATTGTCGGTATTATTACTTGGAAAGATCTATTAAATGCCTATTGCGTTCGATAAATTCTGATGACCATCTCGATGAAGCGATGGCTAATATTAGCAATCAACGTCATAGCAAAATCTAATTAACCCTCCAGATATACTACTCGTAATGCTGCTGTTTGAATTATGCTTGTCGTCGCTTTTTTACCCGCTAACTTAATTGCTTATTGTGCCACTCCCGGCACGCTTAATTCATCATAGATAGCTAATATTAGAGTGTACATAAAACCCATTTTTGCAACCGAATCTGTAAAAAATAAATATTATTAAGCTGGCCAACTAGATAGCTACATTTCGTAAATTGTTCATATTTATATGCTGGAAAATGTCACATTACTCTGCTTTTATTGTACACAGGGCTCGCGAGTATCATGTGATAAGGACGGCATTATGATTAAGTTTACTTACCATCTCAATCAAGACAATATTGAGCTACAAGCAAGTAATTGGTGTGGACTAGAGCGGGTATTTATTAACGGCAAAGTCGTGTCACGAAAATTCAACTTTGGCCTACAAAGTATGCATGACGTGCTGCTTAATAATGGTAAAAAATGCCGATTCCAATTAATTGTTGATCCACAGACAGAATTAGTCTCGTGCCGTATTTATAAACAAAACCAACTCGTTACTATTTTAAAGCAAGGCAAAAAACAGCTACAAAAAAGCCAGTTTCTGATTGAAACTAGCTTTGTTGTCTTGTGCATTGCCATGTTGAGCGTGTATTGGCTGAGTTAACTAAACATATCTAATGGGATTAGTATAAAACCAGCTGATTGAGCTATTAACCTATAGTGAACTCAAGCTGGACAGTAGACTTTGCTTCTGTTGGCTTGCCATCAACAAATTTAGGTGCATAACGCCACTGGCTAAGTGCTTCTATCGATTCTTTTTCAAACTGGACACCACCTTTAGAGTCAATAATCTCCGGCGATTTAACAAAGCCATTTGCATCAACCGTAAACTCAACTTTCACCCAACCAGATTTTCTTCTTTGGGCATATGATTGAGGGTAATTAGGTGGTTTTCTAAATAACGGGGTTTGTTCTTGTTGGTCATTCCATGGAGTCATTTTACCAATTGCAACGCAATGCTCAGTAGCTTTATCGCCAAGGCCTTTTTGTTCATACAGTTTCACTAACAAGGCATGCGCACGAAGCTCATAGGGATGACTATAAGGCAATGCCTGATATTGTTTGATAACTTCAACTAAATTGTCGATAGCTTGAGTTGGCTTACCCATAGCTTCATATAACGCACCAGCTAGGTAAGTAGCATCAACTCGTTTTATGGCATCTTCTGGTAATTTACGGCTATAAATATCATAAGCATCAAACGCAAAATCTCTCACTTTACGAGTATAATACTCGGTGCGTGATAAGCGATGAAACGCGATGAGTTTCACTTCGGCAACCGTCAACTGATTGTCAGCTTTATCAGCAATCTCAATTGCTTCAAATAATAACGTTTTCGCGTATTTATCATCTGTTGTCGATTCAGCTAACCCAACCAAAGGATCAATTAACTCGATGCCATTATCCGTCACGTTTTCTCGGTATACGGCTAATGCAGATGTAAATAATTGATGCGCCTTAAGTGTCGCTTCATCTTCAATAACACGACCCTGATTGTTGTTCTTTGGTTCAACCATTAACGCATTTGCATAATTGATGGCTAACTTAGCGCTATCAAAGCTATCTTGACCAAACTTGATTTGGCCTAACTCATAGGCTTGTTGCGCATATTTCAGCGTATCTTGGTTATTGTGGCTTTCAAGAGAAACATTGTATTGCTGGTAAGCTTGAGAAAAGCTGTCTATGTCGGCAGGTTCTGCATAAGCAAACTGACTCACAAACGCCGCGGCTATTGATATACGTAAAAGTGTTTTCATTACTGTCTAAATCCTTTTTATTTTTTATCCTTGGCCCTTTGTTATTCTTTGCACAATGTGAGCCATTATCGATATCGTAAACAGTTTGGATCATTTTTATGACTCACGTCAACTTAATGAAAACTTTTGTAAACAATATGTTGTTTAATCTCTCTTAATTGGCAAACTGAATGACGCCGCCTACGATGGTATAGGCCCATATAATAACACCGGCACCAATGATAATAATGACCAAAAACTACAGGAGCCAAGATGTCAGCCATCATGAAATTGCTCCACGCCATGCTAAGCAGTTTTAAAGATCTTATTCCGATTATCTTAGTGGTCAGTTTTTTTGAACTATTTGTACTTCATCAAGCACCGGCAGAACTTGGCTCTATTCTTGTGGGGATAGTGTTTGTTGTATTAGGCTTGACCTTTTTTGTCTTTGGTTTAGAAATGGGCTTATTTCCTATAGGCGAATCACTTGCAGAAGCCCTGGCCCGAAAAGGCAGTGTATTTTGGTTAATTATTTTCTCTTTCTCATTAGGTTTTGGGACCACATTAGCAGAGCCAGCACTGACTGCCGTGGCAAACGAAGCCGCACAGGTTGCCTCTGACGCTGGCGCCATAGAATCCAATGAACAAGCAATGAGCTCATATTCCATGGGATTAAGGTTAACTGTTGCCGTTTCGGTTGGGCTCGCGATATTACTGGGGGTGATCCGTATCCTTAAAGGTTGGCCAATTCATTACCTTATTATTGGCGGTTACGTATTGGTGATGATCCTTACCAGCTTTGCTCCAGCTAATATCATAGGTATTGCTTACGACTCTGGCGGCGTCACTACATCGACCATTACGGTTCCGTTAGTCACCGCTCTGGGCGTTGGCTTAGCCAGCGTCATTAAAGGCCGTAATCCGATGATTGATGGCTTTGGTTTGATTGCTTTTGCCAGCCTTAGTCCGATGATTTTTGTATTGCTGTACGGCATGGTATTTTTAAATTAAGTCGTATCATCAAAAGAAGAAGGCGTACATTTGTTTAATGAACTGATGTCCACTCTGTTACTGACTGCTCGCGATGTGATCCCCATTGCGGTGATTTTGTTTGGCTTTCAATTAGGCGTACTAAAACGTCCCGTTAGCCAATGGCGCAAAGTACTACTCGGCTTTGTGTATGTCATTATTGGGCTAACATTTTTCTTAGTAGGCTTACAACTTGCGCTATTCCCTATTGGTGAAAGCATGGCCAATCAACTCACCACCAGCGCATTTTTACATCCTGACGGTAATAATACGCCGTTCATTTGGCAAGACTATTTTTGGGTGTATGTATTTGCTGCTGCAATAGGTTTTAGTACCACAATTGCTGAACCCTCACTCATTGCTGTGGCCATTAAAGCTAACCAAGTGTCCGGTGGCACCATAGGCATTCAAGGTTTGCGAATGTCAGTGGCACTTGGAGTCGCTATTGGCATCACTTTAGGCTGTTTTCGCATTGTGGTTGGCGACCCCATTCATTACTACATTATGGCCGGCTACGTGGTGGTGGTGATCCAAACATTTTACGCCCCTAAAATGATTGTGCCATTAGCCTATGACTCCGGAGGCGTAACAACCTCTACTGTGACTGTTCCGCTTGTCGCCGCATTAGGCCTTGGGCTTGCTACTAATGTTGAAGGGCGTAATCCATTGATTGATGGGTTTGGTTTAATCGCCTTTGCCAGCTTATTTCCGATGATCACTGTGATGGGCTATGCCCAAGTGGTTGATTACTTATCAAAACGAAAAGCCATTAAGGAGTAACCTATGCGCTTTAAATTAATTGTCGCCTTTGTCGATGATGACTGTACCGACAAGGTACTCGATGCAGCGCGTATCGCTGGCGCAACTGGCGCTACGGTAATTAATCATGCCCGAGGTGAAGGATTAGAAAAAAAGAAAACCTTTATGGGACTGACCTTAGATGTGCAGCGGGATGTGATCTTATGGCTGGTAGAAGAACACATGAGTCGGCATATTCTAGAAACTATTGCAAAAGTAGGTGAATTTGACACCAATTCTGGTAAAGGTATTGCGATTCAAATTGATGTTGAAGACGCCGTTGGTGTGGCGCATCAAGTTGAAAAGCTAAGTAAAGACATTGAGGATCAAATATGAGTAGCACAATCCAGACCCGCAATCGCGATGTGATGAATAACCATTACGCTATGATCGATGGAATGCATACGGTAGCAGAAGCCATTGAAGTTGCCGTCAGTAAAAAAGTGAACATTTTAGTGGTCAATAAGCGCAATGAACATGACGAATATGGCATGGTATTAATGAGTGATATTGCCCGAAAAGTTTTAGCCAGGGACAAATCACCTGAGCGCACCAACATTTATGAAATCATGATTAAACCGGTATTTGCTGTTTCTGCAGACATGGATGTGCGCTATACCGCACGCTTATTTGAACGTTTCAATATAAACAAAGCCCCAGTAATTGAATCTGGTAATATTTTAGGCTTTGTCGCTTACGATGACATAGTATTAAAAGGAATGCTCAACCCATAATCTTATGCCAATGTATTGTTAATTGATTGACGATAAAGATAACCACTGTTGTGAGCCCTAGCGGTATTAGAAGGCAGCACTTGTCACCACACCACTAAAAGCTAAACACTCATTGATTCGCTGTTGTTGCACTGCAGATAGATCGGCAACAGCGAAATAAGCATATTCACTGTGTTCATCACTTAAGATAATTTGAGCCGACTCAGGTAGCTGGCAACGAAAGATAAACGCTTGAGATTGATAAGCACTGTGAAAGTACACCCCAGAGAGATAATTTATCGTCACAGCATGACCCAGCTCTTCAATACATTCTCGCTGCAGCGCCTGATGTATGGTTTCATTAGGATCAAGCCCACCACCAGGCAGACCCCAATGTTTATTACCATAATTGGCTTTTAACAACAGCACTTGTCCATCGTCATTGGTGATCACCGCATGGGAACTGAGTCTAAATAAATCGTTAAAAGCCATGATGGTTTTCTCATTAGAAATAGATATGGTTACTGGCTAACTTCCATTCAATAAATGAATAAATGAATAAATGATCATCGCGATAAATGATGTACAAAAATGCGGGGGGCTGCAAAATACCTTGGTTGATCCTTGTTGCTCGCCATTTAGCTATTGCAGGATAGAAACTGGCAAGCTTCATTTTGTCTCGGTGAAGCCCTATGGTCTTAGTAACCAAAAACAATATGTTATTGGTTAAATTTATTCACTTTATTCAACAAACGCATAAACTCGTGCTGCTCAGAATCTGTCAGCGCTTCTAAAAATCGTTCATTAACCCACGCAGCCTCGTGAAGTAAATCTTGTTGCAACGCTTTACCGTTGTCGGTTAGAAATATTTGAAATGCACGGCGGTTGTCCGCTTCTTGATGACGGGTAATAAACCCCTGAACTTGCAGATGGTCGAGCAGACGGGTCATGGTGTAATTGGCCACATCACAACGTTTAGAAAGCTCAGTTTGGCTTAAGCCCTCTTCTTGCCACAAGGTAAACAATACCGGCCAAAGTTTACTGTCTAAATCGTAGCGCTTTAAGCGCGTATCGATTTCTTGCTGCAAAGCAATATTCAGATGAGAAATCAGGTAACTTAAACTTTCAAAGCGTTTCAAATGAAACCTCCTACATCGTCAGTGGGATGTATTGGCCCTATTACCATATTGGCCTATACAGCAGCTAACCACACTTGAACATGTTTACATTACCATCTCTATACGTTAAAAAAAGCGCTTTTAGTCAAAAGATAAATATTCATTAATATAACGATAGTAGCAGGCTCGATTCAATTGCCCGACCAAACCGCGAACTAATGGTACATATATACCATCATCGGTGACTATGATATCAGCACGATCAACAACGGAATGCTGTTTACCTATGCTATTGGTAAATATCAGCTTAATACTGTCATTAACATCAACAGAATTAGCTTGATAGTCCACCAGTAGTAAAGGATATGCCTCAACAGAGACTCTCACCTTCTCCACCGGAGTCATTAAGAAATACTCGCCATCGATACAATGTAAAATACTGCTGAATAAAGCCGCAAATTTTGCGGGCAACGGACTGTCTAAATATAACCAATCGCCATTAGCTTGGATGTGAAACAGTGCATCATCATTGCACAGCGCCACTCCATCAGGCTGGGTGAACGAAGCTAATGCTGCTGTTTCATCTGCCATTATGCTGATACCTTTATGCCATTAACTTGAGCAAGGCTTCAATTGGGTGCTGAGGTTTAAAGCCTGTAAAGCGCTTAACTTGGCTACGACAAGAATAGCCCGACACCAAAACTTGACTTTGTTCAGCTATTTTTTCAATGCTAGGTTGCCAAGACATTTCAAACAGTTTTTCAGAGCGTTCAAGGTTTTCAAGTTCATGGCCATAGGTGCCAGCCATCCCACAACAGCCTAAATTAACACTGCTCAAGTTTGCGCCAAAATGACTAAAAATGGCTTTCCATTCATTAGCGGTATTAGGCTTTGCGGTAGATTCTGTACAATGACTAAACCAGGTATATTGTGGCGCATCATTGGCTAACGTTGTCGCTTCTTTTCGATTTGCAACAACATCCATTAACCATTCATTGGCTAATAGCACCTCAAAGGGACCACGGCGCATGCCGAGGGCTTCTTTATACTCATCGCGATAACACAATACCAAAGCAGGGTCTAAGCCGACCATCGGCATACCAAGGGCATGTACACGGTTTAAGAAATCAGCACTGTTTTGCGCTGTTTTGGCAAACTTGTCTAAAAAGCCTTTTATATGGGTCGGTTTACCATTGGGTTTAAATGGCAGTAAAACCGGCTTAAAGCCGAGCTTTTCGATTAATTGAATAAAGCGATAAACTAAGTCAGCATCATAAAAGCTGTTAAACGGGTCTTGTACAACTAGCACATACTGATTGCGCTGGTCTTCTGGGATGGTGTACAAAGAATCCAAATCATAACCACGACTAGAATGCCCGTCTAAACGCTGTTTAAGTGTCGGCACAGATAGTTTGGGGGCATCGACATACCCAATCGCTTTTTTAATCACCCATTTACTCAACGGATTTTGCGAAGCTAAATTAGTCAATTTAGGCATAGCAGCCATTAACGGCAATGAATCTTCGATTCCTGCAACCAGATAATCTTTAGCCGGACGCAAATAACGTTTGTAGTAAATATTGAAAAACTGCGCCCTAAACTTTGGTACATCGACCTTAACCGGACACTGACCTGAACAAGCTTTACAGGCTAAACAGCCTTTAAGAGATTCCATGACTTCGTGCGAGTAGTCATAATCACGTTGGTTATTTAAGGTATTTTGAGTACGTTGCATCCACCCAAGTGGCTTCGACTTTGCCAGCGCGTCAACATCAACACCTTCAGCTTCAAGCAAACGTAACCATTCACGCATTAACCCGGCACGCCCTTTTGGTGATTGTACTCGATCACCAGTGACCTTAAACGACGGACACATAGGCGAATAGCTGCTGTAGTTAAAACACAATCCATTACCATTACAGTTCATCACGTCAGGAAAAGCATTACGCACTTGCACTGGGATTTGTCTATCGAAACTGCCACGTTTGGCACTGTCAACATTAAACAGTAGTGGGCCAGATTGAGGTGGCGCGACTAATTTACCAGGGTTTAAGCGATTGTCAGGGTCAAATAATCCTTTAATCTGTTCAAGTACTCCGTAGAGTTCTTCGCCAAACACCGCGGGGCCATATTCACCGCGAACCCCTTTGCCGTGTTCGCCCCACATTAAACCGCCATATTTTAGCGTTAATGCAGCCACTTGATCAGATATCACTTTGAGTAATTGTTCATCGGCGACATCGCACATATCAAGCGCCGGACGCACATGAAGTACGCCTGCATCGACATGACCAAACATGCCGTACTGCAAGTTATGGCTATCAAGCAGTGCGCGAAACTCCATAATATAGTCGGCTAAGTGTTCTGGTGGCACCGCGGTATCTTCAGCAAAGGCTAGCGGCTTACGGGTGCCTTTGGTGGCACCTAATAAGCCAACGGCCTTTTTACGCATGGCATAAATACTGTCAATATCACTTCTGTCGGTAATGATTTGAAAACCGACTAAACCAAACTGAGGTTGACTGAGTTGTCCGCTGAGCATTTCTTCTAACAGGGCAACTTTATGTTTAACTTCATCATCTTCACCAGCAAATTCAACCATGTTAAGACCTTCGATGATCTTATTCGGTACGGCTTTAATGTGATCGGCCACCGAGTGCCAAATAATGTCTTCGCGAGCAAGGTTAAGTACCTTGGAATCAACAGTCTCAACAACTGTGGCACTGGCCTTAACTAATGATGGGGCATGACGTAACGCTGACTCAAAGGAGTCATACTTAATATTCACCATCCTGCGCGTTTTCGGTAATGGCGTTAGATTCAGCTTGGTTTCGGTGATCACCGCCAGCGTCCCTTCGGAGCCAGCTAAAATGCGCGATAAATCAAACTGGCTTAGGTCGTCATTCCACACGTGCTTTAAATCATAACCAGTTAAAAATCGGTTCAATTTAGGGAAACGTTCAATAATGGTGTCACGTTTTTGTAAGCATAAATCTGCTACTTGGCTAGCAATGGCATTGCCAAGTTGATTAGCAGCAAAAGGGTGTTGATCAACTTTGTCATGATCTATCGGCGTAGTAGTGAGTACACTGCCATCAATGAGAATACTGGTCAGTCCTAACACATGATCCGATGTTTTACCGTAAACCAGTGACCCCGCACCAGAGGCATCGGTGTTAACCATGCCGCCAACTGTCGCGCGGTTTGACGTAGATAAATCTGGACTAAAAAAGAAGCCGTGCGGGCGCAAAGCATCATTTAACGCATCTTTAACCACACCTGCTTGTACCCTAGCCCAACCCTCTTTGACATTAATCTCGAGTACTTGGTTCATGTGCCGCGACACATCTAAAATCAAGCCGTGGGTTAATGACTGGCCATTAGTTCCCGTTCCACCGCCGCGCGCACTGAAAGTCACAGCTTTGTATTGAGGTTGCGCCGCTAACGATAATACCAACTCGACATCTTGTTGATGTAAAGGATAAATCACCGCTTGTGGCAAAAATTGATACACAGAATTATCGGTTGCCTGAATAAGCCGCGCACTGTAGCGCTTGTCTATTTCACCTTCAAACTCGCTTTGCTCCAGCGCGTCAAGATACTCAAGATAGATAGGTTCTAATGTTTGTTTATGTGATAGTAAAGGTAACATAGAGGACTTATTATTTATTGGCATATTGCAGCCATTATAAACAAAAAAAAGCCGCTAAAAAGCGGCTTTTCTAACAACTTGATAAAATTGCATGTTAGGCAGACAATCCACCAGCAATTTTTAGCATAATTTAGCCATGAGCTTCAGCTAAATATAACCAAGTATCGATAACGGTATCAGGATTAAGCGATACAGAATCAATACCTTGCTCAACTAACCATGCAGCAAAATCAGAATGGTCTGAAGGACCTTGACCACAAATACCGACGTAAGCACCTTTCGCTTTAGCCGCTTTAATCGCCATGGCTAATAATGCTTTAACCGCATCATTACGCTCATCAAACAAGTGACTGATGATTCCTGAGTCACGATCAAGCCCTAATGTTAACTGAGTTAAATCGTTTGAACCAATAGAAAAACCATCAAAATGCTCAAGGAACTGGTCAGCTAGCAAGGCGTTTGAAGGTAGTTCACACATCATGATAACGCGTAAGCCATCTTTACCGCGCTCTAAGCCTTGTTCTTTTAGTAACTCAATAACTTGAGATGCTTCGTTTACGGTACGCACAAACGGGATCATCACTTCAACATTGGTTAAGCCCATTTGATTACGAACACGTTTAATCGCTTCACATTCGAGCGCGAAACAATCGCGGAATGATTCAGAAATATAACGGCTCGCACCACGGAAGCCCAACATTGGATTTTCTTCATCTGGCTCGTAACGATCACCACCGACTAAGTTTGCATACTCGTTAGACTTAAAGTCTGACATACGTACGATAACTTTCTTCGGATAAAAAGCCGATGCGATAGTCGCGATACCTTCAACTAGACGCGCAACATAAAACTCAACTGGCGAGTCATACCCAGCGATCATTTCATTAATTTCGGTCTGTAGCTCAGCAGTTTGGCCATTGAAGTCAAGCAATGCTTTAGGATGAATACCAATCATGCGGTTAATGATAAACTCTAAACGCGCTAAACCCACACCTTCGTTAGGTAAACGAGCAAAGTCAAATGCACGATCAGGGTTACCCACGTTCATCATAATTTTCATTGGTAAAGGCGGTAAGGTATCAACACGGTTAGTGACGATTTCAAACTCTTGTTTACCCGAGAAAATTAAGCCAGTATCACCTTCAGCACAAGATACGGTAACTATGTCGCCAGTCTTAATGCGGTCAGTCACATCACCACAACCTACAACAGCAGGAACACCTAGTTCACGTGCAATAATCGCAGCATGGCAAGTACGGCCACCACGGTTGGTTACAATCGCACTAGCACGTTTCATGATAGGTTCCCAATCTGGGTCTGTCATGTCAGTCACTAACACATCACCTGGCTCAATTTGATCCATCTGGTCAATAGAGGTTAATACCTTGGCGACACCAGTACCAATCTTATGGCCAATAGCACGACCTTCACAGATCACCTCGCCTTTGGTTTTTAAGTGATAACGTTCAATTAACTGCACATCTTCACGGCTACGAACGGTTTCTGGACGAGCTTGGACAATATATAACTTTCCGTCGTTACCGTCTTTGGCCCATTCGATATCCATTGCACGACCATAATGCTTTTCAATCACCATGGCTTGCTTAGCAAGCTCCATGACTTCTTCATCATTAATCGAGAATACACGACGTTGCTCTGCAGCAACGTCTTCAATTTTAACTTGCTTACCATGGCCGGCATCATCAGAGTAAACCATCTGAATCAACTTACTGCCGATGTTACGACGCACAACAGCCTGATGGCCTTGCGCTAAAATAGGTTTGTGCACATAGAATTCATCAGGGTTAACAGCACCTTGTACAACCATTTCACCTAAACCAAAAGATGAAGTGATAAATACAACGTCATTATTACCTGACTCAGTGTCCATAGTGAACATCACCCCAGATGCGGCTTTGTCTGAACGGACCATACGTTGTACGCCAGCAGATAAAGCGACACCTTGATGTTCATAACCTTGGTGGACACGGTAAGAAATTGCACGGTCGTTAAACAGTGATGCGTATACATGCTTAATTGCCAGCATGACAGCATCGAACCCTTTAACGTTGAGGAAGGTTTCTTGTTGACCAGCAAAAGATGCATCAGGCATATCTTCAGCAGTGGCTGAAGAACGCACAGCAAATGATGCTTCTTTCGTTTCGCTCGACAATTGCTCGTAAGCTTCGCGAATCGCGTCTTCTAATGCGGGTTGAAATGGGGTTTCAATAACCCATTGTCTAATCTGGGCACCTACTTTTGCCAGTTCATTGACATCATCAACATCCAATGTCGCCAGAATGTCAAAAATTTTCTGGTTAACTCCACTTTGTTCAAGGAACTCATTGAACGCATGAGAGGTCGTTGCAAAACCGCCAGGAACTTGAACCCCTGCATTAGCCAGATTGCTGATCATCTCACCAAGGGATGCGTTTTTACCGCCAACCTTGTTTACATCACCCATGCCTAATTCTTGATACCAGAGTACGTATTGCTGCACAGTTTTATCTCCGCAAGTTTTTATTTCAGTGGCCACTTCACACGAGGGCAATAGCATCTTACACTCCCATACAACACGCGTAAATCTATAATTTTATTTGTAATTTTATTACTACAAGAGGTCAGAATGACACCAAAAGTATTCTACATTTCAGATGGGACCGCGATCACAGCTGAGGTTTTTGGGCATGCGGTGCTTTCGCAATTTCCCATAGAATTTGAAGCACTTACGATTCCGTTTGTGGAAACGATTCAGAAAGCACAAAAAGTGAAGCAACAAATAAATGATTGTTTTATTACAACAGGTGTAAGACCACTTGTGTTCCACTCAATCATTAATCCGGAAATCCGCAATGTGATTTTTTCAAGCGAATGTGTCGATTATGACTTTTTGAATACCTTTGTTGCGCCATTAGAACAACACTTGGGCGTGCAAGCTAAGCCTTTATTGCATCGAACTCATGGTAAAAGTAACCACGGTTACGAAACTCGTATAGATGCGATTAACTACACAATGGAAAACGACGATGGCCAAACCATGAAACACATGGATAAAGCCGATATCATTTTATTGGGCGTATCTCGCTGTGGTAAAACCCCCTCCAGTTTATATCTGTCGATGCAGTTTGGTATAAAGGCTGCAAACTACCCGTTTACTGAAGATGATATGGATAACCTTCAGCTACCTGAGGCATTAAAACGCAATAAATCAAAATTATTTGGCTTAACAATCGATCCACATCGTTTGCATGAAATTCGTCAAAGCCGAATGGAAAACAGCCGTTATTCATCATTAAGACAATGCAAGCTTGAAGTGAAAGAAGTGGAAATGATGTATAAAAAAGAACGTATCCCTTTTGTGAATACCACTAATCATTCGGTTGAAGAAATTGCCACAAAAATTATTGATATAACCGGTTTAGAACGTCATATGTTCTAATTTATAAACAATAAAAAACGCTGTAAATAGGCTTTCAAACCCAGACTGACTCGCTTAATTCGAGTAAGCCGTTTACAGCAATCTGTTTATTCAGCCAGAGAATCCGAGGCTAAGCCTCGCATCTTGAACTTCTTTGGGTATATAATCCCGAGTAATATGATGCTGATGCATCTCACGATTTCTCGGTAATATGCATGACAATTAAAACAGATGAACTACGAACTACCCTTTTAAGCAAAGTCATTTCACCCGCTCAACTGGCATCAGAATACCCTTTGACTCAAGATGCTGCAGACTATCTTGTTGCACAGCGCCGAGAAGTTGAAGCCATTATTGCCGGTGAAGACCAACGCTTATTAGTCATTATTGGCCCTTGTTCAATTCACGATACCAAAGCGGCACTTGAATATGCCGAGCGCTTATCGGCACTTCACCACGAACTAAAAGATGACTTATGCATTCTGATGCGGGTCTATTTTGAAAAGCCTCGCACTATTGTTGGCTGGAAGGGATTAATTTCGGATCCTGATTTAGACGGCAGCTTTAGCCCCAACAAAGGCTTGCGCTTGGCGCGTGAGCTATTGCAGCAGATCACCGAATTAAAACTGCCTATCGCCACTGAATTTTTAGACATGGTAAACGGTCAATATATTGCTGACTTAATCACTTGGGGCGCTATTGGCGCACGTACCACCGAAAGCCAAATTCACCGTGAAATGGCGTCTGCGTTGTCCTGTCCTGTGGGCTTTAAAAATGGTACCGACGGTAACATTAATATCGCTGTTGACGCCGTTCGCGCAGCCCAAGCTCCACATATTTTTTATTCTCCGGATAAAGATGGCGCCATGGCGGTATATCGTACTCACGGCAATCCATTTGGGCATATTATTTTACGTGGTGGGAAAACACCAAACTATTGTGCAGAGGACATTGAAGTGGCTCGCGCCCAACTTGAACAAGTGGGTGTAACTCAGCGTATGGTGGTTGACTTTAGCCACGGCAACAGTGAAAAACAGCATAAAAATCAGTTAAATGTTGCCGATAGCATCATAGCGCAACTGCGCAGTGGTAGCACAGCTATCGCCGGTATTATGGCTGAAAGCTTTATGATTGAAGGTAATCAAAAAGTCGTTAAAGGTGAACCTTTAGTTTATGGTCAAAGTATTACCGATGCCTGTTTACATTGGGCTGATTCAGAAAAACTGTTACGTGATTTAGCTCAAGCATCAAGAGAGCGTAAAGCCTTACTCGCACAATAAGCCCTTACTGATTTATTCGTTCTTGATGAACGTTTACCAATGCCAGTCATTTATGACTGGCATTGCCATTTATAGTCTTAAATCCATCCTATTACTCTTGTTCTAGTAAAGAGGCTTTAGACAATACGGCAAACTGTTCACTGATCATCACCAGGCTGTCGACTAACTCAGGGTCAAAATGTTTACCTTTACCTTCTAAAATAAGCGTCATCGCTTCTTCATGGCTAAACGGCCTCTTGTAACAGCGTGGTGATGTTAATGCGTCATATACATCAACCAGAGCCACTATTCTCGCAGACAAGGGAATGGCATCACCGATTAACCCCTTAGGATAGCCGCTGCCATCCCACTTTTCATGGTGAGCTCCGGCAATGTCGCGCCCCATCCGAATAAATGAACATTCTGGGGCATAGGCTAATAGACTATTCAGTACTTTTTCACCGATCACTGGATGCGCCTTAATTTGCTCGAACTCTTCTGCCGTTAAGCGTCCAGGTTTTAATAAGATATGATCGGCAATACCCACTTTACCTATATCATGCAAAATGGCTGAGAGGCTTATTTCTTGAATAAAAGCTTCGGTTAATTCTTGTGGAACATGCTCATCAGTTAATCGTTGTTTTGCCAGCATATTGGCATACTGCTGCATTCTGATTAAATGCGCCCCCGTTTCATTATCACGGTACTCAGCTAACTTAGCTAATCCCATCACAGTGGCTTTACGTGAGGCCAAAGTAGATGCTAACGAATGCGTTAATTTACCCAACAAATAAGATATAGACTGAGTCACAATGGCATTAGTCACTAAAAAGTTAATCGCTACCACATACCAGATCAAGGTCGAAAATCCACTCACATCAGGCCAATGAACTAGTTGGTATTGATAGGCTATACCGATTAGTAATAGCGATATCGCGTTGACAACTTGAGCCCATAGCGCCATTTTTTCGCCGAGCAAAATGCTGCACAGTGGAGGGAAAGCAAATAGCCAAAAAAAGCCCGCGCCAGAGGGGCCGATAGCAATGACAAAACCAATACCGATACCAAACGCAAGGTAACATCCTACGATAAATTTTTGCCTATCAGTAATGCGAGGATAAAACAAAATGAATAACAATATTCCATAAGCGAGAGTATCAAATATTGCCATGCCCCATAAGTTTTTAACGACGCACAAATAGACACTGGTGATGTAAACCGGAATACACAATAAAGCTAATATGCTAAATAATCGTTGAAAAATCACTCGACGCCATGCTGGTAATGAATCATCAAATCCATGAAGAATAAGCTGTGCGGTTAACCGAGAAGACATATTAATTCCTTTAAGGCGAGGTTGTGCTCACAGCATTGAGTTTTTTTAATATAGTAAATTGAATAGCTTAAAACGTTATCCAAGTGATAAAGGCAATATAGCAATTGTGTTATTTGCGCTTGTAAGTATTGTTGCAACACTGACAATACGCAAAAAATAGGATTAAAAATAATCCATAAAACCAATATTGAGTCCATATTCGATTATGATCGCCCTTCATTGGACTGACGATGATTGTTGATAGTGCCTTATTTGACCTTAATGATGCCCTTATATGATAATGAAGTACTTCTATTCATTCTCTGCAACAAAGAGTCACCTTCGTCGAGCCACACTGTTACCTATTAATAAGGATGTTATTATGCAAAGTTCGTCTCGTAGTGCTGCTGTTTTTGGAATATTCATTGCGCTGGGCTTTGGTGCTTTGGGTCTGTTACTCAAACAAGCCATTGTTGAATACAAATTACTTGAGCGCAGTGTCACAGTTAAAGGCTTAGCAGAAAATGAATATCCTGCTGACATTGTGATCTGGCCTATCCAATTTACTGCAGCCAATAATAATCTCGATGAACTGTATAAACAGCTGGAAGCACAAAACAACCAAGTGGTCAGTTTTTTAACTGAGCAACATATCGATCCAAAAGAAATTACCCTCACAGCGCCGACAATTACCGATAAATTGGCGCAACAATATGGTGGTAATCAACCAATAGAATTGCGCTATACCGCGACACAAACCATTACGGTTTATTCTAATGACATCGATAAAGTGCGTGGTGTCATGCCGCAATTAACTGAGCTGGGGAAAACGGGCATTGTATTCTCGCAGAATAACTATGATGCCCAAGTCGAGTATATTTTCAGCCGATTAAATGACGTTAAGCCAAAAATGATTGAAGAATCGACCACCAATGCCCGCTCAGTGGCCGAAAAATTTGCTAAAGATTCTCAAAGCCGATTAGGAAAAATTAAAAAGGCCACTCAAGGGCAATTCAGTATCAGTAACAGAGATAAGAATACGCCCTACATTAAGCAAGTGCGTGTGGTATCAACCATCGAATATTACTTAGCGGATTAACCATATGAAACAGATAATCACCAGCATACTGATTGGTTTGATGAGCTTGATGAGCATATCGATAATGGCACAGTCGCCAGAATCGACATCAGTTGATCTTAACCATAAAGGGGCCACAAGTAATCACGTTATCTTTATCGTTAGGCATGCAGAAAAAAATGCTGGTAAAAATCCCAGTTTATCTGCCCAAGGACAATTACGAGCCTTACGTTTAGCAACAGTGTTATCTGCGACCCCTTTACAAAAAGTCTACACCACTGATTATAATCGTACCCGTGAAACAGCCAAGCAAGTCGCTCAAGATCAACACCTGGAGCTGAGTGTTTATGATCCTCAACATATGGCAAACTTTGCCCAGCAGTTATTAGCCGAACAGGGTAATATTTTAGTGGTAGGCCACAGTAATACTTCGACAGATTTAGTTGAAAAACTCGGGGCAAAGCAACAAATACCGATTGATGACGCCAGTGAATTTGATCGTTTATATATTGTGACCCTAAATGCCAACAAACAAATAGTATCAACGGTATTGCTTCGTTATTAATTAGCCTGTGCAGAATAGACATCAACTCAATCGACAACTGCATTTAAGCACATTAGGTTAATCAAATAATTCAGTTGTTACTATTAAACAACATATTGTCGATAAGGTTGCACAATCGTGAGGCCTTATCGACAAATAAGCACCACAACATCGACACGAATACGCTCAATACAGTACAATGCGCGGCTTTTTCGCTTAATTCTTTATTGAACCGCATAACATTAGGTCGTTGTATGTCCCTTGCTCAAAACCCAGCACAAACTCAAAACCATTTCCCTGATGACATTGCAGCACGTATTGCTCAATCAGAAGCCCGCGTTATTAAGGCAATTTTCCCATCTAATACTAATCACCATAACACCTTATTTGGTGGTGATGCATTAGCCTGGATGGATGAAACAGCATTTATTGCCGCTACACGTTTTTGTCGTAAATCATTAGTAACCGTGAGTTCTGATCGGATTGATTTCAAAAAAGCGATACCCGCTGGCAGCTTGGCTGAGCTGATTGCAAATGTGATCCATGTTGGTAACACATCGCTAAAAGTTGAAGTGAATATTTATGTTGAAGATATGTACCGCGATCATAGGGAACATGCAATACGTGGCGTGTTTACTTTTGTTGCGGTAGATGAAAATCGCAACCCGACCCAAGTGTGGCCACATAATTAATAACACCCCAGTAAATGCAGTCAGATAGATGGCTGCATCATCATTTCGCTCACTAGACTAAAGTCTATAGTTTGATTGTTTTTATTCAAATCAATGATAATCTTGCACAAAGCAATAGAATACTCGATTACTTTTCTGTTACATTGAGTTTATCTTCACGTGCAACATAGAATAAAAAACGCCATGAAGCTCGAAAATTTAAATATCATTATTGCAGATGACCATCCATTATTCCGTAATGCCTTAAGGCTAGCGCTGAGTAATGCCTTTGAACACACGCAATGGTTTGAGGCTGATAGTGCCGAGGCATTACAACATGTCCTTGATGAGAAAGACCAACCGTTTGACTTAATCTTACTTGACCTACAGATGCCGGGCTCTCACGGTTATTCAACGTTAATCCACCTTAGAACCCATCATCCAGACATTCCTGTGGTGGTGATTTCTGCCCACGAAGACATCAATACCATAAGCCGAGCAATACATTATGGTAGTAGCGGATTCATTCCGAAGTCAGCGTCTATGGAAGTGTTGGAAGAAGCATTAAACGCGGTGTTATATGGTGATATTTGGTTACCCAAAGGTACCCAAATTGTACCGGTTTCTGATGATCCAACTGACAAAATGGCCTCACGTCTATCTGATTTAACCCCACAGCAATATCGCGTACTGCAGATGTTTGCCGAAGGGTTACTCAACAAACAAATTGCTTATGATTTTGGGGTATCAGAAGCCACCATCAAGGCTCATGCAACGGCAATATTTCGCAAATTGGGTGTTCGCAATCGCACTCAAGCGGTGATAGCATTACAACAATTAGAAATGGATAGAATTGATATCTCGTAATGCCTCAATCATTAACGTTACAACAGCTACCTTTTTCGCAAGCTTGTGAAAATAACCAGCAGCCTATATTAACGCTATTAACAAAGTGGCTTCCTAGTTGCGTTCATTTGCTTGAAATAGGCAGTGGTACTGGCCAGCATAGCGTGTATTTTGCTAACCATCTTCCGCATATACGCTGGCAACCAAGCGATCAACGGCATTATCTGCCTAATTTGCAAGCTCGTCTCAATTTGCAAGCATCACCAAACTTACAGCCGGCTATTGAATTAGATGTCACCCAGCCTTGGCCGCAACTGACATCAAATGTCGATGCGATATTCAGTGCTAATACTCTGCATATTATGAGTAAGACGATGGTTGAAGCATTTTTTATTGGCGTGGGTAATCTATTGGTAAACGCTGGCTCATTAGTTATTTATGGTCCGTTCAATTACCAAGGCCAATTTACCAGTGACAGTAATCGACAGTTCAATATGTCTTTACAACACAATAATCCCCAAAGCGGCATCCGCGATATCGAATGGATCTGTCAATTAGCACAGCAGCAAGGGCTAACGCTTCGAGAAGACATTGCTATGCCGGCCAATAATCGTTTACTGCATTTTATTAAGTAAGCCCAAATCATTTAACCAATAAGCCAATTGCTTCTGTTCATTTATAAGCTATCGGCTTGGATTAACACATATAAGGACACAGATTATGGGTTCAGTTACCACCAAGAGACATGCCAATGGTCTCGATTATGTTGCTGTCGATACCGCGTTTTGCCAAGCGCGTATTTTTTTGCAAGGGGCGCAAATAGATCAATTTGCACCCAGTGGAAAATCACCACTTTTATGGGTCTCAAGTGCCGACGATTACCAACCAGGCAATGGCATCAGAGGTGGAATTCCAGTTTGTTGGCCTTGGTTTGGGATGAGCGATATCCAAGGCTTTCCGCAGCATGGTTTTGCGCGCAATAAGATTTGGTCATTAGAATCCATCAACATGGGCGATCAATCTGTTGAGTTGCTGTTTGCCCTGCCCGCCAGCGAAATAGATAAGCAGTATTGGCCGCATAATACCCAAGTGAAGGTGCTATTTAACTTAGGTGAAACATTATCGGTAAGCATCATCAATATTAACAATGCAGATTACAACATCGAGCTCACACAAGCATTGCATAGCTATTTCCCCATAGAAGATATTCACCAACTTAAGGCCAGTGGATTTGGCGGTTCACAATACATTGAATTTGATCAAGGACCTTTTGAACAAGTCGACGATGTGGTTAAATTTGATCGAGAAACCGATAGAGTTTATACCAAACTAGCGCCCATTCAGGAATTACATACTCCACATGGAACGATTGTGGTGAGCCGGGAAAACAGTCAATCAGCAGTGTTATGGAATCCTTGGATAGACAAATCAACCCGCCTATCTCGGTTTAATCATGATGATTACTTAACCATGGTCTGTTTAGAAGCGGCCAACGTACGAGACGACAGCATAGTGTTAGCGCCAGGACAAACCCACACGTTAACCACTCATATCGGTTGGAAATAAATAGGCTAGAAATAATATCACTTAATTGTGGCTAATCATGTCAGCCATAGACTGATGAAACACGCAGTTATCAAACTAATTTGACTTCAGCATAATCAACAGGCAGCCTCGGCTGCCTGTTGATTATCACATGTTGCTTAATAGCATTAAGGATATCGCTCACATAGAGCTAATCGCTTATCGTAAAATGACTAATCAGCTTAGCGGTTAGAATTAACTAATGGTTCGATTGGTAGATTTTCGAAACAAACCAAACCAAAAAGCAGTTTCAAGTAATCCTCCAGCCACAAAAAAAGTCACCGCCCCGGTTTGGCTGCCGGCTAAATAACATGTCAACGCCAGCGCAATTAATGCGATTAAGACCACGACTCTGTAGATACCTGTCATATTAATTTCTCTCAACCCAATCAATGAACTGTTCATCAGTCACTATATTCTCCAATCACATTAGCCCTTTAATCCACTGTAAGTCAACTAAATAGCAGCCAATAAAAAAGGCAGCTTCAGCTGCCTTTTTTGCAATCGTACCTTTGGTCGAGATAAGAAATGGTTATACCATCTGTTTACCCAAATTGAGGCTAATTAGTTTGCTGTTACATCACAACCTAGTGGGCTGTTTGAGTTTTCATAAACAATGTCACCCATTGGAGCATAATCTGCAGCCGCAATGGTGCCTTTATCTTTGAAGAAAGTGTATAACACTTCTGCATCAACATAACCTGTTTGAATTGGTGCAAGCTCAGGATAGCCATCACCACCAGCAGCATTGAAACTTGGTACAGTAAAGCTGTATGAGTCAGTGGCACTGTAATCTTTACCATTGATTTCACTGATAGCAACTGTTTGAGCAGTACAATCTACTGTCATTTTCACACCGGTGATTTGTGCATATGCGCCAGAACCACGTTGGAAAGATGCTACAGTGTTTAAGTACTCAGTGACTTCTGCACCTGTCATAGTGCTTAACGTTACCATGTTGCCAAAAGGCTGCACGGTTAACACGTCACGGTAAGAGATATCACCTTCAGCAATTGAAGCACGCACACCACCAGAGTTCATTACACCGATATCGGCACCGACTTTAGTGCGTTGCGCTTCTGCAACCAAACGGCCTAAATTAGTTTGCATATTACGTACATTTGCACGTTCGCCGTCTAATAAACCATCGGTGGTAGCAATCACTTCACTAAGTTGGCCTTGACCACGTTCTTGATAATAAGAAAGTAGTTGTTTTAAGTCTGCATCTGCGGCGATTTCATCAGCAACCAATACTTTCGTTTTATTGCCATCTGCATCAGTCACTGATGTTTTCAAATTAACCGGGATTAACTTGTAACTAGCAAGGTGAAGCTCGCCATTGAAATATTCAAAATCAGCACGACCGACATACTTACCCCACTCGTGAGCTTGCATAATGTAAGTGCCATTTTGCATATCAGGCGTACAGTCATCGCCAGGAGCAAAGTCAGCGTAATCGTTTGTACCTGGTTCCATACATACCGGGTTTTGTGAATGACCACCAATAATGGCATTCAAATCACCTTCTGCTAGAGCACGAGCCATGGCGACGTCGCCAGGGGCGTTACTACCATTCATAGCATCAGCATAGTGACCCATATGAGTGGTTGCAAAAATAAGATCCGCAGTATCTGCAGCTTTAATTTCTGCAATCACTTTTGCTGCTTCAGTGGTTGGATCGGTAAAGGTTAAATCTTTGATAAATTCTGGGTTACCAATCTTCGCAGTGTCTTCAGTGGTTAAACCGATCACAGCAATGCGCAAACCATTTATATTAAATACTTTGTAAGCATCAAAGTAGCGAGTGCCATCAGCTTTATAAATGTTAGCCGCTAACATTGGGAAGTTAGCAATTGAGCGTTGTGAATCTAATACCGCAAGTGGATTATCAAACTCATGGTTACCGACTGCCATTGCGTCATAAGCAATTTCATTCATACCGATAAAATCTGGCACTGCGTCTTGTAAGTCTGACTCAGGGACGCCAGTGTTGATATCTCCGCCCGAAAGTAAAATAGTTTCACCGCCGTTTGAGCTAACTTCAGCACGGATCTGGTCAATCAGCGTTTTACGTGCTGCCATACCGTATTCGCCGTCACCGTTTTCCCAAAAACGACCGTGGTTGTCATTGGTATGTAATACTGTAAATATTTTACAATCTGCACCAGCTTCGGCACACGTCGTCGGTGCAACGACAGCGGTATTGTCGTCGTCACTGCCACAACCGGTCAACGCTGCTAGTACAGCCGTTGCGACCAATCCTTTAATTAACATATTTGTCATGATTTACCCCGATGTTATAATTTATATTTTTAAATCCGTGAATTATCCTATTCACGGCCAGAATGATAACAAAGATTGACGGTTTTTGATGTCACTTTTATGACAGAATGTGATTTTTAATACATTATTTAACAATAACTTACACCTCAATAGTTCCCAGTAAAAAACAATTACCATGTTAACGGGTATGTTAAAGTAAAGTAAAAAAAATGGCTTAAGCATTTTTGCTGCTAAGCCATTTAAATAGATTGATTTTTTTATATAAAGACAATAACGATTATTGTCTTTATATAAGAACAGTGATGAACTTGCGTTATTTCAATACTTGCTGCAACCATTGACCAATATCAGCAAGTTGATTAGGCAATACACTGTGAGCCATCGGATAAGTTTTCCAGGTACTCTGATAACCTGCCGCAATCAGTGCGTCATAAGCCATTTTACCTGCAAACATCGGGACAACATCATCTTGCTCACCATGATGTTGTAAAATAGCAGTATGAGCATTAGCATCAGCAAGTTGCTCTGGCAATGTTTCGCCACCGGGTAAATAACATGATAACGCCATAATACCGGCCAGTTTTTGTTCAAAACGCAGCCCGGTGAACAAACTCATGACCCCACCTTGACTAAAACCAGCTAAAACGATTTTATCAGCAGGTATACCACTATTCATCTGCTCGACAATTAACTGACGGATGGCTTGCTCAGACGCCATAACACCTTGTATATCGGCGCGATCGTGTAAATCCATGCTTTTAATATCGTACCATGAGCGCATAACAAAACCGCCATTGATGGTCACTGCTTGTTCTGGTGCATGAGGAAAAAGAAAACGAATATTGTGCTGACCAGCTAAGCCTAATACGGGGACGACGGGCGCAAAGCCAGCACCTGAATCACCCAATCCATGAAGCCAAATAACGCATGCTGTCGCAGGTGTTTGCGGCTCGATTACAATTTTTTCTAGCTTAAAAGACATATATATCAATCCTATCAATGCAATAAAATATTGCAGGCTATATTACGTCAATTGATTTTTAACATCGATCTATTCACACCCCATCACCACAAATAATCAACCTTGACGGCAATGTAATTAATTTAATCGAACAAAACTAGCGATTAATTACACTTTTATTCGATTTTATTTGTTGTAACCTAAGACTAAAGCCACTAAGGAGATGAGAGATATGGGATTACTACAAAATGGCCAGTGGGTCGATCAATGGTATGCAACCGAAGAAAATGGCGGTAAGTTTGTTCGAGAAGATGCGCAATTACGTCATTGGGTAACTGCGGATGGCCAAGCTGGCCCCTCTGGCGATGCAGGCTTTGTTGCAGAAGCAGGCCGCTATCATTTGTACGTGTCTCTAGCCTGCCCTTGGGCGCACCGCACCCTTATCTTTAGAGAATTAAAGCAATTACAATCACTTATTGATGTTACTGTTGTTGAAGCACATATGCGAGAAAACGGCTGGGAGTTTGCCAATGCTGTTGATGGCAAAATTGGTCAACACATAGCAGGGGCTCAAGCCGATCCTTTACATCAAAAAGACTTTTTATACCAAATCTATCAATTAGCGAAACCACACTACAATGGTCGAGTCACAGTACCAGTATTGTGGGACAAAAAAACCAACACTATCGTCAGTAATGAATCATCTGAAATCATTAGAATGTTCAATACCGCCTTTAATGATATTACCGGCAATACACTCGATTATTATCCTCAAGCCTTACAACCGCAGATAAACCAACTCAATGAGTTCATTTACGAGAAAATCAATAATGGGGTTTATCGCTGTGGTTTTGCTACCTCACAAGCCGCTTACGAAGAAGCCTATGATGCCTTATTCTCGGCGCTGGACACCATCGAGACCCGCTTAAGCACAAAACGGTATTTATTGGGCGATAGCATTACTGAAGCGGATTGGCGTCTGTTTACTACCCTGATCCGTTTTGACAATGTGTATGTCGGCCATTTTAAAACCAACCGCAATACAATCGAAAGCATGGCCTATATTTCAGATTATTTACGTGATTTATATCAACAACCTGGGATTGCTACCACAGTCAATATGGATCATATCAAGCAGCATTATTACTTTAGTCATCAACAAATTAATCCGACTCAAATCGTCCCTGCCGGGCCTGATATTGACTTTTTACGCCCACATAACCGTGAGCAACTAATGACGTCAACATCTCACCCACAAGGTTAATCTGTCATAGGTTTTTGAACACGCTTAAGGAGTTTAGTGGACTCGCGGCAATATGCAGTCAGAAGTGCAGCGAAAACGGCAGCAATAATATAAGCCACAAACTTTGGGTTAGCTTTGGTTGGAGGTTAAATAGATAGTAATCGTATTGACATGTCATGCATCGCTCAGAGCATGTCAATACCTTCAGTTTGTCATTCAAGTTGAATCAAGGCTCATGGCCGAGCAGCCTATTCCCATTCATCTTGCCACTAAGCCGATACAAATTAAGTTATTGCGCTTGAATGCCAGTGTGTTGCAATAGCGCGTCTAATTGCGCTGGATTATCCAGTTTAATACTCCACCTCACCGTTCCCGCATCGGCAACAATCACTAAGCCTTGATGAAAACAGCTAATGTCATCCATGGATGCGGTAAGCACTAATTGGCTATCATGAAACCGGCACTGAATTTCATGCACAGTGACAATAATTTTACCTAATGAGAAATCAATAATCATATCTACTCTCTTAAAACAAAAAATCCCAAGTCTTCACTTGGGATCTATACAGGGTTAAACCATAAGTAAATATCAATTTACCCAAGCGGTCCCCTACTAGTGGTGATGACCACCAGCGCCATGGGCATGACCATGGGCAATTTCTTCATCAGATGCATCGCGGGCACCGACAATTTCAATGTCGAAAGTTAATTCACGGCCAGCAAGTGGATGATTAACATCAACCGTCGCCATAAACTTACCGACTTTAATAATGGTCACTTGACGCTGGCCTTGCTCAGTATTCACCACGGCAGCCATGCCCGGTTTCCATACTTTAGCACCTACAAGGTGTTTAACCGACACGCGCTGCTCAGAATCTGGTTGACGTTCGCCATAAGTATCTGCAGCTGGCGGAGTAATAGTGAATTTCTCGCCAATTTCTTTGCCATTAATCGCATCTTCAATACCAGGCATCATGTTGTCATGACCATGCAAATAGGCAATCGCCTCACGACCTTCGTTTGATTCAAGTACTTCGCCTTTTTCATCACGTAGCGTGTAATTAAACTGCACGACCATATTGTCTTTAATGCTCATTATCGTTCCTTAATTCAAAAATTTGCCGAAGCTTAGCAAAAGCGTACTAATGCATCCACAAAAAATGCTCATAAAAATACTGATTATAGTTTGATACCCAAGGCGGTAAACGTCTCTACATCAGGAAATCCATCAGCAATAAGCCCTTTTTCATGTTGAAAAGCTTGTAACCCTAATACTGAATTACGCCCTAAAATACCGTCAGGCTTACCCACATCGAAACCTGCATCATTGAGCTTTTGCTGAATTTGTTTGACCGTTTCTCGGCTTAGCCTTGGCTGTTTAGGTACTGCACGGGTTAATACCGCACCACCATTAATACGATCGGCTAAATGCCCCACTGAAATGGCATAAAATTCAGAACGATTCCAACGCATTATCACATTAAAGTTGTCATATCCTAAAAAAGCAGGCCCTGTGTGCCCTGCTGGCAAATATAACGCTGCTTGCATATCTGGTGTAGACAAAGGCTGACCATTAACTTGCTTAACATTAAGCTCACGCCACTTAACCAGTGGTAGAGGATGTTTACCGCCTAAGTAAGCAAAAGAATAATCGCTAGGAATCAACACTTCACGCCCCCATCGTTCATCTGCTTTCCAACCTAGATGCTGTAAAAAGTTTGCCGCAGATGTCAGTGCATCATCAGTACTGTTCCATAAATCAGCAACACCATCGCCATCGCCATCTACCGCATACTTTCGATAATTGGTTGGCATAAATTGAGTATGCCCCATAGCTCCGGCCCATGAACCAACCATTTTACTGTCGGCAAAATTATACTGCTGCTTTAAGGTCAACGCTTGCAGTAACTCACCAGTAAAATAATCACTACGCCTTGGATCGCACGCTAATGTTGCTAATGAATCAAGCACAGGCATGCTGCCTTTATAACTCCCAAAATTAGTTTCTAGCCCCCAGAAAGCAACAATGTATTGCCCTGGTACGCCATACTCTTTTGTGAGCTTAGCTAATAATGATTTATGCTCAGCCAACATTTTTTTACCTTGCTCAACTCGCCACGCAGTGACACGTTTATCAAAGTAATCACCAAAGGTGGTGGTAAATTCAGGTTGCTGATTATCTAATTCAATCACTCTAGGGACATACTTTAAATTTGCCACTGTTGTGTCGATAATCTGTTGTGAAATCCCTGCGGCTTTAGCTTTTTGCTGTAACGTAACGACACAAGTTGCAAAATCAGCTTGCTCTTGAGCAGGAGCAACATCCGCAACAGGATCGGGTGATGCCGATACCGCACAAGCACTTAATAAGGTACTAGATAAAAACATTGAAGCAATAAACACAGATAAACGTCTTTTATGGGCCATGAACAACACTTAATTTACGCAAAATGAATATTGAATATCGTGACGCATCAGCCTTAAGGAAACAAGAGCTGTTAACATTAAACCCTGTTTATTTATGCTAAACCGAAGTGAAAAATGAAAAATCTGCTAACAAGTGCGCAATCATGGTGAACCGACTCAAAACCACAGCAGCATTTAAAATAGCCCCATGGTTTATCCATTATGAATACCTCATAAAACCAAGCAATCATCGCATTTAAACGTTAGTTTAATAGGCGCCATGCCATAAAGACTGGCAGCAACCACAACAAGCCACTAGCTATTATCACCGAAACACTTTTGATGTGTCTATTATCTATGCTGCTCTCATTTACCGCAGAGTCACAAGATAATGAGTCAATTTAGCCTTTAAACACTGCTTAAGTCTCCACCTAAATATAATTGTCATTAATTAAGCCTTTTCCTTATTCAATGAGTCCGTATAATGACATTAATTCTAACTCATTTGAGCGATTAATCATGACAGAACAAACTGCAGCATTATCAAGCTTTATCGAAAGCGTAAAACAACATCAAGTCTTATGGGGCTTACAAGATGAAACTGGTGAGGGTTGGGTAGTATGTGACTCATCAGAATTTGAAGAAACAGATGTTATGCCACTTTGGTCAAGCGAAGCTGCAGCAAAAAGTCACTGCACTGAAGAATGGGCTGACTATAATCCGGTTACTATTACGCTAACAGAGTTCTTAGAATACTGGGTGAGTGATTTAAATGACGATGGCGTTCTAATCGGTGTTAATTGGGAAGCAGAACAAGAGTGCTTAGAAATTGATCCTATCGTACTTGCTAAAGAATTAGTCGATTTTGAAAAAGAATAATCGTCACTAATTTAAGCTAAACATGGAATAAAAAGCGCACTTTAAACAGCGTCTTTACCTTTTGTTAAGGTTATTCTTTACACTAGGTTCGACTTTGTAGGTCATTCAAAGAGCGCCATTCGCAGTGATAACTCACAAGCCACAGCTTGGTGTTATCGCTGCGTATGATAATCCTAAGCTCAGATTAATTTACGCTTAGCCACTAAGTTCAGCCATCATTTCACTGCTCATTAATAGTATTGCATCCATGCCTACACAGATTGATATTCCTTTTGATAAACGTCATACATGTTGGTTTTGTAACGAGCCAAGTAATCAATTGTTTGATTATTATAGAATGACTCACACTCCCCACCCCTCTTTAACGATTCCGGCGTGTAAAGAATGCCATATGCTAGCCAAGAAAAATCTGCTGACCTCTATTTGGGATTGTCGAGATGCAGTAAAAGACAATTTAATGCATTTATACCGTAAAGACTTGGCCATTGGAATTAACTGGACTGAAGAAGAACTCGAACAATCAGAATTTGACTGTATGATTTTTGGAGGCTTTAAGAAAAGTGCTTGGATGATGTACCAAATTGCACAAAGTCGAATGAATGCAAGAGGTTGGCCATTAAGTCTGGAAGGTATATTACTCGATGGCGAGATTGCTGGCGATGTGAGTCAATATCAAACAGGTTTTGAATTTGACGGCATTGTGTTTACGTCACTCACTAAAGCCATTAGCCACTACAGCCAAACATTGTCTTTAGACAGTATTTTTTTACAGCAGCTCGTTACGCTATTGGGTAAAGCCCAATTTGGCCATGCGGTCAAAATAGCTCGGCTCAATATTGGTATTACCCCTGGAAACCAGCGTCGAATTCTTGATGAATTAATCGAAGATATGGACCAAGGTGCGGCTCAATAACTCAATCCACACTGAATACATGCCTCTGGTTAACGATTTATGCTCTTGCCTATGAAAGAATAGCACGTAAACGATCTTGAACAACACTCACTAACAAGTCGGGTTGAAATTTAGAAATAAACTCATTGCAGCCGACTTTTTTCACCATCGCTTGGTTAAAACTGCCGCTTAAAGAAGTATTGAGTGTAATAAATAATGCCGCCATTCGGGGATCATTACGGACTTCATGAGTCAACTTATAACCATCCATTTCAGGCATTTCTGCATCGGTTATCATCATAAGCAATTCTTCGGCAACGTTTTGACCTTTATCGGCCCACGATTGTAATAACCGTAACGCTTGTAGCCCGTCTGATGCCTCAAGGATCTCAATGCCTAACTTACTTAATGTGTCTCTCACTTGCTTGCGAGCTGTGGAGGAGTCATCGACGACTAATATCTTACGCCCTGGCATATGAGAAGTCAGAGATTCATCAAGCACACCATCTGACAACTTCACATCATAGCTAATGATCTCAGCTAAGACTTTCTCTACGTCAATAATGGATACTAATCGTGATTGACCTTGGTCTTCTATTTTAGTTATCGCGGTTAAGTAATTATGTCCTCCAGAGGTTTTGGGCGGAGGCATAATATCACTCCAGGTCATGTTAACAATATTCTCAACTTTACCGACTAAAAACCCCTGCACACTGCGGTTATATTCAGTAATAATCAAGTTACTGTCTTCAGTCACCGGCATAGGTGAAAAACCAATTGCTTCACGCAAATTGATCACAGGGATCGACACCCCTCTAATATTAGCGACACCATAGACGTTGTGGTTACTGCCAGGCAAGTTACTTAGCGGAGGTAACTTAACCACCTCTTTAACTTTAAATACATTAATGGCAAATAACTGGGTCGAGTTAATGCGAAACAGCAATAGTTCTAAACGATTTTCGCCAACTAGCTTAGTCCTTTGATCAACCGTATCGAGCACTTTTCTCATGGACGAGTCCCACCTACAAACAACGTAAAAATGTATTATTAACGCTAATTATACTTAAAAAAGATTTATTAACAGTGTTAAAACAAGATTTATCCCCCAAAAAAAGAAAAAACCTTTAAACAAGATCAAAAAGTGTCCTTAATTCGTATCATATTTTATTAGAGATGCAAGCAGTTTCATCTCGCAAACTTTCTGCAAAGGTTATACATGATAAATATCACCCAACCTCTGAGGCACTTGAGCATATGGCTCTCAATAATGAGTTTATCTGCTTGTACCTTAATCGATAAACCGGTCACTGTTGTAAAACCGTTTGAGCTAAATCAGTACTTAGGAACTTGGTATGAAATCGCCCGCCTCGAACATTCATTTGAGCGAAATATGTCCCATGTGACCGCACAATATACACTTCAAGGAAGCAAGGTTGTGGTGACTAACCGTGGATTTAAACAAGATGAACAGCAATGGGATGAAGCTAATGGTAAAGCTTATTTTATTGATGGCAGTGACCAAGGCTTACTTAAAGTGTCATTTTTTGGTCCTTTTTATGGCGCATACCAAATACATGACGTAATCCAAGAGCCTAATGGTCAATATACCGATGCCCTAGTGATTGGCCCTAACGCGCAATATGCATGGATCCTCTCGAGAACAGCTGTGATTAACCCCAACACCAAACAAGGTTTTATAAACAAACTCTCAGCATTGGGGATTAATACCAACAATCTAATTTGGGTGGATCAAGGCACATTAAAAGATGATCGTTAAGCCCTTTTTACACGTACATTAAGTAAGTTTATTTGTTATATCTGACACAGGTGCCGTTATGAATATCCCATTATTTCCACTACCCGTTTGCTTATTGCCTCAGGGATATACCCAATTACGAATTTTTGAACCCAGATACAAACGCTTAGTATCTGAATCACTAAAGAGTGGTATTGGGTTTGGCTTATGTATGCTGGCTGATGATAAAAAAACCATTCTACCTATTGGTACGTTAACCCAAATTATTGACTTTGAGACGCTTGACGATGGCTTATTAGGTATCAGTGTTCAAGGAAAACAAACCTTCACCATTAACCACATTAGCGTTGATGATGACGGTTTGAAACGAGGTGACGTCAGCTTAATTGATTCTTGGCCAAGCGATATCATTGAACAACAAATTGAACCGGCTCAAAGCAATAAGATTAACCGAAAAAAAGATAAAATACTGAGTCAAACGTTAAAGCAAATTTTACAGCAGTATCCGCAGCATCTGGCCCATTACTCTGAAGAAAGTTTTAATGATATGTCTTGGGTATGCCAGCGTTGGCTTGAAATTATCCCATTGAGTTCAAAACAAAAATATCAGTGTATAAATAGTCATGACCACCAATTAGCTAAATCATTCTTATTCGATATCATAAAATAATAACAAAAGTGATCTTAATTAAGTGAGCTTTCGTATACATGATCATAGCTATTGTTTGTCAATGAAGTTGCTAATGTCTTTTTAGGCCACATCAGCAACTGCATGGATAAGATAATTAATTATGCTTAATGACGTAATTATTGGATGCGAGTGAAAATAATGGAAAATATTCAATCACAAAGCGCACAAAATCGTTATGATAAGGGACATCTTGCACAGAGATCCCTAATTAAACGAAGCGGTGCTATGAAATCAGACGAACCAAATCCAATGGCAGATGAACTCGCTGCATTAATGATGAAAGTCGCTAATCATCGATGCAAGACTTCTTTTGCCAAACTTTTTTCGCATTTTGGCCCTAAAATTAATTCTTTTGGCGTACAGCGTTTAAGTCAACAGGGCTTAGCAATGGATTTAGTGCAAGAGACAATGACTCGAGTATGGACCAAAGCACATCTTTATAATGCAGATAAAGCAGCTGTAAGCACTTGGGTTTTCACCATAATGCGTAATCAATGCTTTGACATGCTTCGCAAAGTGCAACATAACCGCGAAGATGCATTTGGTGATGACATTTGGCCATTGTTTGAATCTGATGATGCAGAAAATGACGACAATGACTTCTTATTATCGGCTTCTTTATTGCAGCATGTAGAGGAATTACCTCCCTTACAACGCCAAGTAGTACAAGGTATTTATATGCAAGAGCTGACTCAACAAGAGCTTGCAGACAAACTTAATATTCCAATTGGAACGGTTAAATCTCGACTTAGACTAGGTTTAGAAAAATTGAAAAGCTTTATGGAGAAACACTATGATTAATTACCACCCTGACCAGCACATGCTGTCTCTCCATGCTAAAGGCGAATTACCGCTGTCCATGTCGATTGCAATCTCTGCCCATGCTGAGTTTTGTCAGCATTGCCAACAGCAGCTTGACCAGATGACAATTGCCATGTCTGAACAGCAATTTGAATCGGCAGTAGCACCACAATTCACTAATAGTAAAGATAATGATCAGTTAGACGCATTATTGAGCCAGTTATTAAATTCAACTCTAGATACATTAGCGGCCGAGCAGCCGACGAATATCGACAAGACAGAAGATAACAGTGTCAACATCAAAGGTCAGCATTACCCTTTACCAAGAGCATTTCGCAATCAAATCAATGCATCATGGCAAGGTATTGGTAAAGTGAGTCGTTTAAGACTTGATACCGGAGAGCCGCAAGCAAGAGCGAGTTTGTTGCACATTGCTGCTAATGGTGAAATACCTGAGCATACTCATAAAGGTGCAGAGTTAACCTTGTTACTGGCAGGAGAGTTTAGCGATTGCTATAACACTTATAAACCAGGTGATTTTATGTTGCTTGATAAAGCGCACCAACATTCACCTAAAACAATTGATGGTTGTTTGTGTTACACCGTAGTCGATGCGCCCTTATACTTCACTAAAGGTATAAGTAAGTTACTAAATCCAATTGGTGATCTAATTTACTAAATATCAATATCCTTGCGAGTTATTTACTGCTCGCTGCAAAGATAGCTTACGTATGCCAACTTATCACTTAGCTGATGATGGCGGCATAAGTTAGATTATTAGTTTAATTTCTTCTAAAAGAATGATTTAGAAAATGGATGATGAGGTACCTCATCATCCATTTTTATGAGCTAAACTGTATAACGCAGTGAAATTATCCTATGAATAACCAGTAATGCCATTAGGATTAGCTATTTTTTAATCGAAAAGCACATTAATTTGATTAAAAATTGAAAAAGACTATTGCCATATGCAAACACTCAGTATATTATCTACACAGATTTAGTTTTCTTGTTAATTTTGGTTACCTACCTGTAAGTCTGCTCAACTTCACTTCGTAAATAAACCCAAGACAAGCTTCTGTACATTGTTTTAAATTCAATTGATTTCTGTTGATATGATAATTTCTATTGGCGTAATCTTATTGTCATAAAACTATGTTCAACTTACAAATTAAGTGCTGTATGTATTACTGTGATTTTAGGCTATGTGGCAACATAAAAGTTGTAGACACAAATTAGACCTTAATCAACTATTCACATAACAACACTTGATTAGTGAGTAAAAGATAGGTTAAGTTAAATCTCGAAACATTAATCTTTTGCAACACTAAAAAATGCCAAGGATATTTTATTGAACAATTGTCTCACCTAATGGGTGAATATATAGAAGGAGTGTGGCCAATGTCATACAACATTAATGGACACGAAATTTCAGTTAGCTTTCCAGTTAATTCTATTTCGTCAAACAAAAACTCAATTGCTTTTACCGACAGCCTAGGTAAAAACAAAAAAACCTTTTCAAAGCGTATTGAAGCAATAAACTTCATGAAATGGTTATTATCAGCTAATAAGTAATCCCCCCTAACGCTTTGCGTTAATCATTTACTCTGTTATTTAATAAACTCATTTCTCGGTATTCTCCTCTCAATTACCGATGTTTATTAAAACAGAGTAAAATGAATAGCTCACTAGCTTATTTTCAAGTTATTCTTCAGTTTTAAACCCCAAGTTAACCATCTAAAAAACCTATTTCTCTTACTATCAATACCTTGTAGCAAAAATGCATCCTGCACTGGTGTGATCAAACCGAGTGAGGAAATTTTCGTTGGTATCTTGGTAACATGGTTTTATTGCCTAAGGCTCCCCCCTGATGTATGTAAAGAACATTGGTGGCACTGACAGCCTGACTATTTAAATAATGTTGTAATACTAAAAAGCCAACCGGATCATACAACAATTCAAATTCAATTCCCGACTGGCAAACTGTTTTCCACATATCAAAACAACGTTGTGATAATTTCCCAAAATGATATTTATGACCATCATTAATAATTCTAGGAAAATAAATCTCATCAACTAATTGTGAAAACTGTTGGCGTAAATATTTATCTCCGCCAACGGTACTGCAAGTTAACACCTCAATAGCAAAAACTTCCGTTAATGATAATTGAGTCAGTTGTTGAATAATTTGTTTATTTAAATAAGCCGCAGTGGTCCCCGTGCCTGAGGGGAGAAATACCATCAACTCATTTAGTCGTCGGTCTTGAGCCCATTGAATAATTTCAGTGGCGAGTTGTGTTATCCCGGTTTCGGCATACCCACAACGTCCACCTTCGGGAATAAATAGTAATTGATTTTTATCTGTGTAATTTGGGTGCGACGACACAATGTATTGCATCGCATCGTCTAAATGCATACCTTGAAGGTTTTCGGCATCGGCCAAATGACTGACATCAATAATATTGGCACCATTTTGTATCGCAGCAGCATAGTTACCCTGAGGATGTTGTAACAAGAATGTGTTGATATGACTTACATAGTAATCAAATTTCCATCCTTGCAGCTTTGCAAGTACAGACAAGGAGTACAATGAGTTGGCTTGTGCCGAGCCCGATGCCACTAGCTGGTTAACGTGTGAATAATCATGATGGAGGAAATGATAAAATTTACGCGCTTTATTACCACTAAAATCAGCATGTAATAGATCATCCCGTTTAATATAGATGCTGCGTCCATCAAAGTTCATCGCTTGTACTGGGCTTATCGAAAACATACATTGCCTTAATCAACTGTAATATGAGTATTTTAACTAAAAAATGATAAATCTCATCGATTCATTTGTATTACTCATCACACACATCTAACTATAAAGTAAAAAACTCACATTTAACCTATTATAATCAAACAGTTAAAAATATGGCATGAATATCGCTTCATTCTAAGTAATATTGACTATTGATAGGATTGAAAATGTCACTTTTACGCTTAATCTTTAATATTGCTTGGTTTCTTATGGGGGGGTTTATCATGGGCCTAGCATGGTGGTTGGTGGGGCTATTATGCTTTATCAGTATCATTGGTATCCCATTTGGCCGTGCATGTTTTGTTATTGGCGAGCTGGCTTTCTGGCCATTTGGGCAAGAAACGGTTAACCGAAAACACATTTCAGGCCAAGAAGATATTGGCACTGGCACGTTAGGTTTAGTTGGTAATGTTATATGGTTTTTATGCTTTGGTATTTGGCTTGCGATTGGCCATCTAGTCCATGCATTGGCTTGTTTTGTAACAATTATAGGTATTCCTTTCGCGTTACAACATCTTAAGTTAGCCTTATTAAGTTTAACCCCTATTGGTCAAACTGTTATTGCCAAACCGACTTATTAGCATTCATTAATAACTGTTGAATGACCACTGTTATAAAAAGCCGATAGCACAGTGCTATCGGCTTTTTATTTGCCTAATTGTCTTAGCTGCGTGTACATTGCCATAATCAAGCACAGAAAAGTAATTCACTCTCTTTAATGACAGTAATGGAATCGCATGAACTATTGGTTAATGAAGTCTGAACCAGATGACTTTAGCATTGATGATCTACAGATGTGTAAGCAGCAAACGGTTGCTTGGCAAGGTATTCGTAACTATCAAGCACGTAATTATATTCGCGATCAAATCACATTGGGTGATCTAGTGTTGTTTTACCATTCTAGCTGCAAAGTACCTGCCATTGTAGGTTTAGCCAACATTAGCAGTGAGCCTCAAATTGATGTCAGCGCTTTTGATGACCGCTCAGCGTATTTTGATATGAAATCTGACGCCAGTGCACCTCGTTGGTGGCAAGTGCATATTCAATTTATGGCCAAATTCTCTAACCCAGTCAGCTTGAAGCAATTGAAGGCAGATCCCTTACTGCAAGATATGGTACTAGTGGCTAAAGGTACTCGCCTGAGTGTTCAGCCCGTCACACAAGAGCAATACCAACATATTATAAAACTAACAAACGTAGATTAATAACCTTGAATTAACCACTGGGCAGCTGGTCGCTAACAGGTAACTATTCTTTTAAAAGCCGCTTCCTAAAGACGGCTCAGACAATTAGCGCTAAATCGTCTGAGCATCTAACTGCGAACGAAAATGAATAAGATCAGCCAATGCCCAGATTAGTTAATCATCCGCCCTATTCCACCAAGCACAGATCCTTCACCCTGATCTTTGCCACCACGAGATGGTGCATGAGCAATAATTCTGTCAGCCATGCGAGAAAACGGTAAGCTTTGTAACCATACTGTCCCATGACCTTGTAAGGTCGCAAGAAACAAACCTTCGCCACCAAACACCATTGATTTTAAAGAACCAGCGCGCTGAATATCATAATCAATCCCGGGCGTAAATCCGACTAAACACCCAGTATCAACTCGCAATGTCTCACCACGCAGTTCTTTTTTTATCAGTGTGCCACCGGCATGCACAAATGCCATACCATCACCTTTAAGGCTTTGTAGAATGAAACCTTCACCACCAAAAAAACCGGTTCCTAATCGCTTATTAAACTTCATACTCACTTGCGTACCTAAAGCCGCTGCTAAAAAGCTGTCTTTCTGGCAGATAAGTTCGCCTTGATGTTGAGCTAAGTCGATCGCCAAAATAGTCCCAGGAAACGGCGCAGCAAATGCCACTTTTCGTTTATGTTGACCTTCATTGGTAAAGTGAGTCATAAAAATACCCTCACCCGAAATGGCACGTTTACCAGCCCCCAGTAGCTTGCCAAAAAAACCAGATTCAGGCTCAGAGCCATCACCCATTTTAGCCTCAAAACTAATGTCTTCTTCGATATAGGTCATCGCGCCGGCTTCAGCAATCACTGATTCATTTGGATCAAGTTCAACTTCAACAAGCTGCATACTCGAACCGATAATTTCATAATCTACTTCATGGCATTTTCTGGTCATTTTCATTCCTTAAAAATTTATGATTGATTGTTGTCGCCTAACATTGTTGTCGCCTAACAAAGCTAAATAATTTCCCTGTAACAATGTTATAAAATAACAAAAGGATCCGCAATTTAACACGACAACTTTTCACTATGCTAGGCTACCCAATAAATCTGATGATGGCTCTCCAGACGTATGCCAATGATTAACCCAATCCTGCACCACTTAACCCTAATTGTTGCTGTTGCTGATATTGGGCAAATTCTTGCAAAATTAATTCAGTAAATAATTGCCCTGCTCGACCAAGTGGTCGCTCTAAAGTTGATACTAGTTGCGGGGTAAAACTAAACCTATTACCACCAATAAAATCAACTTCAATAAGTTGTCCTTGATGTAATTCTTCAGTAATTAAAAAATCCGGCATCCAGCCAAAACCTAGGCCTTTTAGTAAGGCATTTTTTTTCATGATAAAACCCGACAAATAAAAGACTTTATCGCCGCCAAACTGCATTTCATCGCGGTCACGTTTACCAGGAGATGAATCTTCAATGGTCAACTCTACATGTTGCTGTAACTCAGGCAAACTAATCCTCTTAAGCTGACTTAATGGATGCTGTGATGATGCCACCAGCACACTGGTAATGGTAGGCAATGCTTTAGGATGATAAGAGGGCCCGGTACGATAGTCTTTCACTAGCATTAAGTCGGCTTGATCACGTTCAAATCGATGCTGGACTCCGCCTAAAAACTCCATATTGAGTTGAATTTTAGTGGGTATGTTATGCTCCGACATCCGTTTTAATGCGGTCATAATCGGTTCCATCGGCAGTGCGCCGTCTATCACTAATTCAAGTTTAGGTTCCCATCCTTGACTAAAGCGACTGGCAAGATGTTCTATATTGGCTAAATGCTGTAATAAGCGCTGCCCTTCGGCCAAAATCACTTTACCTTCGGGGGTTAATTCCGCTCGATAATGATCTCGATTAAATAATGTTACCCCCAGATGTTGCTCCAGTTTTTTAATCTGATAGCTTACTGCCGATTGTGCCTTGTGTAACCGTTCTGAAGCTTTTGCAAAACTTCCTTCTTCAACAAGTACTTGCAGTACATTAAAGGCATCTATATCTATTCGCATAAGATTTCCACTGTCCCGTTATCCATACACAAATGTAAAGCTAACATAACAATCAAAAAAGTCGATTGAGTTGAGTTATTTATTATTCTTTTTTTTGTTGATCTTTACCACTAAATTGTTAGTTAGATCACATATTGGTTTAGCCAATGAGATTAGGCCATAACAATAAATAACATAAACGCCACGACACTCGCAGTCGATTCACCATAGGACAATCACATGCCATTCTATGTTAAGCAAGGTCAGATCCCGACCAAACGTCACATTGCCTTCGAAAAAGATAATGGTGAGTTGTACCGTGAAGAATTATTTTCGACCCATGGCTTTTCAAATATCTATTCGAATAAATATCATCATAATATGCCAACCAAAGCGATCGATGTTAAACCTTACGCTCTGTCACATGGCGAACAATGGCAAGATCCGCTCATTCAAAATTACAAGTTAGACTCGCGCCAATCCGACTGCCAAGGCAATTTCTTTAGTGCCCGCAATAAAATATTTTTCAATAATGATGTCGCCATGTACACGGCTAAAGTAACTGAAGACACAAATGAGTTTTATCGCAATGCTTATGCCGATGAAGTGGTGTTTATTCACCAAGGTGAAGGGCAACTATTAAGTGAGTATGGTGTTATCAATACTCAGAAGTGGGATTATTTAATTATTCCGCGCGGAACCACCTACCAGCTAAAATTTAACGATTATCATGATGTACGTTTGTTTGTGATTGAATCCTCGTCAATGATAGAGGTGCCTAAGCATTTTAGAAATGAATATGGCCAAATGCTCGAGTCCGCTCCTTATTGCGAACGTGATATTCGAACCCCTACCTTAACCGAGGCTGTGGTCGAAAAAGGCGAGTTCCCGTTAATGTGTAAGTTTGGCGATCGCTATCAGCAGATGACACTTCAATGGCATCCATTTGACTTAGTAGGTTGGGATGGTTGTGTCTATCCATGGGCATTTAACATCAGTGAATATGCCCCTAAAGTTGGCAAAATTCATTTACCACCATCTGAACATTTAGTGTTTACTGCACACAATTTTGTAATTTGTAACTTTGTGCCACGGCCATATGATTTCCACCCTAGATCAATTCCGGCGCCTTATTACCACAACAATATCGATAGCGATGAAGTGCTGTATTACGTCGACGGTGATTTTATGAGCCGTACCGGTATTGAAGCCGGCTACATGACCTTACATCAAAAAGGTGTCCCCCACGGCCCGCAACCTGGACGGACCGAAGCCTCTATCGGCAAAACTGAAACTTACGAATACGCGGTGATGGTCGATACCTTCGCCCCACTGAATTTAACCGCTCATGTAAAAAATTGCATGAGTGATGATTACAATCGCTCTTGGTTAGAAAACTAAGACCACATTTATATCAATCCTAAGTCATCTAAGAGTGATGGTGTTGACATAAAATAAAGGAAAAAAAAATGGCAAGCGAACTAAACCCACTGGGCCTGTTAGGCATTGAATTCACCGAATTTGCCAGTCCAGATACCGAATATATGCATCAAGTGTTTATTGATTTCGGTTTTTCAATGTTAAAAAAAGCCAAAAATAACGACATCGTTTATTACAAACAAAACGACATTAACTTTTTGTTGAATAAAGGCCGCGCAGGCTTTTCTGCAGACTTTGCTAAATCACACGGCCCAGCTATTTGTTCAATGGGTTGGCGGGTTGAAGATGCTAATTTTGCATATACCGAAGCAGTCGCTCGGGGTGCAAAACCGGCAGATGATGCCAACAAAGACATGCCGTATCCGGCTATTTATGGCATTGGCGATAGCTTAATTTATTTTATTGATATCTTTGGCGAACAAAACAATATTTATCAAACTGACTTTGTTGATTTAGAGCAGCCTATCGTCACACCAGAAAAAGGCTTTATGGAAGTCGACCATTTAACCAATAATGTCTACAAAGGCACTATGGAAAAATGGGCTAACTTTTATAAAGATATCTTTGGTTTTACCGAAGTGCGTTACTTTGATATTAGTGGCGCGCAAACGGCTCTAGTGTCTTATGCTTTGCGTTCTCCAGATGGCAGCTTCTGCATTCCGATTAACGAAGGTAAAGGCAACGACAAAAACCAGATTGATGAATACTTGGGTGAATACAATGGCCCAGGTGTGCAACATCTAGCATTTAGAAGCCGTGATATTGTTGCTTCATTAGATGCAATGGAAGGCACTTCAATTAAGACTCTGGATATTATTCCTGAATATTACGACACTATTTTCGATAAGTTGCCACAGGTCACGGAAGATCACGATCGGATCAAGCATCACCAGATTTTGGTTGATGGTGATGATGACGGTTATTTACTGCAAATTTTCACCAAAAATTTATTTGGGCCAATCTTCATTGAGATCATTCAGCGTAAAAATAACCTTGGCTTTGGCGAGGGTAACTTTACCGCATTATTTGAATCCATTGAACGTGATCAAATGAAACGTGGTGTGCTGTAATTTTATAGACACTAAGTGATACATAAAAACCAGCAAAGTGCTGGTTTTTATCATTTTAGGCCATTACACTCTGCCATCCATATTGCTAACCAAAGACGTTACCCATGCCAGATTATGCTGTTCTTGCGGTTTTTATCCCTACATTCTTTTTTGTGTCTATCACCCCTGGGATGTGCATGACATTAGCCATGACCCTCGGCATGAGCATTGGTGTGCGTAAAACATTATGGATGATGCTCGGTGAATTAGTGGGCGTGGCATTGGTCGCCATTGCTGCAGTACTTGGGGTGGCCAGCATCATGTTAAATTACCCACAAGTGTTCGATATCCTTAAGTGGGTGGGTGGCGCCTACCTGGCTTATATTGGGATTAATATGTGGCGCGCCAAAGGCAGAATGGCCATCATTACTGGCCTTGATGTGAAAACCAACCGAGTCAGTTTAATCAGTCAAGGTTTTATCACCGCCATTGCGAACCCTAAAGGTTGGGCCTTTATGATTTCACTATTGCCACCGTTTATTAATGTCGATTATGCCGTTGGCCCACAACTTGCGGTGTTACTCGGGATTATCATGATCACTGAAAGTGTCTCTATGTTGGCTTATGCCAGTGGTGGTAAAAGCTTACGTTTATTCTTAAGCCGCGGCGATAATATTCGTTGGATGAACCGTATTGCAGGGAGTTTAATGATCGTTGTTGGTATATGGTTAGCATTAGGCTAACCACACAATCCCACTGACTTAGCCATTTCACTACCGATATGTCTATTATTCTATTGCCTTATACGGCAGTTGTTCGCACATTTGTTGCATGTAGATGTCAATGTGCGCGCGTTCTTGCTGACAAAAATGACCAATCGCATCATTAAAACCTTCATGAGCAATAAAATGACTTGAGAAAGTTTTGACCGGACGAAATCCTCGCATAACTTTATGTTCACCTTGGGCGCCAGCATCAAATACCATTAATTGATTGGCAATGGCAAACTCAATACCTTGATAGTAACAGGCCTCAAAATGCAATCCATCACATTCAGTTAATGCTCCCCAATAGCGGCCAAATAAGTGTGTATCTGACACGAAGTACAGCGCCGATGCCACTAGATTTCCATCAACATCTTCAATAATCAATAAGCGTATCGACGCGCCCATCGTTACTGCTATTTGTTCGAAAAAGGCAGGTGATAAATACCCTGTGTGACCGGAACGTTTTAAATAGGTATTTTGATAACAGCGAACAAAACCCTGCCACAGTTCAGGATTGGCCTTATCACCATCAATAAAACTAAATTGTAGCTGTTGTCTTGCTATGGTTCGCTCTTTGATGATGTTTTTACGTTTACGTGACGTTAATCTGGCAATAAAATCATTAAAATCAGCATAACCTTGGTTGTGCCAATGAAACTGGCACCCCAAGCGTTGCATAACATCTGCCTGAGAAAACTGATGCTGTTGCGCCTCATGGATAAATAAACAATGCCAAGATGACCAGTTATGCTCAATGACAGTCTGCGACAAGAAGTGCTGAATGCTCTCGATTAAAGCTTGCTGTGCCGTGATAGACAAAGCAGCACTAAAACCTATACGCTGACCAGTGGTAGGCGTAAAAGGAATACTCGCGACAAGTTTAGGATAGTATTCAATGTGATTACGCTCATAAGCCTCTGCCCAAGCCCAGTCGAACACATACTCGCCCCAAGAATGCGTTTTAAGATACAAAGGCATTAAGGCGATAACATTATCAATATCCATCACCACAAGATGCATGGGAGTCCAGCCCGTTTCAGCACTAACACAACCGCTCATTTCGAGTGCGGATAAATATTCATGACGGGTAAAAGGATGAGACACCCCAAACATTTCATTCCATACAGAAGGATCTATAGTATTAATACTATTAACAAATTTATATTGATAACTTTGCTTTTGTGCTTGTTCCACCCACACCTACCCTATAATAATTAACGTTGTAAAGTTAAAACACATACCAATTATTGTTATCATGTGGCATGTTCTATCACAATATCTTTTCCATTCACGCCAAGGATTAATCGTGACACTATTCCCTAAATTAACACCGCTTCTGTTGAGCTCAGCCTTAACACTAACACTTTGTTATCCCGCCATTCACATTGCTAACAGCCAAGCAAACGAAGCCTCAATTTTTAGTGAAATGGCAACGGCTCAGCCAATCTATGCTAAGCATGGCATGGTTTCAAGCCAAGAAGCATTAGCAAGTAAAATTGGCGTAGATATCTTAAAACAAGGCGGTAATGCGGTCGATGCTGCTGTCGCGGTAGCATATGCACTTGCCGTGACATTACCTCGCGCGGGTAATGTTGGTGGCGGTGGTTTTATGTTGGTGCATTTAGCCGAGCAACATAAAACTATCGCTATCGATTACCGTGAAACGGCGCCAGCTAAAGCACACAAAGACATCTTTCTTGATGAACAAGGTAATGCTGTCGATAAGCTCAGCCGTGAGCACGGTTTAGCTGTTGGCGTTCCTGGTACCGTCATGGGAATGGAACTGGCCCTGACAAAATATGGCACCATGAGCATGGAACAAGTCATAAAACCTGCTATTAAACTGGCTAAAGACGGTATTTTAGTCACCTCAGATTTGTCTAACTCTCTTGCTGGCCTTAAATCGCGCATTACACAATGGCCAAGTTCAGCAGAGGTTTTCTATCATGCTGATGGCAGTAATTATCAGGTCAATGAGTTATTCAAACAACCGGAATTAGCACAATCGTTATCGTTAATAGCAGAGAAAGGCAGTAAAGGGTTTTATCAAGGTGAAACCGCTGAAAAAATTGTTTCTGCGGTCCAGAATGCTGGTGGGGTGATGAGCCTAACCGATCTTGCAAACTATAAAGTGATTGAGCGCCAACCGGTTCGTGGTCAATATCGCGGTTATGAAGTGGTATCAATGCCGCCGCCTTCTTCTGGTGGCATTCATATTATCGAAATGCTGAATGTGCTTGAGCAGTTCCCAATTGACAAATTAGGTCACAATACCGCTGATACCTTGCATCTTATGGCTGAAACCATGAAATATGCTTATGCCGATCGGAGTAAATTTTTAGGCGACCCTGATTTTGTTGACGTTCCGGTTAAACAATTGATCAGCAAAAAATATGCTAAGAGTATTGCCAGTAAGATCTCCATTAATAAAACCACCCCAAGCAGCGAAATACTGCCAGGAGAATTGGCGCCATATGAGAGCGATCAAACTACCCACTTCTCTGTTATCGATAAATGGGGCAATGCAGTTGCCAACACTTACACCCTTAACTTCAGTTATGGTTCTGGCTTAGTCGCTAAAGGCACTGGTATTTTATTAAACAATGAAATGGATGACTTTTCGGTTAAACCTGGTACACCTAACGGTTATGGTTTAATTGGTGGTGAAGCAAACTCTGTTCAAGGGAATAAGCGCCCTCTGAGTTCAATGAGTCCAACCATTGTAATGAAAGATGGTAAACCATTCATTGTGACCGGCAGCCCTGGTGGCTCGCGTATTATTAATATTACTTTGCAAATTATTATGAATGTTATTGATCATAATTTAAATATTGCCGAAGCCACTGCAGCAGCACGTATTCATCATCAATGGTTACCGGATTTTATTTGGGTAGAGCACACCTTGAATAAAGATACGATTTCATTACTTGAAGCTAAAGGTCATAAAGTCAAAATTCAAGAATCAATTGGCAGTACTCAATCAATAATGATGACAGAACAAGGTCTTTTTGGCGCATCAGATCCAAGACGTGCAGGATCTGCCGCCATCGGCTACTAGAGCGTTAATCTGCAAGTATAAAAAGGCAGCGGCTTTACACCATCTAAAGCCGCTATTACATATAATTAATACCAAGATATGCATTGATATCGACTATAATTTTACGCTTAATATTCTACCACTGTACTAGTGAGCAAGATTTGTTCAAAAATTCCAAACCTCATGTCCAGTAAAACTCGAAACGACTCGCCAGCAAAGCTATACCCTGCTCTGCAGGATAAACAATGGCAATAATTAAATATAAGCTTGAATGTTATTTAGTCAGACTCATGCTAATCCTCAAACTGTTTAAATATTATTAAGATTAATGAACCACTTTGCTGCATCTGCTATTATTGTTAATAATTATATATCTCGAGTTAATCAAACGTTAATATTTCTAAGTCACAATCTAAGTTGTTATTATCTTTTTATAGCTTAACTAAATTAACAAAAGGCCTCATGCAACTCATTAATTTAAAAATCAAACATAGAATTGCCCTACTCACCTTTGTCGCTATCGTGTCGTTTGTCATTTCGATTATCATCAATAATCAAACAGGTAAGAATAATGAACAACGCTTAAATGGGCTCCAAAATCAACTTTATCCAGCCTTAAATCTTGCAACGATCAACCAAGGCTTAATATTACAATTGGATCAAACAATCCAATCAGCAATTACTACAGGTGAAGAAGATGCGTTAGATGTGGCCAATAACATGGTATTGCAAATCTCAACTAATTTACGCCAACTTATCGATCTACTGCCAGCAGAGGCAGCTGCGGCGCAAAAAATGAACCGCGATATGAACATCTACTATGATAATGCTAGCAGTTTAGCCGCTGAGTTTATCAAAGATGATGTCGATTTTAGCAAAATACAGCTGCAAGCTGCTGAAAATGCAAAGCGATACCAAACATTGGTCAAACAATTTGCTGAAAAAAAATCACTTTTGGCAGAACAATTTCAACAAAGTATTCAAACGACGATTACCAGTTCAAAAAATGCGGAAAATAGTGTTCTGCTTATTGGCGTGATTGCTACTGCACTGATGATCATTATGGGATTACTGGTTAATCGCTCAATCATTAATACCATAGACAATGTCACTCAATCTTTGCGAAATATTTCACAAGGTGAAGGCGATCTTCGCGCACGGATCCACTATGCGGGCAAAGACGAAATAGCACAGCTTGTTTACTGGTTTAACCAATTTGTCTCTAAACTTCAATCGTCTATTGCCGATACAAAGAACACCACAGAAAACTTATCTGAAGTAGCTGCAACCTTACTCAGCGGCAGTCAATACAGTGAGCTCAACGTAAAGCAGCAAAATGAGGCTATTGAGCAGATATCACAAGCGATGAAAGAGATGTTTGTTAGTGTGACTCACATTGCCGAGTATGCATCCAGTGCAGCATTAGAGGCTGAAGATGCCAACACAGAGGCAAAACAAGGCCTTGTCATAGTTAATGATGCCGTTTCTACCATTAACACCTTGGCTGACGAAGTGCAGCAAACAGCCGTCGTGGTAAATCAACTCGACGCATTTACCCATAATGTTAATGACATATTAGACACAATCCGCAGTATTGCAGATCAAACTAATTTACTGGCTCTCAACGCTGCAATTGAAGCCGCTCGTGCGGGGGAACATGGTCGTGGTTTTGCGGTAGTAGCTGATGAAGTCAGAACATTGGCTTCTAGAACACAAACGTCGACCCAAGAGATCCAGCAAGTATTACAAGAATTACGTTCTACTTCTAAACAAGCGGTTGACGCTATGGATCGCGGTATTCACACAGCGGCCAAAGGGGTGCAATCAACCTCTTTAGCCGGTGAAGCATTACAACGTATCACAGGTAAAGTCAGTGCAATCTCTGAAGTTAATGATCAAATTGCTACTGCGACAGAAGAACAACACACCACTTCGGTGTTAATCCAGCAATATATAACTGAAATGGAAACCGGTTCGCAAAAAGTAAGAGTAACGACTGCTGATATGGGAGGTATCAGTGTTGATATTCAAAATATTAGCGAAAGACTGCAATCAATTACCAATCAATTTAAGGTTTGAGATTGATTGCATTGCTAGTATTAAAAACCAAAAAATATAAGCCTTAATGGCGTATTGATGAGTGATGTTCAAGGAGTAAAACCATGCAATTTAATTTAAAAGTGTTATCTGTTGCGATATCGATGGCAATGGTCCCTAGCCTGGCAACAGCTGATGAAGCTGCTGATGCTAAAATTGCTAAACTAGAGCAACAAGTACAAACCTTGCAGGCGCAACAAAATGCCAGCTTAGCAGATAAGGTCAAATTTAATGGCTTTATTAGCGGAGCCTATATTAGCTCTGATAATGATGCGGGTTATAACGGTGCAGACTCAAGCGCTGACTTTAGTGAAGACAGTAAATTAGGTCTACAAGGTACCTTCAACATTTCTGACAACACTCAAGCGGTATTGCAGTTAATGATGCGCGGTAAATATGACTGGGAAGTTGAAGCTGAATGGGCTTATTTATCTCACCGCTTTGAAAACGGTATCAAGGTTCGTGGCGGTAAACTGCGTGTACCTTTGTTCATGTATTCTGATTACCTCGATGTAGGATATGCACAGCCTTTTGCTCGTCCACCACAAGAAGTTTACGGTGCCATTCCGTTTTCATCTTACACAGGTGCTGGTATATCTTATGATGTTGAATATGATGACTCAACCCTAACAATGCAAGCATTTGGTGGTGAATCAAAAGTTAAAAACACAGCGGTTGAACTCAGTAATCTTATGGGTGCTAACGTGAGTTGGACCGACGAAATATGGACTTTACGTGCCGTATACGCACAAGCCCAATTAGACGGACCCGTTGTGACAGAAGTAACCGTTCCTTTAGCGCCAGGGGTGAATACTCAAGCTAACTATACTCTGTTAGAGCTTAACGATGATAAAGGCTCTTTTGTTGGTGTGGGTGCCAGTTATGACAACGGTGAAGTCATTGCAATATCTGAATGGACTCGTTCAGAAATTGATAATGCCTACCCTGATATTGATTCAGGTTACTTGACCTTAGGCTATCGTATTAAGGCATTCACGCCTTATGTCACCGTTGCTTACTCGAAAACTCAAGACAATGAAGATCGTTTACCGCTATCAACTGCTGCGGCAACACAAATGATCGCATTCAATGCTGAGCGTATGGCTTATAGCTTAGGTTTACGTTGGGATGCAATTGATAATGTCGCGATAAAATTTGATGTCACCTACGCTGATGACTTTGGCAATACATCAGGTGGATTAGATACCAACAGCTTCGACGCATCAACAGGTAAGTTTGCCTATGATGACACCTTGATTTACACCGTTAAATTCGACGCAGTATTTTAAGGGGTATGATAATGAACAAGTTACTGACTATTTTAGCGCTAAGTTTAACAGCCGTTACCTCAGCTAATGCAGCGGTTGTTGTCATTGGCAATCCTGCTGCTGCAGATATTTCAATTAATGATGTTAAAAAAGCGTTTTTGGGTAAAGGGGATTCTTCTGTCGTCGTTTACGAATTAGAAGAAGGCAATCCTGTACGCAGTGAGTTTCATCAAGCAGTAACCGGTAAGTCAGATGCACAGCTCAAAGCATTTTGGTCTAAGCAAGTCTTTACCGGTAAAGGTACGCCACCACCAGCGGTTTCTGGTGCGGGTGCAATGAAATCTGCGATTGCAAGCAATCCAAATGCCATTGGCTACATTGATGAAGCTGATGTTGATGCCACAGTAAAAGTCATACTGAAGCCATAGATTGATTACTACTGTGATTAACTCACCATAAAAACGTGAGCACATAATCACCGATCTTAGTTAATTGGAAGATGAAATATAAACCGAGTAATGATATTTATTGCTCGGTTTTTTTATGACTAACCTAATAAAAAATCAGCACCAAAACTTGTTTGGTTTATAACCATCATTTATAACGTCGAATTAGATGATGACGAGCAAAAGCAATATATCGCACTCTATCCTTAATAGCTTATCGAGTTAAATTTAACAATTCAATATTACGTAAATTCTGGCGAATATAAAATACTCAATTATTCGTTGCGTTATTTCGCCACATTTTTGCCGAAGAAAAATAACACCACTTATTAACATTGACACCGTACATTAACATTGCGTAGCCTGTTATCATTTCTGATGATGATTAATTGCGCAATCTCACTCACGAATAGATTTTATTTAGCCTTGTATCACAATTTATTCATTTACTATGCTTATAATCACCGCTGTATTTTCATCTTATTATCAATTAGATAAAAAGAAGTTAACACTACGTAAGAGGTAAAAATAACAAATATACCTCAGGGTCAAATAAAAATAGAGAGTAAAATATGTTAAATAAAAAACTACTTGCTGTCGTTATCGCGGGTGCACTAGGACTAGGCGGTTGCAACTCAAATAACGACGACCAAACAAGTACTGTTGCTGCAGATATTAATTTACGAGTGATGGAAACAACTGATCTTCATACTAATATGATGGATTATAACTACTACTCAGGTAAAGAAGACAAGACTATTGGTCTTGTACGTACTGCCAGTTTGATCAATGCCGCTCGCGCTGAAGTAACGAACTCAGTGTTAGTCGATAATGGCGATTTATTACAAGGTAGTCCGATGGGAGACTATATTGCCAATAGATTTAAAACTGACAGTAACACGCTTACCGAGACCCATCCCGTCTACAAAGCAATGAATACTTTAGACTATGAAGTCGGCAATATTGGTAACCACGAATTTAACTACGGTTTATCGTTTCTTGAGCAATCTATATCCGGTGCAAACTTCCCTTATATTAACTCAAATGTCATTTGTGCTGATAAAGACGGCTGCTGGGATAATGTATTATTTAATGAGAATATGTTCACACCGTATATTATTAAAGACAAAGTGGTCCTTGATGTCGACGGTAATGAGCACACCATAAAAATAGGCTATATCGGTTTTGTACCACCACAGGTTTTACAATGGGATAAAGCTAACTTAGAAGGTAAAGTTGAAGTATTAGGCATAGTTCAAGCGGCTAATAAATTTATTCCGCAAATGAAAGCTGAAGGTGCTGACATTATTTTAGCCATTCCGCATTCAGGAATTGGATCAAGTGAAAACCCTGGTGATCCATGGGCTGAAAACGCAACTTATGCACTCACCAATGTTGCTGGCATCGATGCTATCTTCTTTGGTCACAGCCACTCGGTATTCCCTGCTGCAAGCTACAGTGATTTACCTAATACCGACGTAGAAAAAGGTTTATTAAATGGTATCCCTGCAGTGATGCCTGGTCGTTGGGGAGATAACTTAGGCGTTGTTGACTTAGTGGTGCGTCAAGTTGAAGGTAAATGGACCGTAATCCATGAAGAATCAACGGCTAAAGCACGCCCTATTTACGACAATGCCAATAAAATTGCCTTGGTTGAAGGTGAAGCAAGCTTACGTGATGCGATTGAAATTGAACACCAAGGTACGATTGAATACGTCAGCCAACCTATCGGTGTTGCTGCCGCCAATATGTACAGTTTCTTAACACTGGTCCAAGATGATCCAACTGTGCAAATTGTTTCAGATGCCCAAATTGCCCGCGTTAAAACATTAATTACCGATGATCTAAAAGATTTACCTATTTTGTCTGCTTCTGCACCATTTAAAGCCGGTGGACGCTATGCTGAAGGTGATGCTAGCCAGTATGTGCAGGTTGATGAAGGTAATTTATCTTATAAAAATGCCGCTGACTTATATCTGTACCCAAATACCATGGTAGCAGTTAAAGCGACTGGGGCTGAGTTAAAAGACTGGTTGGAATGCTCTGCAAATCAGTTTAATCAAATTGATCCAACCTTGAGTGCTCCTCAAAACTTGATTAACCGCGCCGGCCACCCAACCTATAACTTTGACGTAATTGATGGTTTAACTTACAAAATTGATGTGACCCAACCGAGTAAGTTTGATCGGGATTGCAAAGTCGTTAACCCAGATGCAAATCGAATTGTTGACTTGGCTTATACAGATGCAGACTCAAAGGTTATCACCGGTGATGATTTGGCTGCTATGTCATTTGTTGTAGCATCAAATAACTACCGTGCATTTGGTGGGGCATTTGCAGGTACTGGTTCTGATCATGTAGTACTTGAGCTACCTGATACCAACCGTGATGCATTGTCTGCTTATATTACTGAGCAATCAAAGCCTAATGCTACTGGCGGATATGATGCTAAGGTTGATCCATCAGCTGATTACAACTGGGACTTTAAAACCATAGATAATGCCACCGTGGCATTAGACATTCGTTTTGAAACTCAAGACAGCGATGTTGCCGACAAGTTCGTTGCTGATAACCAACAACGAAAAATGGTCAAGTTACCTAAAACAGCTGATGTAGTGTCAGGATTTGCTATATACAGCATAGACCTAACAACGCCGGTTGCTGCTAAGTAATAATTATCCAATAAAAAAGGCGCTATATGCGCCTTTTTCTTAATACCATTGCAAGATATAAGCATAACGTTATGGCATCAACTGTATTGTCAGACAATTATTGTTCAAATCACCACTCTTCAAACAACTGGGCCATTTTTTGGATCTGTATTAATGGAACATGATGCTGGTTTCGTTGAGCACAAAGCTGTTGATGCGGCTCATCTTTAGGTTGTCCAACTAATACTACATTAACTTTATAACCTAATGCTTTAGCCGCTGCCTCATAAGCCATAAATTCCCACTTGGCAATATTGGTATTATCGCAAATCACAATCGGTTCACTTCGGGCTAATGCTTGGATAAATGCTGTTAAATTAGCCTGATGATACTGCGCAATTTTTTGCGGATTAAAGCGATATTCACCTTGATAATAAAAATAGCGATCTGTTGAAAAGTAACCGTGTTGTCGAATATGAATCGCCTGCTCAATACCTTGAGATATAATAAATTGTTCAGCCCAATAAGACTTACCACTACCAGGTAAGCCACGCATGATAATGGCTAACTTTGGCACTATCACCTCATTGTTCGTCCCATCAACTAACACTTTACTCACTACCAATCACCTTACCCGCTAAAATATCTGCCACTAAACTTGGTAAAATATCACCTGCTTTACCGGTAAAATGATATTGGAACTGACTGTGGCGATCAGCAGGATCGAGATTAACTTCTACCGTCTGTGCACCATGATGATTAGCGCTATCGACAAAACCGGCTGCAGGATAAACGGTACCAGAGGTGCCGATGGCTATAAACAAATCACAATTATCTAAGGCATCGTGAATTCTATCCATACCAAAGGGCATTTCGCCAAACCACACAATATGTGGTCTTAAACGCTTACCAGGAATACAACAGGTACAGCAATTGTCAGCGCCAAATGGCTCACGTAAAATAAATGTTTGTAATGATTGTGGACAGCGACCTTTAGCAAGTTCACCGTGCATATGCAGCAATCGTTTAGAGCCTGCTCGCTCATGCAAATCATCAACATTTTGGGTTATAACTAACAACTCACCCGTAAATTCGGTCTCAAGCTTGGCTAATGCTAAATGTGCAGCATTGGGAACAACATCATCACTGTGTAATTGTTGCCAGCGACTATTATAAAAACGCTCAACGAGTTCAATATCTCTGGCATAGCCTTCTGGAGTGGCAACATCTTCAATATGATGCTGTTCCCATAAGCCATGCTGATCTCTAAATGTGCTCATACCCGACTCAGCAGATATACCCGCGCCGGTTAGCACTACAATTTGCCGGTACATTGTTTATCCTTTAGTGTGATGATGTAAAATATAATGCCATATACTTTCAATACGATATCAAAAATACGCCCTTACGTTTCAAAATGTTGTGACTTGACGGCCTAAAAAGCCATTTTATCGATAATATAATCATATCGAATTAGCCAAATGGCACAATAATCCCTTAGTATAAGTAAGTTTATTGAGAGATTAGTAACAAATAATATCAACTTCAGCGAGTGTTTTGCTAAATATGCTCCATATAGGTTGATTAAGCACCTTAAGAGGTTTATGTTTTTAAACTCAAGACATATAATGATTAGAATATCCACCGATGAACCGATTGGTTCTGCAATCAAGAGATTAGCAATGACAGATGGAAATCAAGCGCTCAAAAAAGCCGGATTAAAAATAACCCTGCCGCGAGTTAAAATTCTAGAACTGATGCAAGAACCAAATAATCAGCATATCAGTGCAGAAGACTTATACAAAAAGTTACTCGAAATTGGTGAGGAAATTGGCCTTGCTACTGTGTATAGAGTATTAAACCAGTTTGATGATGCTGGTATTCTTAATCGTCATCATTTTGAAAGTGGCAAAGCGGTGTTTGAATTATCGACTCAACAACACCACGACCATTTGGTTTGTCTGACCTGTGATAAAGTCATTGAGTTTTCTGATGATGTAATTGAGCGTCGTCAAGACGAAATCGCCATGCGTCATAACATCAAGTTAACTCACCATAGCTTGTACCTTTATGGTCGTTGCACCAACGACACATGTGATCACGCTGACGAATAGTCTATATGTGGGCAACAAATAAACCAGCAAATTTGCTGGTTTTTTATTGCTTGAAATTTATCATCTGCATCTCTTTTTGGGGTAAAAAGTATAGAACAGGGAGTCGTGCATAGCACACAAGTGCGGATGGCATTGTAAAAAGTCTTATTAAATAAATACGGTTAAATTAACAGTGTTAACCATAGACTGAAACTCAGCACAGATAACAAGGTCGATAATACCACTGTGCTGCCCAAGGTTGATTCATGCTGTTTAAGCTCTGTAGCAATTAAATAAGCATTAACACCTAATGGCGAGGCGCTAAGTAACACTAACATGGCCGTATTTTGTAATGTTAACTGAAACACAAAATGCGCCATCACATACACTAATGCGGGTAACAAGATAATTTTCAAACTACTTGCCACTAATGCTAAACGCCAATGATCGCCAATCCGATAGAAACTTAAATTAGCGCCTAGAACAAATAATGCACAGGCTAATGCCGGTTTTGCGAGTAATGCTAGCCCTGCACTAAGCTGTTCCCCCAAGTTAATACTTATCGCATTAGCTAAAATGCCCAAGCTAATGCTCATCACCACCGGATTGAGTAGCATAGAGCGAGTAAATCGACGCCACGAAAAGCCTTGTTCTTGCGCGCGTGCCGCTAAGATAAATGTCAACGCAAACAAGGTAGCACTGTGAAAAGTAATGATCATAAATACCTGCCCGATCATCGTGTCGCCCAAGGCGGCAGTAATGATCGGTAATCCGACCAATACAGTATTAGAATAACTGCTGCCTAGGGCAAAAACGGCACTGGCATCTCGGCTTTGTTGCGCTACGGGACTACAATATCGATTAATTTGATAACCAATGGAAAATACCACCACGACCGGTATATAAAAAGCCAGCAACGCAAGTGGATCAATACTTTGTGCCAGTGGCGCAGCTAACATATTGATAAATAAAAATGCCGGAATGCTGACATAAAAAGTGAATTTGCTGATGCCTGCAATATGTTCTTGAGTAAAAAAGCCCACTCGGGTTAAGCCATAGCCTAGGGTGACCATAAACATTAACGGGAAAATAATACTCACTATATGCATAACAACCTTACTAACGCTGAGGTAACCTAAACTTATAATACGTGATAACAATCTCAACCGTACTGAGAAAAAAGCAATAAAAAAGGCGCCTAAGCGCCTTTTTAAGCCGAGTAAATATTACCAGCCAGTACGAATACGTAATGCTTTACCGATGTCAGCTAAAGAGCGAACAGTCGTAACACCAGCAGCTTCTAGAGCAGCAAATTTATCAGCAGCAGTACCTTTACCACCAGCGATAATTGCGCCAGCATGACCCATACGCTTACCTTCTGGTGCAGTAACACCAGCAATGTAAGACACAACAGGCTTAGTTACATGTGCTTTGATATATTCAGCCGCTTCTTCTTCAGCGTTACCACCGATTTCACCGATCATTACAATCGCTTCAGTCTGTGGATCGTTTTGGAACATTTCCAATACGTCGATGAAGTTAGTACCAGGAATTGGGTCACCACCGATACCTACACAAGTAGATTGGCCGAAACCTTCGTCAGTCGTTTGCTTAACCGCTTCGTACGTTAATGTACCAGAGCGAGAAACAATACCAACTTTACCTGGCTTGTGAATGTGACCAGGCATAATACCAATCTTACATTCACCAGGAGTGATTACGCCTGGGCAGTTAGGACCGATCATGCGAACGCCAGTTTCTTCAAGCTTCACTTTCACTTGCAGCATATCAAGTGTAGGAATACCTTCAGTGATACAAACGATTAGCTGAATGCCAGCATCGATTGCTTCAAGAATTGCATCTTTACAAAATGGTGCAGGAACGTAGATAACAGATGCTGTTGCACCAGTTTGTGCTACTGCATCTTTAACTGTGTTAAATACTGGAAGACCAAGGTGAACTTGACCACCTTTTCCAGGAGAAACACCGCCAACCATTTGCGTGCCATAAGCAATCGCCTGCTCAGAGTGAAAAGTACCCTGACCACCAGTGAAACCTTGACAGATCACCTTGGTATCTTTGTTAATTAAAACAGACATTATTTGCCCTCCGCAGCTTTAACAACTTGCTCAGCCGCGTCAGTTAGACTTGTTGCCGCGATGATATCAAGACCAGACTTAGCCAATACTTCACGACCTAATTCGGCGTTAGTACCTTCAAGACGAACAACTACTGGCACTTTAACGCCAACTTCTTTAACTGCACCGATAATACCTTCAGCGATCATATCGCAACGTACGATACCACCGAAGATGTTAACCAATACCGCTTTAACATTGCTGTCAGAAAGAATGATTTTAAAGGCTTCAGCAACACGTTCTTTAGTTGCTCCACCGCCAACGTCTAAGAAGTTAGCTGGTTTGCCGCCGTGTAGGTTTACGATGTCCATTGTACCCATTGCTAGGCCTGCACCGTTCACCATACAACCTACGTTACCGTCTAAAGCAACATAGTTTAATTCAAATTTAGCAGCATGTGCTTCACGAGCATCATCTTGTGATGGGTCATGCATCGCTTTGATTTTTGGCTGGCGATATAATGCGTTGCCATCAATACCAATTTTGCCATCTAAACAGTGAAGGTTGCCTTCAGTAGTGATAACAAGTGGATTGATTTCTAATAATGCAAAATCATGGTCGTTAAACATGTTCGCAAGACCCATAAAGATCTTAGTGAACTGCTTCATTTGTGTTGGGTTTAAACCTAACTTGAAGCCAAGATCGCGAGCTTGGAAAGCTTGCGGACCCGTTAACGGATCGATGATTGCTGTATGAATAAGTTCTGGCGTTTCTTCAGCCACTTTTTCAATTTCAACACCACCTTCAGTCGACGCCATGAACACAACGCGACGAGTGCTACGGTCAACAACTGCACCTAAGTACAATTCGTTGGCGATATCAGTACAGCTTTCAACTAGAATTTTAGCAACTGGCTGACCTTTAGCATCAGTCTGGTACGTTACTAAGTTCTTGCCTAACCAGTTTTCAGCGAATGCTCTGATTTCGTCTTTACTACCGGTAACTTTAACGCCACCTGCTTTACCACGGCCGCCTGCGTGTACTTGACACTTAACAACCCATAAATTTCCGCCAATGTGGCCAGCTGCTTCAACTGCTTCTTGAGCAGTATCACATGCAAAGCCTTCAGAGACTGGTAAACCATATTCGGCAAATAAAGATTTTGCCTGATACTCATGCAAATTCATGATGATCTATCCATATACTTCTAATCAAATCCAACTGGCTCAATATGAGCCAGCGACGAGGGTTTATCTACTGACTTATAGATCAAGCAGCAGACGAGTTGGATCTTCTAAGAAGTCTTTAATCGCAACTAAGAAGCCAACTGACTCACGACCATCAACAATACGATGATCGTAAGAGAGTGCTAGGTACATCATAGGCAGGATTTCAACCTGACCATTTACTGCCATTGGGCGATCTTTAATAGCATGCATGCCTAAGATTGCGCTTTGTGGCAGGTTCAAAATTGGAGTCGACATTAACGAACCAAACACACCACCGTTGGTGACTGTGAAGTTACCGCCAGTCATATCTGCAACAGATAGCTTTCCGTCACGGCCTTTGATAGCCAATTCACGAACTGCTTTTTCAATTTCAGCAAGACTCATGGTATCGGTATCACGTAATACTGGTGTTACCAGACCACGAGGTGTCGATACTGCAATGCTGATATCAAAATAGTTGTGATACACAATATCATCACCGTCAATAGACGCATTCACTTCTGGAAAACGCTTTAACGCTTCTGTTACTGCTTTGATATAGAAAGACATAAAGCCTAAACGAATACCATGGCGTTTTTCAAAAATGTCTTGATACTGTTTACGAATATCCATGATTGGCTTCATGTTGACTTCGTTAAACGTGGTCAACATTGCCGTTGAATTTTTCGCTTCTAAAAGACGTTTAGCAATGGTTTTACGAAGACGTGACATTGGAACACGCTTCTCACTACGACCTTCAAGTGGTGCAACAGGTGCAGCTGGCGCGGTTTTAGCTGGTGCAGACTTAAGAAATGCATCAACATCATCCTTAGTCACACGTCCGCCAACACCAGAACCTTTAATTTTGCTGGCATCAAGATTGTGCTCTGCAATCACACGACGTACTGAAGGACTCAATGCATCGTTAGATTCATCAGTAGCCGCTTCGGTAGATGCCGCAGCAGAAGGCGCTGACGCTTCAGCTTTAGTCACTTCTTGGCCAGAAACTGCACCAGCGACAAAATTAGCAATCACTTGCTCGCCTAAAACGGTGTCACCTTCTTGGAATAACAATTCAGAGATTGAACCGTCTTCAGGTGCAACCACTTCTAAAACAACTTTATCAGTCTCGATATCAACTAAGTTTTGATCACGAGTCACCTGCTCACCAGGTTTAACATGCCAAGTAGCAATAGTTGCATCAGCAACAGATTCTGGTAATACGGGTACCTTAATTTCGATACTCATGGAAAGCTTCCCTTATATAAATTATCTATTACGACAGTTTTAATGCGCTATTAACTAATGATTCTTGCTGCTGTACGTGCAAGCCAGGATAACCACATGCTGGTGCAGCAGACGCTTCACGACCGGCATAAGTTAATTGACCACCTGCAGGAATATTAGCCCAGAAATGATGCTGACTACAGTACCATGCACCTTGGTTTTGCGGTTCTTCCTGACACCAAACAAAATCAGTAACATGTTGATAAGTTTCTAATGCTGCACGAAGTTCCACATCAGGGAACGGATACAACTGCTCAACACGCACGATGGCAACGTTAGTGACATTCTCTTTGCGACGTTTTTCAAGTAACTCGAAATACACCTTGCCACTACAGAATACAACACGGTCAACTTTACTTGCGTCTAAGGTATCAACCTCACCGATGATATTTTGGAAAGTACCTTCAGCAAGCTCTTCTAAGCTAGACACAGCTAATGGATGACGCAATAAAGATTTAGGCGACATTACCACTAATGGACGACGCATCGGACGAACAACTTGACGACGCAGCATGTGATAAACTTGCGCCGGAGTTGATGGCACACACACTTGCATATTGTGGTTAGCACATAGTTGCAAGAAGCGCTCTAAACGGGCACTTGAATGCTCAGGGCCTTGACCTTCGTAACCATGAGGTAGCAGCATAGTGAGACCACATAAACGGCCCCATTTTTGCTCTCCAGATGATAAGAATTGATCAATTACCACTTGGGCACAGTTAACGAAATCGCCAAACTGCGCTTCCCAAATGGTTAAACCACCTGGTTCAGCTGTGGCGTAACCGTATTCAAATGCCAACACTGAAGCTTCAGACAATACCGAGTCAATAATATCAATTGGCCCTTGCTCATCTGCCACATTACGCAAAGGTAAATAGGTAGTGCCGTCTTTTTGGCTATGCAATACCGCATGACGATGGAAGAATGTGCCACGACCAGAGTCTTGACCGGTAATCCGCACACGCTTGTTGTCTTCAAGGATAGAAGCATAAGCTAGCGTTTCTGCGAACCCCCAATCAAGTAACTTCTCGCCTTTTGCCATCGCAGTTCTGTCGCCATAAATTTTGGCAACGCGAGATTGCAGCGGATGATTATCAGGAATATCGACTAACTTATTGGCTAAGTTTTGTAGACGGTCCATCGACATCGCACCGGTATAATCTTCATCCCATTCGCGATTAAGATAAGGCGTCCAATCAACCGTATGCAGCGTCATTGGACGCCACTCTTTAACAACACAATCACCGGCATCTAATGCATCACGATAATGATTAATCAAACCAGTCACTTCATCGGCTGGAATACTATTTTCAGCGATTAACTTATCTGCATAGATTTTACGTGGCGTTGGATGTTTTTTGATTTTAGCGTACATTAGCGGTTGTGTAGCACTAGGCTCATCAGCTTCGTTATGGCCATGACGGCGATAACACACTAAATCAATAACCACATCGCGTTTAAACTCATTACGATAATCAACTGCAAGTTGCGAAATAAACGCCACCGCTTCTGGATCGTCAGAGTTGACATGGAAAATTGGCGCCTGAACCATCTTAGCGATATCAGTACAATATTCGGTTGAACGAGTGTCGGCATGGTTAGATGTGGTAAAACCAACTTGGTTATTGACCACAATCCGAATGCTACCACCAATGGTAAAACCACGTGTTTGAGACATGTTAAACGTCTCTTGCACAATTCCTTGACCCGTTATAGCAGAGTCACCATGAATAGTAATTGGCATCACTTGCAGGCCATCTTTACAACCACGACGATCTTGACGAGCGCGAACTGAACCAATAACCACTGGATTAACGATCTCTAAGTGAGATGGGTTAAAGGCTAACGCTAAATGGACATTACCACCTGGCGTTTCAAAATCTGATGAGAAACCCTGATGATATTTAACATCACCTGAACCATGGGTATCAGCGTGTTTACCAGCAAATTCGTCAAACAATTCAGCAGGACGTTTACCTAACACGTTAATAAGCAGGTTTAAACGACCACGGTGAGCCATGCCAACAACGATTTCTTTGGTACCCGCTTCACCGGCACGGTAAATGATTTCACGCATCATAGGAACGAGCGAATCACCACCTTCTAGGGAGAAACGTTTAGCTCCAGGGAATTTAGCACCAAGGTATTTTTCGATACCTTCTGCAGCATTCAACCCTTCAAGAATACGCTTTTTAACATCGTTACCGTATTGGGCTTTACCTAATGTCGGTTCAAGACGTTGTTGGATCCAACGTTTTTCATCGGTATCAGTAATATGCATGTATTCAGCACCAATAGAGCCACAGTAGGTGCTCTTTAATGCATGAATAATGTCAGCAAGCTTCATGGTTTCACCGCCGAGGGCGAATGAACCAGTATTAAACTGACGCTGCATGTCTTCTACAGTTAAGCCGTGATAAGCAGGATCTAACTCCTGAACAACCTCACGCTTCCACAATCCTAATGGATCTAAATTGGCATTTTGATGGCCACGGAAACGATGGGCATTGATCAATTGCAGGACTTTAACTTGCTTCGCGTCTAGCTCTGGATCGGTTACGCTGTTTGCGTTTTTAAAACGACCTTCTAGGGCTAAGCTACGGAAATAGTCACGGACTTTAGAGTGGGCTGTTTCGGGTACGTCTACTGAAGCACCGTTAACGGGAGGGAGATTATCAAAAACAAGCTGCCAATCAGCAGTAACTGATTGCGGATCTTCTTGATAGGCTTCATACATCTCTTCTACGTAGGTCGAGTTCGAACCACTTAAATACGACGACTCGAGCCAAGCTTTCATGATGCCTTGGTGCATTGTTATTCCTTTCAAACTTGATACACGTGCTAGCCATAAACATAACAGTGAGTAACATAAGTTACATCACACGTAGACTGAAACTATCTTAAAAAACCTAATTTCAGGAGGTATTGCATAAACACACAAAAGAGCCATCCCCGTTATTGGAGATGACTCTTAATAGAGCTAATAAGTCAGACTATTTTGCTCTTCTTGGTGCATTAAACTGCCCGCTTTAGCAGCATCGACTTAATATGACCAATCGCTTTCGTTGGGTTTAATCCTTTAGGACAAACATCAACACAGTTCATGATGCCATGACAACGGAACACACTGTACGCATCATCTAGATCAGATAAACGCTCTTCAGTTGCCGTGTCGCGGCTGTCAATTAAGAAACGATAAGCATGTAATAAGCCACTTGGTCCGATAAATTTATCCGGATTCCACCAGAATGATGGACAAGCAGTTGAACAACATGCGCACAAGATACATTCGTATAAACCATCTAAATGAGCGCGCTCTTCAGGTGATTGTAAATGTTCGCGAACAGGTGCCTTTTCATCATTAATCAGGAAAGGCTTAATTTTTTCATATTGCTTGTAGAACTGAGTCAAGTCGACGACTAAATCTCGAACTACTGGCATGCCTGGTAATGGACGGACTTCAATTTTCTTCCCTTTAAAGGTTGAAATTGGTGTAATACACGCCAATCCATTTTTACCATTCATGTTAACACCGTCAGAACCACACACACCTTCACGGCATGAACGACGGAACGCAAGCGTTGGGTCTTGTTCTTTCAGTTTAATTAACGCATCTAACACCATCATATCAGAGCCATCTGGCACTTCTAGGGTGTAATCCTTCATATAAGGCTTGGTATCTACATCAGGATTATAACGATACAATGCAAATGTTAATTTCATCTTTTGCAACTCCTGCCTAATAGGTACGTTTTACTGGTGGAAACGCATCGCGCAATTTAGGTGTCATGTTGACATCACGTTTACTCATAGCGGTAGTGACTGGGTCAAATATGCTATGACATAACCAATTGTCATCATCACGATCTAAATAATCTTCACGAGAATGCGCACCACGGCTTTCAGTACGGAAGTTAGCTGCATAAGCCGTTGCCAGCGCGGTGGCCATCAAGTTGTCTAATTCTAAGCACTCAATACGTTGAGTGTTAAATTCTGTTGAACTATCAGATAACTTGGCATTTTCAAGACGCTTTTGAATTGCTTGAAGTTGTTCTAAACCTTCTGCCATGGCTTCGCCACTGCGGAAAACAGAGAAATTTAACTGCATGCACAATTGAAGGTCTTTACGGATAACCGAAGGATCTTCACCGTCTTTGTTGCTTTCCCAACGATTAAGACGTGTAAGTGATGCACTTATTTCTTCGTCTGTCGCCGCTTTAGGCTCAGGCGTTTCGTCTAACGCTTTACCTAAATGCTGACCGGCAGCACGTCCAAACACCACTAAATCAAGTAGTGAGTTACCACCTAAACGGTTTGCACCATGTACTGATACGCAGGCAATCTCACCCACAGCAAACAAACCTAATACATCTTGCTCGGTGCCATCGTTATTCTGGCGAATAACTTGTCCACTCACTTTAGTCGGTAAACCGCCCATCATGTAATGACAAGTCGGGATCACAGGAATTGGACCATCAGCTGGATCAATGTGAGCAAAAGTACGGGATAATTCACATACACCAGGAAGACGTGCTTCAAGGGTTTCTTTACCTAAATGATCAAGTTTAAGCAACAAATGCGGACCTAATGGACCGTCTAAACCACGACCTTCACGAATTTCAGTCATCATTGAACGTGCTACCACGTCACGAGATGCCAAATCTTTCGCATTAGGAGCATAGCGTTCCATGAAACGTTCGCCATCTTTATTTAAAAGATATCCACCTTCACCACGACAACCCTCAGTCACCAATGTGCCTGCACCAGCAATACCCGTAGGGTGGAACTGCCACATTTCCATATCTTGTAACTGAACACCAGCGCGAGCTGCAATACCAACGCCGTCACCGGTATTGATATGAGCATTGGTGGTAGACGCGTAAATACGCCCTGCACCGCCGGTGGCTAAAATAGTGGCTTTGGCTTTGAAATAAACAATATCACCGGTTTCGATTTCAATCGCAGTACAACCGACAACAACATCATCTTCATTTTTAACCAAATCTAAGGCATACCACTCAGAATAAACGTCAGTTTTATGTTTAACGTTTTGTTGATATAAACAATGAAGCAGTGCATGGCCTGTTCTGTCAGCAGCAGCGGCAGTTCGAGCGGCTTGCTCGCCACCAAAGTTTCTAGACTGACCACCAAACGGACGTTGGTAAATGGTGCCGTTTTCAAAACGAGAGAAAGGTAAACCCATTTGCTCAAGTTCGATGATGGCTTCAGGACCTGTTTTACACATAAATTCGATGGCTTCTTGGTCACCGATAAAATCGGAACCTTTGACCGTGTCATACATGTGTTGTTCCCAATGATCTTCGTGTGCATTACCTAATGCTACGGTGATACCACCTTGAGCAGAAACGGTATGTGAACGAGTAGGGAATACTTTAGATAACAGCGCGCAGCTCTTACCTTCTTTAGAAATCTGTAATGCTGCTCGCATACCTGCGCCACCGGCGCCGATCACAATTGCATCAAATTCGCGTACTGGAATACTCACTTAAACACCCCACACTATTACTATGCCTGAAGCTAAATAACTCAATGCGATAACAACAAAAGTAAACTGTAGTACACCACGCAACGCTGTATTTTTGACATAATCAGTCAACACTTGCCATACACCAATCCAAGCATGGATAAGCAAAGCAACCAACGTTATAAGAGTAAAGACTTTCATTGGAAGTGAACTGAATAAGCCACTCCAAATTTCGAAAGTTAACGGGGCACTACACGCGATAAAACCTACTAAGAAAATAGTATAACAAGCGAGGATCACTGCACTTGCGCGTAATAGAATATAGTCATGAACACCACTACGTCCAAAACTTGCTGCATTTGTTACCATACCCAAATCCCCGCTATGATTGATAGAACCGCTGCTAAAGCAAACGTAGCTTTAGCCGATGCTGTACCCGAAGCTAACTCTTCCCAGCGACCAGTATCCATAATCAAATGACGAATGCCACCTAACAAGTGATAACCTAACGCGGTTAGAATGCCCCAAAGGATGAACTTCATCACGAAACCATCGAACAAGGATTGTACGCTAGCGAACCCTTCTGCTGATGTTAAAGTCGAATTTAACAACCATAGAAGAATACCAATAGCAAATAGCATGATAACACCGGAAACACGGTGTAGGATTGACGCGATCGCTGTTGCAGGAAAGCGAATCGTCTGCAGGTCTAGATGGACAGGTCTTTGCTTTTTCACGTTCTGCTCACTCAGCTCCGTCGAGCATTATTTTTGTTATATATCTGTTATTTGTTTAACCACTAACGCTAACACTTAGCTTACGTTTTAAAACAAATAACAGATCACTCTAAAACATCTAATCAGTTGAGAAACCACTATTTAGTGCGTAAATTAATCGTTTCTAAACTGTGACGTTAGTCTCCCTTAGGGACGCAGGCAAGTATACTCGCGGGAATTGTCAAATACAAACATCACATTATGCAAAATAAGTTTTTTTACTGTTTTTTTAATTTAATTCAAGCCTAGAGCGGTTTACAGCAGACATATACCTTGGTCTAACGAATTTAAACGCTTATTTAAATTGATCTGTGATCCCGATCCACTGTAAAGTAATGACCGCTTAACATGCCGCACTCATATAGAAGAATGAAGTAAGGAGAACGGGGTATGGCTGATAATATAGCCAAATTAGAGTTACCAGGAAACGATTCAATCGACCTACCTATTAAGAAAGGTACTGAAGGTTTTGACGTTATCGACATCAGTACACTTGGAAAAAAAGGGTATTTCACCTTCGATCCAGGCTTTTTAGCTACTGCATCTTGTGAGTCAGCAATTACTTATATCGACGGTGAGCAAGGTATCTTGTTGCATCGTGGTTATCCAATTGACCAACTTGCTACTGAATCGACATACTTAGATTTATGCTACTTGCTATTGTATGGTGAATTACCGTCTAAAGCTGATTACGAACAATTTGTTTCCACAGTGAAAGAACACACTATGGTTCACGAGCAAATTGCATTCTTTTTCAGAGGTTTCCGCCGTGACGCACACCCAATGGCAATGCTATGTGGTGTAACGGGTGCATTATCTGCTTTCTATCAAGATTCTCTTGATGTTAACAATCCAAAGCATCGTGAAATTGCAGCTTACCGCTTAGTGTCGAAAATGCCGACAATCGCAGCGATGTGCTACAAGTACTCAATGGGGCAACCTTTTGTCTACCCACGTAACGATTTAAGTTACGCAGGTAACTTCTTGTCGATGATGTTTGCTACTCCTTGTGAAGAGTACAAAGTCAACCCAGTTGTTGAAAAAGCGATGGACCGTATTTTTGTATTACATGCTGATCACGAGCAAAATGCATCTACATCTACTGTTCGTTTAGCCGGTTCTTCAGGCGCTAATCCATTTGCATGTATTGCAGCGGGTATTGCTTCGTTGTGGGGCCCAGCTCATGGTGGTGCTAACGAAGCTTGCTTAGAAATGTTAGAAGAAATCGGCAGCGTTGATCGTATTCCTGAGTTTATCGAGAAAGCGAAAGACAAAAACGACCCATTCCGTCTAATGGGCTTTGGCCATCGTGTTTATAAGAACTTCGACCCTCGCGCTAAAGTGATGCGTGAAACCTGTCATGAAGTGCTTAAAGAACTGAAAGTGGTTGATCCATTATTAGACGTGGCAATGGAACTTGAGCGTATCGCTCTTGAAGATGAGTACTTCATCTCTAAGAAGCTATACCCGAACGTTGATTTCTACTCTGGTATCATCATGAAAGCCATTGGTATCCCTAACGATATGTTCACAGTGCTATTTGCATTGTCTCGTACTGTTGGTTGGATTTCACATTGGAAAGAAATGTTAGATCAACCAGGCCATAAAATCAGCCGTCCTCGCCAGTTATACACTGGTGAGTCTGCGCGTGATTTTGTGAGCGTTGATAAGCGTTAATCATCTGATTAACCAAACAGAAAAAAGCGCCGAAAGGCGCTTTTTTGTTACCTAGATTTAAACATCAGCAACTATTGAACGCATTGTATAAATCAACACTAAACACCTTCTGCCTTCTCAAGATTTATAATCTGTTAGAAGCTATATATTACAAGTGTTAACAGATTAAAGTCGTATTACCGTAATCAGTTTGAGTTGGTGGTAATTAAACTCAAATTAGTCTTTGCTGATGACTCTATTACAATCCGGATCACCTGTGTGCAAGCTAAGAGGTACTAAACCTCTCCAAGGACCCATATTAACGGCTTTTTTTACACAATAGCTCCAGCTTTTAGGAGCATTAATTAAGTTTTTTGGCACTGTTGAACTGCAACATTAATTGTTAAGTTGTGATCATCTATATCAATTGAATTATTCCACCTCGGACCTGCTGCGTTGGTGAAAGATATAACAATGACAAAGCAAACAAAAATGTTTTCCCCATGTCAAAGTCTCTTCTGAAGAAACTCTTTTTTGAGAAATATAAACTGTAAAAGAAAGCATAGGCGAAGGTATGAATGAGCCTGTTCAGCAAAATAGACCTGCTTTTCTAATTCATCATCTTGGTACATTTATTCCACTTTAATCACTTTGATTTTAGCAAGATAATGAACATTTTTAATTTACTAGAAATCTTCAACAGAGCCTAACTTACTAAAACCTGAATCATCACAAAGCCAATATTCTTTTTTACCAATTTTTTGTATTGTTACTGATGTTTCTTTAGTAATCATATTAAGTTCTTCGCTGTAGTAGTCACTCACGATGACTTCACTATCGCCGTGTGTAAAAGTCATACTGTGCTCAGTGACTAAAGAGCGGTGGAAGCTCGATTTACTCACATCACTAATTAGCTCTGCATTAGCAAGCTTTGAACTTGCAATGTTAAATTGCTCTAATTTAAACGTGTTATCCATTTTACTAATAACAACATCAATCGATTTGGGCTGCTCAGCGTGGCATTTAAATATAATCTCTGCCTCATCATGCTGAGAGGCACTACACGATGCAACTAAAAATAAGGGTAAAACCCACAAAGCGTTAGAGAGTTTACTTTTTGTCATATTTTTCAAATGCCTTCTGTAATTTAACATCATACTTATTCTGTTCGTACTGCGACCCGTTATAACCTTTAGCAAATGAAGCCCAGTCTAGCGTTATTAGGTACTTTTCTAGCCCTTTATTCTTTACAAAGCTAACGAAAGCATCAAGCTGTTTTCTTTCTGAGCTGAACATTGCTTTAACAAATGCTTCTACGCTAGTAAAACCTGACTCACTATAATTAAAGCCCATAATTTGAAAGCGCCCCCATGAAGTCGACTTCAAAGCCTCTGAAGAATCTAACGTCATGGCAATTTCAAGCCTTGCATACTCCTGGGAGCCACCGTTATATAAGCTTCGATTCCAAGTTCTGCTGGATACAGATGGGTTACTCTGATCATACTTGTGATTTGTCAAATGAGAAAAAATATGGGCTTCATATAAAATTTTTGGCTTTCCGTTTGAAAAAAATGCATCACCAGAAGACTCAACGTCCGCAACAGCTTTGACTGCAGCGACTTTACAGCCAAGTTGATTCGCAATATCTAGATAATCAGACTCTGATAATGTTGGAATATCAATAGATGCTATCGGTAACTTATAGTTAAACTTGCTTGATACGGCTATTAACTTTTCATTTATCTTTCGATGAGTTCGACCATTAGCGTCAATTTTGCCATCTGGACGTAGCATATTAAGTACTTTGCTTTGAAATAACTTAATCGCTGCAACGGTTTTAGAGCTTTCAGGGCTAGAGCCTAAACGGCCATCAACAATTAATGATTTTGTAGG
>NZ_JACJDX010000067.1:0-206 GCF_014163775.1 Shewanella sp. SR43-8 | reverse complement strand
TCAATCTCAAACCAAGCGTCATCATTGCCGCTGACGATACTGTAGGTCACTGGCGTGCCTTCCGGATCGGTCGCAGACACAGTGCCAATCACAGTGCTGTCGCTGCTGTTTTCAAAATACGTAAAGTTGTAGCTGGTTTCGCCCACGGGTGGAGTGAACTCAGGCGTTTCATTGACATCAAGCTCAGTGAGGGTGACGTTAATGTT
>NZ_JACJDX010000066.1:0-209 GCF_014163775.1 Shewanella sp. SR43-8 | reverse complement strand
TCAAAGTCATTGGCGACGGCGGCCACGCCCGCTGGGGTCAAGCTGATGACACCGGTCACGGGATCAATCTCAAACCAAGCGTCATCATTGCCGCTGACGATACTGTAGGTCACTGGCGTGCCTTCAGGGTTGGTTGCAGACACAGTACCGATCACCGTGCTGTCGCTGCTGTTTTCAAAATACGTAAAGCTGTAGCTGTCGCCTATAGG
>NZ_JACJDX010000065.1:0-214 GCF_014163775.1 Shewanella sp. SR43-8 | reverse complement strand
ACTGTGTTTCACTTCTGAGTTCGGAATGGGATCAGGTGGTGCCACAGCTCTATGGTTTCCAGACAAATTTTGTTTATCTAACGCAGTATATTGCATTAAATAATAATTCGGAAAGCTGATTGCTTATTGAGTCTCTCGCACTGCTTAAGCGCTTCATTCTAACACTAAGTCGTATCAGTAAAACCCATCTGGGTTGTATGGTTAAGCCTCACGG
>NZ_JACJDX010000064.1:0-215 GCF_014163775.1 Shewanella sp. SR43-8 | reverse complement strand
ACTGTGTTTCACTTCTGAGTTCGGAATGGGATCAGGTGGTGCCACAGCTCTATGGTTTCCAGACAAATTTTGTTTATCTAACGCAGTATATTGCATTAAATAATAATTCGGAAAGCTGATTGCTTTATTGAGTCTCTCGCACTGCTTAAGCGCTTTATTCTAACACTAAGTCGTATCAGTAAAACCCATCTGGGTTGTATGGTTAAGCCTCACGG
>NZ_JACJDX010000063.1:0-215 GCF_014163775.1 Shewanella sp. SR43-8 | reverse complement strand
GCCAATGACTTTGAAGCCCTGGCGAACGTGCACAATTTAGTCGTCGGCGCCTCAGATGGCGTCAACACCACCAACATTAACGTCACCCTCACTGAGCTTGATGTCAATGAAGCGCCTGAGTTCACCCCACCCGTGGGCGAAACCAGCTACAACTTTAGCTACAATGAAAACAGCAGCGACAGCACGGTGATCGGTACTGTGTCTGCGACCGATCC
>NZ_JACJDX010000062.1:0-219 GCF_014163775.1 Shewanella sp. SR43-8 | reverse complement strand
GATCAGGTGGTGCCACAGCTCTATGGTTTCCAGACAAATTTTGTTTATCTAACGCAGTACATTGCATTAAATAATAATTCGGAAAGCTGATTGCTTATTGAGTCTCTCGCACTGCTTAAGCGCTTTATTCTAACACTAAGTCGTATCAGTAAAACCCATCTGGGTTGTATGGTTAAGCCTCACGGGTCATTAGTACAAGTTAGCTCAACGCCTCACAAC
>NZ_JACJDX010000061.1:0-219 GCF_014163775.1 Shewanella sp. SR43-8 | reverse complement strand
CCGCTGACGATGCTGTAGGTCACTGGCGTGCCTTCTGGATCGGTGGCATTGACGGTGCCAATCACGGTGCTGTCGCTGCTGTTTTCATTGTAGCTAAAGTTGTAGCTGGTTTCGCCCACGGGTGGAGTGAACTCAGGCGTTTCATTGACATCAAGCTCAGTGAGGGTGACGTTAATGTTGGTGGTGTTGACGCCATCTGAGGCGCCGACGACTAAATTG
>NZ_JACJDX010000060.1:0-230 GCF_014163775.1 Shewanella sp. SR43-8 | reverse complement strand
TTTACGTATTTTGAAAACAGCAGCGACAGCACTGTGATTGGCACTGTGTCTGCGACCGATCCGGAAGGCACGCCAGTGACCTACAGTATCGTCAGCGGCAATGATGACGCTTGGTTTGAGATTGACCCCGTGACCGGTGTCATCAGCTTGACCCCAGCGGGCGTGGCCGCCGTCGCCAATGACTTTGAAGCCCTGGCGAACGTGCACAATTTAGTCGTTGGCGCCTCAGA